>NZ_JBDGJH010000007.1:0-350060 GCF_057656995.1 Mycobacterium sp. Soil_C_30 | reverse complement strand
CAGTTCTCCTGCGGCAACCACGGCGAGTACAGCTTGTGATGCCGCACCGCCGAGCCGAAATCCCACAGGATCGGGTCCCGGTCGCGGGTCAGCAGGCAGTAGCGAATCATCTTGTCGCCCAGTGCCCCACCGATCCACGTCTGGGTGGTGTAGCGGATGTTGTAGAAATCGAACAGCAGGAACGCCCCACAACCGCTGGCTTCCAACGCCGCCTTGGCCCGCCCGATGCGGTAGTCCCGCAACCGGGCGAAATCCACCCGCTCCTCGTAGTCCACGCCCATGTGGCCCGGCGAACCGATCGGAGGCGTGATGCTCGTCTGGAGATTCGCTCCATCCGTTGTCGGAATGATCATGTCGCCCGTCTTTGATGAGTAGCGCGATGTCGCCCGGCGCAGTTGTCCGCCAAGGCGCCGTCGGGAACGAAGTGAGTCGCCGGCCACGCGGGGCATTGCCGGGTAGTAATGCAAACCTTTGCATGACGTACACCGGCCAGTGTTACCCATTGCCGTCTGACTGTCAAGAACAGACAGTGATTGGCAGCCAATGCCTTTCAGGAAGCAGCGGCGGCACTGCAGGCCGCGTCTGCCGAAGCGCGCGAGCTCACGCGCTCAAACGACGGTCCGGCTGAGCCGGCGCGCTCACCGACTCACGAATGACCAACTGCGGCTCCAGCTGAATGGTCCCGGGCGGTTCGTGTTGACCGTCGACCTGGTTCAGGAGCATGGCGCCTGCCCGTCGGCCGAGGTCGTGGCTGGGGAGCCTGACCGTGGTGAGCCGAGGAGTCAGGTGCGCCGTCAGCGGCGCGTCGTTGTAACCGATCAGCGAGATATCCTGCGGACAACGCAAACCTGCCTCGTCCATCGCCTCGAGCACGCCGACGGCCATCAGGTCGTTGTGGGCGAAGATGGCAGTCGGTCGCCCTTGGTCTGATCGGAGCAGAGCGGACGCGAGTCGCCTGCCCTCGGCTGTGGTGGGTTCGACGGCCTGCTCGCCGACGGCCAACTCTGAGTAATTGTGCTCGACCATTACCTCGCTGAAGCCCCGTGCGCGCCCCGCGAATGACGACACATCGGGCGGCCCCTGCAGTTGGGCGATCCGCCGATGACCAGAAGCGATCAGGTGTTCGGTCACCATACGGGCCCCCAGGACGTCGTCATGGGCGACCGTGTGGTGACCGCCTCCGCTGACGCGGCGCACCACAAGAACCACCGGAACCGATTGCTCCAGCGCGCTGATGAACGAGCCGTCATCGATATGCGCTGCGCTGATGACGATTCCGTCGACCCGCCGTGAGAGCAGGTGCTCGCAGATGCGGCGCAGGGCAGCCGGATCCTCCCGCGTCTCCGATACCGCGGTCATGAATCCGCGCGGACCGAGG
Source organism: Mycobacterium sp. Soil_C_30 (assembly GCF_057656995.1). Taxonomy (NCBI): domain Bacteria; kingdom Bacillati; phylum Actinomycetota; class Actinomycetes; order Mycobacteriales; family Mycobacteriaceae; genus Mycobacterium; species Mycobacterium sp. Soil_C_30. The sequence continues at coordinate 348,682 of NZ_JBDGJH010000007.1, read as the reverse complement.
ACGTCTTCCAGTCCTCGAAGAATAGGTGGGAGGAAAGGGTTACCCAGATCGGCCACCACGGCCCCGATCACCCCGGTGCTGCCTTTGCGTAGACCACGCGCCATCACGTTGGCCTGATAGCCCAGTTCGCGTGCGGCCGCCTCGACCCTCTCCCGCGTTTCAGGGCTGACCTTGTGCGCGCGTTTCGGATCCAGTGCCCGCGACACGGTTCCGAAATGAACGCCGGCCCGATCGGCAACGTCCTTCAACGTCACGTCAGGCATTGCACTCCTCTGCCTTCAGCACACCTGGGCGGACCACGGACGAGGTCATCCTAACCCCGGTGCAAAAGTTTGCACAGTGTTTCGCCCGTGATTCGCAGTCGGCTACTTCGCGAGTTCAGCGCGTGCGGTTTCCCGGACACCGAAGATCAGCGTCACGGCTCCGATCCCCCCGCACGCCGCAGCCCACGCGGCGACAGGCACGAGGCTGCCGGACACATTCACCACCTCGGCGGCCAGGGTAGGCCCGAAGCTGATGACGATCAGGCCGAGATTGATGCCCAGAGCCGAACCGGTGTAACGGACTGCTCGCGGCATCACTTCAACCGTCACCAGGTATGTGGTTGCGATGGTGACGCCGTTGATGACGTAGTACACGAGCAGCACGATGCCGAGAACGACGAGGCTCTGCGAGTTCTCCAGCGACCAGAACAAGGGATACGCCAGCACCGCAAGTGTGCCATAGCCGGCCAGCATCACGCCCCGGCGTCCGAATCGGTCCGACAGAGAGCCGATGACCGGGAAAGTCAACAGTGCCAACGAGATAACAACCGCCATCATCCAGTAGTACGGCTGTGCATCGAAGCCGCGAATCTTGATGAAGAACGTGGGGAAATAAGCGAGTACCAGTGTGGAGGTTCCGAACGTCGCAAACGTCAGCAGGGCGGCCTGGAGCACCTGCCAAGGATTCTGGGACAGAACCTGCCGCAGCGGGCTCTTGGCGACCTGCTTGCCGGACATCTCCAGGAACTCCGGGGAGTCCTCGAGCTTGAGCCGGAAGAAGGTGCAGATCAACGTGATTGGCGCCACCACCAGGAACGGAATCCGCCATCCCCAGGACTGCATCTGCTCGGGCGTGGTGGCGATGGTTGTCAGCCCGACGACGATCGCGGCGGCGGCATAGCCTCCCGTTGTCCCCATCGGGGTGAACGACGTGAAGAAGCCACGGCGTTGCGCCGGCGCGGATTCCGCCGTGTAGGACGCCGCTCCGGCAACTTCACCGCCGGCGCAGAATCCTTGAAGAGCACGCAACACCAGGAGCCCGACGGGTGCCACGATCCCGATCGTGCTGTAACCCGGCAGCAGTCCGATAGCGGTCGTGCACACCCCCATGGACAGAACAGTGACCACGAGCGCCTTGCTGCGTCCGTGCCTGTCGCCCATCCGCCCGAAATACCAGCCGCCAAGCGGGCGCACGATGTAGCCGACGGTGAAGGCGCCCATGGTGGCCAAGACGCCGATCGCCGGCTCGTCGCTGGGGAAGAAATGGCCCGCGATGTAGACGGCGACAAAGCCGTAGATTGCGAAATCGAAGTACTCGACCAGCGACCCCAGGCCACCGGCGACTGCGGCTCGCATCGGTTTCGGCCCTGATGGTCGGGCGACCGTCCCGGCGCCGGTGCCACGGTGGTCGGGTATTGGTGTCATCAGGTGATCCTCACTCGAAAGACTGATTGCACTTCGCCGGCCGTTTCCGCTGCCGCGCTGGCCGTTCTGTGCAAACCTTTGCATTACTGAGACTCAGCTTCCCGCAGGAGAGCCAACGTGTCAACCCTCACACTTTGACAGGGCCGCGACGGTCGTCCTAAGCTGTGAGCAATCGTTTGCATCAGTGCGTCGCAACACACCCGTTGCAGCTGCAGCGGCACCCGGTCTCACCTGGACCGCGGAAGAGCAGACGCAAACATGATCGACAATCCCCGCAATCACGACACCCGAACGGAGCAGGTGAAACGCCATGCGAGCAGCTGTTTTTCATGGTCGAGGCGACGTCCGCATCGAGCAGGTACCCGACGTATCGGCCGCGCCTGGCGAACTGTTGCTGAAAGTGTGCGCGGTCGGTATCTGCGGAACCGACGCCCATGAGTTCGACACCGGTCCCGACATGTTCCCCATCGAGCATGCACATCCGGTCTCCGGCCACGTAGGACCGATGATCCCGGGGCACGAGTTGGCGGGCATCGTGATCAGCAAGGGGGCGGACGTCGCAGGTTTTGATATCGGGTCGCTGGCCGTGTCGGGTGCGGGCATCTCCTGCGGCGAGTGCTTCTGGTGCTTACGCAACATGACCAACCTGTGCCAGAGATATTCGACCCTGGGGTTGAACCAGAATGGGGCGCTGGCGGAATATGTTGCGGTACCTGCCTCCATCTGCGTTGATGCGTCGGGTCTAGACATCACCGGTGACACTGCCGCGCTGGCTCAGCCGATGTCGATTGCGGTGCACGCCATGCGGCGGGGACGACTTGCACCCGACGAATCGGCGGTCATTCTAGGAGCCGGCGGTATCGGCGCATTCCTGACTTACGCGGCCGTCGACCGGTGCCATAGTGTCGTCGTCTGCGACCTGGACGCCGGCCGACTCCGAGTGGCCGATGCTCTCGGAGCCACCCACACCGTACGTATCGGAGGCGAGCACGATGTCGTGGAGGTGCTGTCCGAACACGGCATCATCGCCTCGGTCATCTACGAAGTTTCCGGCAGCACAAGTGGTTTCAAACAGGCCATTGATCTTGCGCCACGCGGCGCGAGAGTGGTCATGGTGGGCCTCCAGCACAATCCGGTGGAGATCGATGCACGCGAGATCTCACTACGCGAAGTCGAGTTGATCGGTACCAACGCCCACGTCTGCGCTTTGGATCTGCCTGAGGCGCTGCGCTTGCTGGCGTCACGTCGCGGTGGGTGGAGCGACGTCGCGCCGGTGGCGCTCTCACTCGACGACCTGGTCGAGAAGGGCCTTCGTCCGCTGGCGGAACGGCGCAGTACACGAATCAAAACGTTGATCGATCCGTGGGCGCCCGACACCCGCGAGACGCGGTTCTCATGAGCACGTTGACAGTTGCATTCCTCGGCCTGGGCCGAATGGGTCGCCCGATGGCCGCCAATATCGCCGGCGCCGGCTTTTCGGTGGTCGTGTGCAACCGCACCCGCCGTCTCGCCGAGGACTTCGCGCGCACACGGCCCGGAATCACTGTGGCCGACGACCCGCGGGAAGCAGCCGAGAACGCGGACGTCGTGGTGACCATGCTCGCCGATGAGCATGCCCTCCGTGCCGTCTACCAAGGGCCTCGAGGCCTGCTCGCCGGGTGGTCGCCCGGCAAGGTCGCACTGGACATGGGCACCACCGGCCCGGCAGGGACAGCCTGGCTGGCCCGGGAGATCGACGCCGCCGGCGGAACGGCGGTCGATGCGCCGGTATCCGGTGCCGTGAGAGCGGCGGAGGCCGCTGCTCTTACCATCATGGTCGGAGGTCCGACCACCGTCGTGACGCGTCTACGGCCACTGCTGCAGTCGATGGGTGCGGTGATCTATCACCTCGGCGACTCTGGATCCGGTGCGGTGATGAAACTCGCCGTCAACAACGTGATCTACGGGCTCGGTCAGGCGGTATCCGAATCACTGGTGCTGACCGAGCGCGCCGGTATCGACCGCGAGCAGGCCTACGATGTGTTCTGCAACAGCGCCGTGGCCGCCCCTATGGTGAACTACCGTCGCGACAACTACGTCCGTCCAGATAGCGCGGCCACTCAGTTCGCGCTGACGCTTGCGGCCAAAGACCTCGGGCTGATCACGACGTTGGCCGCAGAGCTCGGCGCGCTGATGCCACAGGCTTTGGTCAACCGCGACACCACACTCCGGGCAATCGACCACGGTCTGGGCGACCAGGACATGGCCGCGGTGGCGGTCTATCTGCGTGCCCTCAGCTGATGCGGGTCAGCCGCCCGGCTGCATGAAGGGCTCAAGTCGGGCACTGGTCCATGTCTCGATCGAGTAGAGCGAAGTGCTGGCCGTGAGGAACAAGGTGCTCCAGCCGGGGCCGCCTATTGTGCCGATGTGCTGCCCGTTCGGTGCGAATACCCACAGGCCGCCGGGGCGGTGACCCAGACATTGCCCGCGGCATCGCATTTCATGCCCTCCGGTACCCCGATGTCGTCATTGCGCGTGCCGGAGGTGTCAGCCTTCCACAGACCTGACGCGAATTCGCGTGGGTTTTCGAGCCGTCCATCGGTGCGGACGTCGAAAACCCGGATGTTCGCCTGATCGGTGTCGTTGATGTACAGCAGCGTCTCATCCGGGGAGAAACACAGGCCGTTGGGCAGTGTGAACATCTCACGCTCGACGACCAGCTCGAGGTCACCCTCCACCGGTAGCCGATAGACCCCTTGAAATCCCAATTCGGACCGGCGTTCCAATCCGTATCCCGGCATCCGGCCGTACATCGGGTCGGTGAAGTAGATCGACCCGTCCGCCCGGACAACCACGTCGTTCGGGCTGTTGAGTTCGCGACCCTCGAAATGTGTTGCCAGCACGGACCTCAATCCTGCCCGGTCGAACCGAGCGATGCAGGACGTGCTGTGCTCACACACCACCAGATTCAGGTTCCGGTCGAAGGTCATGCCGTTGGCGTGTGGGGTCGGCCGTGCGACCTCCACCACGCCGGACGCGTCCCACCGCCGTCGCGGGTCGCCGGGAATGTCCGAGAACAACAGATAGCGCTCGGTGGGGTGCCACACCGGGCCTTCGACGAAAGCGTAACCGTTGCCCAGCCGGCGCACCCGGGCCTCCACGTCGAGAAGCACTCGAAGCTCCGGTCGAGCGCCTGATGGCGGGTCGTGGCGGGCCGACTCAGCCCTGCTGCTGAAGGCCGGTCAAGACAAAGCGACCCGGCCACTGATCCTCGATCTCGGAGATGCGCCGCGCAATGCGCCAGCGCCCATCCGCGTCGCGCCGCATGGTGTCAAGGTAGCGGCCCATCCCCCACACGAAGGACGGTTCGTCCTCACGGGGATCGAACCGGAACATGTAGCTCACCACATCAGCTGTGTCCCCGTGGATTTCGATTCGACTGTTCAGCACCAGGTGCTTGTGGTACTGCTCGGGTGCGTGTGAGTGGCGAGTGGCGAAGTCGATGGTTCCGGCGCGGCCCTCCCAGCGGTGCACAGACCCGTCCGGGCGCCGGTTCTCGCGCACCGCGTCGTCGGTGAAGCAGTCCACCAATCGGTCGAAGTCGCCGTAATCGATTGCGTGCCCGTACTGCGTCAAGGTGTCGAGAATGGCGTTGCGATCCTCGATCTTTTGCACACGCGCCAAAAGCGCCGCGAAATCATCCTGGGACATTCCCCACTCCAATCATGTTGCGATACAACCTATAACAGACAGCTGTTCATGTGCAATCGTTTGCATTATGCCATGGGAGTCCGATGTCATGCAACAGGCCCACAAGGCCACGGGCATTTCGGCGACCACCCACGGTGTGACTTCAGTTCGAGAAATGTGACGGCATTCTCGGGACCAAACCGACGTCGCGGCGCATTCGAGCAGGGCCGCCGGTACCGTGCCAGCATGGCCACCTGGGCGGACGTCGCGCGACTGGTCGGCGAGCTTCCCGAGACCGCGGAGCCGTCACCGCGCAACTGGCGGGTGCGCACGAAGCTGATCGTGTGGGAGCGACCATTGCGCAAAGCCGATATGGCGGCACTGGGCGACTCCGCGCCGACGGGCGACATCCTCGGCGCTCGTGTTGCCGACGAAGGCGTCAAGTTCGCCCTCATCGCCGAGGAACCCGACGTGTACTTCACCACCCCGCATTTCGACGGCTACGCCGCGGTACTGGTGCGGCTGGCCCGGATCGATGTGCCGGCGCTGCGAGAGTTGGTCACCGACGCCTGGCTGGCACAGGCCCCCAAGAAATTGGTCAAGGATTTCCTGGACGATTCCGCCTGACCGGCGTGGCTGCGGAGGATCATCAGCGACATGGCTGCCACCGATTCCACCTTCTACCGCAGCCCGGGCGCCGCCATCACCGCGGCACCCGAGCAGCTTGCCTATGTCGCCGCCTACGATCCGACGGCCCGCATCAACGACGCCCTCGCAGTGCTCGACTGCAATCCCAGATCAGACAGCTACGGTTGCGTGGTCGGCTGGTCGGAACTACCGAGCGCCGGCAACGAACTGCACCACTTCGGCTGGAACGCGTGCTCGAGCGCGCTCTGCCATGACGGTCATGACCACCACAACCTCGAGCGGCGGTTCCTGCTGGTACCGGGTCTTCGGTCGTCGCACACCTATGTCCTCGACACCAAACCCGACCCACTGAACCCGAAGCTCAGCCACGTCATCGATGCCGCCGAACTGTCGGCCAAGGCCGGCTACTCGCGGCCACACACCGTGCACTGCGGACCCGGTGCCATCTTCATGTCCGCTCTGGGTGGCGCCAACGGCGACGACGGGCCCGGCGGCGTGGCGTTGATCGACCACGACACCTTCGAGGTGCTCGGCCCGTGGGAGCAGGACCGCGGAGCGCAGTACTTCGCCTACGACGTGTGGTGGCACCTGCGGCAGGACACCGTGGTGACCTCCGAGTGGGCCACGCCCTCCATGATCGAACCCGGATTGAATCCGGAGGATCTGCTGGGCCGGCGGTTCGGCCACCACATCAATTTCTGGAGTATGTCGGAGCGGAAGCTGACCCAGCGCATCGACCTCGGCGACGAGCACCAGATGGTGCTCGAACTGCGCCCCGCCCACGACCCGACCAAGTCCTGGGGGTTCGTCGGCGTGGTGATCAGCGTCGAGGATCTGTCGGCGTCGATCTGGTTGTGGCACCGCGACGGTGACGCCTGGGCCGTCGACAAGGTGATCACCATTCCGGCCGAGCCGGCCGACGCTGCCGATTTGCCCCCGGCCCTGCAACCTTTCGGCGCGGTACCACCTCTGGTCTCCGACATCGATCTGTCCGTCGATGATCAGTGGCTCTACGTATCATGTTGGGCCACAGGAGAACTCAAACAATACGATGTCAGCGACCCGTTCCACCCGAAGGAGACGGCCTCGGTGCGGTTGGGCGGCGTGGCACGCCGGGAGCCGCACCCGGCCGAGCCCGGCCTGCGCCTGGCCGGCGGGCCGCAGATGGTGGAGATCAGCCGGGACGGCCGACGGGTGTATGTCACCAACTCGCTGTACGCGTCGTGGGACGACGTCTTCTACCCGGACGGGGTGGGAGCCTGGATGGCAAAGCTCGATGCCGACCCCTCCGGCGGCTTGACAGCCGATCCGCGCTTCTTCCCGCACGGCGAGGACTTCCGCGGTCTGCGGGTGCATCAGACCCGGCTGCAGGGCGGTGACGCGTCCAGCGACTCCTACTGCTTCACCGGTTGAGCAACTGCACACCCAGCTCGTCGGCGGGGACGTCGTGCCCGTCGGCGCAACGCATCTGCACAGCGGTCTCGGCTCCACAACCGTTGTGCACCAGCTGGATTCGGGAACGGTGGGGCAGGTGCTGTCGGCCCCACTGGAACATGGCCCACACCACCGGCATGAAGTCGACACCGGCCTCGGTGAGCACGTACTCCTCGCGGGCCCGCTGACCCGGTTCACGGTAGGGCCGTTTGGTCAACAGACCCGCCTCGACGAGTTCGGTCAGCCGCGCCGACGTCGCCGCTTTGGTGATGCCGACCCGCCTGGCGAAATCGTCGAACCGCGTGGTGCCGTAGTACGCCTCGCGCATCATCAGCATCGCGGACTTCTGCCCCACGACCGCCATCGTCTTCTCGATCGGGCATTCGCCCACCGCCGACCAGGCATCGCGGTCGACCAGCGGACCCTGCAGCACCAGCATCGGAATCCTTTCATCATCTGAGTTGTTCTAACTATACCCAGGTGCTATATCTGGATATACACAACGATACTCAGCGGTGAGCGTCAGGAGGAAAAATGACCGGATTTTCAGACCGGGATGCGGTGATCGTGGGTGCGGTGCGCACACCGATCGGCAAGGGCAAAGCCAACGGCGCTTTGCACGGCGTGCTGCCCGCCGACCTACTGGCGCACAGCCTGCGCGAACTCGTCGCCCGCACCGGGATCAACCCGGCGGAGGTCGATGACGTCATCGCCGGAGCCGTCACCCAGGTGGGCGATCAGGCCGTCAACATCGCCCGCAACGCCCTGTTGGGCGCGGGCTTCCCGGAATCCGTTCCGGGTACCACCGTCGACCGCCAGTGTGGCAGCAGCCAACAGGCCATCAGTTTCGCCGCCCAGGGTGTGCTCGCGGGCGCCTACGACATCGTCATCGCCGCGGGTGTGGAGTCCATGAGCCGGGTGCCGATGGGTAGTTCGGTCCTGCCCGGCAGCAACCCGTTCGGCAACGACATGGCCGCCCGCTATCCCGAAGGTCTTGTGCCGCAGGGCATCAGCGCCGAGTTGATCGCCGCCAAGTGGGGCCTCTCGCGCCTCGAGCTCGACGAGTTCTCCGCGGCCAGCCACGAGAAGGCCGCCCGGGCCACCAAGGAAGGGCTGTTCGACAACGAGCTGGCGCCGATCGCCGGTCTGAGCACCGACGAGATCATCCGGCCCGGCACCACTGTCGAGACGCTGGCCGGGCTCAAGCCGGCGTTCTACAACGAGGCGTACAGCGCCCGCTTCCCGCAGATCAACTGGGAGATCACGCCGGGCAACTCGTCGCCCCTGTCAGACGGCAGCGCCGCGGTGATGATCACCAGCGGTGCGACGGCGCGACGCCTCGGGCTCGAGCCCTTGGCCCGCATCCACACCACCACGGTCGTCGGTTCCGACCCGCTGTACATGCTGACCGGCGTCATCCCCGCCACCGAGAAGGTGTTGCACCGGGCCGGATTGACCATCAAGGACATCGATCTGTTCGAGGTGAACGAGGCGTTTGCGCCCGTGGTGCTCAGCTGGGCCCGGGACACCGGGGCTGACCTGGCCAAGACCAACGTCAACGGCGGTGCCATCGCGATCGGACACCCGCTGGGCGCCAGCGGTGCCCGCATCATGACCACTCTGGTCAACGCCCTGCACCAGCGCGGCGGCCGCTACGGCCTGCAGACCATGTGTGAAGGCGGCGGCATGGCCAACGCCACCATCATCGAAGCTCTCTGAGATTTCGGCGCGCTCACAACCGCTGAGCGGTTACGAGCGCGCCGAACTCACGCTCGGGTGAGCTCGAACAGCGGGATGACGCGGGTTGTCTTGGCCTGGTACTCACCGAAACCCGGGGCGACGGCCACCACCTTGGCGTACAGCTCGTCGCGCTCGTCGGAGGGCAATTCGCGCACGTTCACGTCGTAGGCGTCGGTGCCGACTTCGATGTGTGCGCGGGGGTTGGCCCGCAGGTTGTGCACCCACGCCGGGTCTTTCGGCGCACCCGCGTAGGAGCCGACGATCAGCATCTTGCCGTCGATGGTCAGATACGCCAGCGGTGAGAGCCGGGGTTGACCACTCTTGGCTCCGGTGGTGTGCAGCAACAGCAGGGTGGCGCCGTCGAACGGCCCGCCCACCTTGCCGCCATTGGTGCGGAACTCGTCGACGATCGCGGCGTTGAATGCGTTCAAGTCAGGCATGTCGGTCACGACTGCCATCGTGCCTCACGCCGAGCACGCCCATCGCGTGCTCCCGGTGAACAGCGAACAACGCCACAGCGGCGTCCACATCCCCGACGCGCAACACCTCGGCGAGTTCCCGGTGCTCGGCGGGCAGATGGGTCAGGTAATCGGTGGTGTCCACCCCGATTCGGGTCAGCAGCAGCAGATACACCTGCGAGCGGATGGCCTGCCACGCCACGGTCAACCGCGAGTGCTTGGCCGCGTGGTACACGGCGTCGTGGAAAGCGATATCGCAGCGCACCATGTCGTGCGCGGTCTCGGCGCGAGCCATGGCCGCCACCGCCTGGTCCACCTCCGTCAGATCCCGGTCGCCGCCCACCACCAACCGGACCGCAAGCTCCTCCAATGCGCTACGCAGCGAATGCAATTCGGCGACATCTTCATCCGACAGCGCAGCCACCGTGGTTCCACGGTGCCACTCACTGCGCACCAGGCCTTCGCGTTCCAGCAGCAGAAGCGCCTCTCGCACCGGGCCGCGGCTCACGCGCAGCGCCGTGGAGAGTTCCACCTCTCGCAGCGACGAACCGAGCGGGTAGCCGCCGGCGAAGATCGCGTCGCGGATGTTGTCGGCCACCTCCGCGGCCAATCCGCGCCGCCGGGCGGGTGCAACGGTCACAGCGCCTCCCTCGATTTGTCAGAATGTTAACATTCAGACATCCGCTGATCCCGTTGAAAGGTGCGACGTGAGCGCAGTCCTCGACTCCCCCATCCCCCGCTTTCATCTGGCGGTGCCGGTCGACGATCTCGACGCCGCCCGCACGTTCTACGGCGACATCCTGGGATGCGAGCAGGGCCGCACCGACACCAACTGGACCGACTGGAACTTCCACGGCCACCAGCTCGTCACCCACAAGGTTGCGCAACCACCGGCACGAGCCCACAATCCCGTCGACGGCCACGACGTTCCCGTGCCGCACTTCGGGCTGGTCCTCACCGTCACCCGATTCCACGAACTCGCGGCCCGGCTCAAAGCCGCCGAGCAACAGTTCGTCATCGAGCCGTACGTCCGCTTCGAGGGTCAGCCGGGCGAACAGTGGACCATGTTCCTCTACGACCCGGCCGGAAATGCGTTGGAGTTCAAGGCATTCGCCGACGACGACCAGGTGTTTGCGGTCTAGCCGACCGCCGCGGTAAGAGGCCTAAACCGCCTTGGGTTTGGCGTCCTCGGCGGACTTCGGCTTGGCGTCGATACCGGATTCCTTGCGCTGCTGCGGTGTGATCGGCGCGGGTGCATCGGTCAGCGGGTCGACGCCGCCGCCGGACTTCGGGAACGCGATCACCTCGCGGATGGAGTCCACCCCGGATAGCAGCGCGACGATACGGTCCCAGCCGAAGGCGATACCGCCGTGCGGCGGTGCGCCGAAGGTGAACGCGTCCAACAGGAAGCCGAACTTGTCCTGGGCCTCGTCGTGGTCGATGCCCATCATCGCGAACACCCGCTCCTGCACGTCGCGGCGGTGGATACGGATGGAACCCCCACCGATCTCGTTGCCGTTGCACACGATGTCGTAAGCGTTGGCCAGCGCCGAGCCGGGTTCGGTGTCGAAGGTGTCCAGCGACGACGGCTGCGGTGAGGTGAACGCGTGGTGCACAGCGGTCCAGGCCCCAGAGCCGACGGCGACGTCACCGTGGGCGGCGGCCTCGTCCGCCGGCTCGAACAGCGGCCAGTCCACCACCCAGGTGAACGCCCACGCGTTCGGGTCGATCAGGTCGAGGCGCTTGGCGATCTCGATGCGGGTGGCGCCCAGCAACCCGCGAGCAGCCTTCGGGGTGCCGGCAGCGAAGAAGACGCAGTCGCCGGGCTCGGCGCCGACGTGCGCGGCCAGGCCCTCGCGTTCGGCGTCGGACAGGTTCTTGGCGACGGGCCCGCCCAGGGTGCCGTCCTCGGCGATCAGGACATAGGCCAGGCCCTTGTGCCCACGCTGTTTGGCGAACTCCTGCCAGCCGTCCAGGGTGCGCCGCGGCTGCGACGCGCCGCCGGGCATGACGACCGCGCCGACATACGGCGCCTGGAACACCCGGAACGGGGTCTCTTTGAAATAGTCGGTGCACTCGACGAGCTCGACACCGAAGCGCAGATCGGGCTTGTCCGAACCGAATCGGCTCATGGCCTCGGCGTAGCCGATACGCGGCAACGGCAGCGGCAGGTCGTAGCCGATGAGCGCCCACAGGGCTTTGAGGATCTGCTCGGACACCGCGATCACGTCGTCGGCGTCGACGAAACTCAGCTCCATGTCCAGCTGGGTGAATTCGGGCTGGCGGTCGGCGCGGAAATCCTCGTCGCGGTAGCAGCGCGCGATCTGGTAGTAGCGCTCCATCCCGGCAACCATCAGCAGCTGCTTGAACAGCTGCGGGCTCTGCGGCAGGGCGTAGAACGAGCCCGGCTGCAGGCGCGCGGGCACCAGGAAGTCGCGGGCGCCTTCCGGCGTCGAACGGGTCAGCGTCGGCGTCTCGATCTCCACGAAATCGTGCTCGGCCAGCACCGAACGGGCGGCGGCGTTGACCTTGGAGCGCAGCCGCAACGCATTGCCGGGGCCTTCGCGGCGCAGGTCGAGGTAGCGGTACTTCAGCCGGGCTTCCTCGCCGGCGGTGTCGTCGAGCTGGAACGGCAGCGGCGCGCTCTCGCTCAGCACCGTCAGCGAGGTGGCGTTCACCTCGATCTCGCCGGTCGCGATCTCGGTGTTCGCGTTGCCCTCGGGACGGATCTCCACCACACCCTCGACCAGGACACAGAACTCGGCGCGCAACCGGTGCGCCTGCTCGAGCACGCCCGCCTCGCGGAACACCACCTGGGACACTCCGGAAGAGTCGCGCAGGTCGATGAAGATGACACCGCCGTGATCGCGGCGGCGCGCCACCCAGCCCGCCAACGTCACGGTCTGGCCGGCGTCGGTTGCCCGCAACGAACCCGCGGTGTGACTGCGCAGCACAAATACTCCTTGTTCGGATGGCTCGAAAGACTGGAACAGTCTAGGTGGCCGGTCGACGAGCCTGCGGTACGAGGGGGAGACAGGGCCGGACACCATGAAAAGAGGGCGTCGCCCGGCATTCCCCGCCACGGCAGTAGACAGTTATCGTGAGCTGTCTACCTGGAGGTGCCCATGGCCAAGAGCTATCCCTGCGAGCACGTCGACCTGAGCTTCGTCGACACCGCGCCCTACCGGTTCGTGAGCACCGTCGACCTGGCCATCACCCCGCAACAACTGTTCGAGGTCCTCTCCGACGAGACCTCCTGGCCGCAGTGGGCCTCGGTGATCACCAAAGTCATCTGGACCAGCCCGAAGCCGTTCGGCGTCGGCACCACCCGCACCGTGCACATGCGCGGCTTCATCGTGGGCGAGGAGGAGTTCCTGGCCTGGGAACCGTTCACACACATGGCTTTCCGGTTCAACACCGCGACCACCAACGCCATCTCCGCCTTCGCCGAGGAATACCGCGTCGTCGAGACTGCCCAGGGTTGCCACCTGACCTGGGTGATGGCCATCAAACCGAACGGGCCGGCGGGCAGCCTCGGCATGTTCCTTGGCCGGCCGGTGATGGGGTGGCTGTTCCAGCGGTTCCTGCACAACCTGCGCCGCTACACCGACGCCCGGCTAGTACAGGCCTGACCAGGCAGCGCGACGAACCCGGTCGGGATCCTCGACGGTGATGTCGCGGGCGGTCTGGATGACGCGGGTGGCGCGGGCGTCGGCGTCGTAGCGCGGCCACTCCGGATCCCACACCGGATCCCGCCCGGCGTCCGGTTCCCAGCCGTGAGTGGCGAAGTTCAGCCAGGTCCGCTGCATCCGCCGCCCCACCCCGGGCTGGAGCCGACGGCCGAGCGGGTGCAGCTTGCGGCCCAGGTACGACCCGTAGCTGTGCTGGATGTGCACGATCTCGCTGCCGTGGGTGGCGCCGAGACCGAGCGCCCGCAGCGTCCAGGTGGTGTGCTCGAAGCGGTAGACGTAGGTGGGGGCATGCGCGCTGTACGCGTCGGTGAACGCCCAAACCGGGGCACCGAACATCACATCGGAACCGATCGAGATCAACGCCCGCCGGCGCGGGAATTCCGGATATCCGCCCAGCACCTGTTCGCGTGCCCGCGGATCGGCGCGGGAGAAGAAGGCGTCGACGGTCTCCAGCGTCGTCGGCAGCATCGGCGGCTTGGTCCAGGCGAACATCGACGCCTCGTGGCTGTTGGTGCCGATGATCAGCGGCACCCGGCTCACGGCGCCGCGGCGGGCGGCCTCGATGGGATGGTGCGGCAACAGTTCGGTCCCATGGGTCAGCCCGTAGGCCAGCGTCGGGGACGTCGCCGCGCTGTGCAACTGGATCACGCCGGCGGCGCGGCGCAGCCGCCGCTGCGGCAACTCCTTGAGCTCCGCGGGTCCCACCCCCACCGTCTCCAGGAAACGCTCGGCCTGTGCGGCGCGCGTTTCCCGGTCGGCGATCAGCGGCAGGGCCGGGCTCTGCGCGATGGCCCGGGCGAACAGGCCCTCGGCCGCCGGGCACGCCAACAGCGCCAGCACCGACGTCGCACCCGCCGACTCGCCGAATACCGTGACCCGCTCGGGGTCGCCGCCGAACGCCGCGATGTTCTCGCGCACCCAGCGCAGCGCCGCGAGTTGGTCACGCAGACAGAGATTGTCGTCGAACCCGTCGCCCAGTGAGCCCAGTTCGAAACCCCCGAACACCCCGATCCGGTAGGTGACGTTGACGACGACGACACCGTTGGCGGCCAGCCGCGACCCGTTGTACAGCTGCAGTTGCCCGGCCCCGTAGACGAACGCGCCCCCGGGAATCCAGACCATCACCGGCAACGAGCCCGACGTGTCGGGAGACCACACCGTCACCGTCAGGCAGGCCTCGTCCCTGATCTTGGGATCGTCGCGGCCGCCGCCGACGAAGGACCTGCCCTGCGGAGGCAGGGGCCCGTGCTCCACCACATCACGGACACCCGACCAGGGACGCAGCGGCGCGGGGGCCTGGAAGCGCCGGTCACCCACCGGCTGCTGCGCGTAGGGCACACCACGCCAGACCGCCACCCCACCTTCGGTGGTGCCGCGCAGCACACCCTCCGACGTGTGCGCCAGAGTCGAGAGTTCGACGAGGTGGGTCACGTCAGAATCCTAGTGTGCGAAGCTTTATGCGCACGTTGAGGCCGGTGGCCCAAGAGCTGTCAGGGAGGGGTCTGCGATGACTTTCAACGAAGGTATGCAGATCGACACGAGCACCACCACATCCAGCGGCGGCGGTCGCGGCCCCGGTCGCGGCATGGCCATCGGTGGCGGTGTCGGGGGTCTGGTGATCGTGGTGCTGGCGCTGTTCCTCGGGGTGGACCCGGGAAACATCCTGAGCCAACAACCACTCGACACCCAGGGGGTCGAGGCGCCCGGTGTGGACATCAGCCAGTGCCGCAGCGGTGTGGACGCCAACACCAACGTCGACTGCCGGGTGATCGCCACCGGCAACTCCGTGGATGCGGTGTGGGCCGAGTTGCTGCCCGACTACAGCCGGCCGCAGATGCGGCTCTTCACCGGATCGGTCGACACCGCATGCGGGCCGGCCACCAGTGACGTGGGACCGTTCTACTGCCCCGGTGATCAGACCGCCTATTTCGACACCGATTTCTTCGACGTTCTGGTCACTCAATTCGGTTCCAGCGGTGGACCGTTGGCGCAGGAGTACGTGGTGGCCCATGAGTACGGCCACCACGTGCAGAACCTGCTCGGCGTGCTGGGCCGCGCGCAGCAGGGCGCACAGGGCGCCACGGGCAACGGTGTGCGCACCGAACTGCAGGCCGACTGCTATGCCGGGGTCTGGGCGCACTACGCCGCCATCACCAAACAGCCGGGAACCGATGTGACTTTTCTACAACCGTTGAGCGACAACGACATCAACGATGCCCTGTCCGCGGCGGCGTCGGTGGGCGACGACCGCATCCAGGAGGCGGCGACGGGCCGGGTGAATCCCGAGGCCTGGACCCACGGTTCGGCCGAACAACGCCAGAAATGGTTCACGCAGGGTTATCGCACCGGCGACCCGAACACCTGCGACACCTTCGCGACGAACGACCTTGGCTAGGGGCACGACGGCGGTCGACGAGGTCGCCGAACGCTACCTGGACACCTTTGCCACGCTGGACCCCTGCGGCGCAACCGAACTCGGCGTCCTCGGGCATGACGACGAGCTGACCGACTACTCCCCCGACGGGGTGACGGCACGCGCCGACGCCGCGCGGGCGGCACTGGCCGAGCTCGGCACCGTCGACCCGGTGGACGACACCGACCGGGTCACGGTGGCCGCCATGCGCGAGCGCCTCGGCGTCGCCCTGGATCGGCACGAGGCGGGCCTCGACATCGGCGAGCTGAACGTCATCGACTCCCCGTTGCAGATCATGCGCAACGTCTTCGATCTGATGCCCACCGACACCGATTCGGACTGGGCGGTGATCGATCGCCGGCTGGCGCTGATCCCCGAACGGGTGCGCGGTTACGCCGCGGCGCTGCGGGAGGCCGCCGCCCGGGGCCATGCACCGGCGGCCCGTCAGGTCGAGCGCGGTATCGCCCAGGCACACCGGACCCAGGGGCTGTTCGTGGGGATGGTCGCCGGGGAGCCGGCCAAGAGCCCGCTGCTCAACAACGACCTGTTGCGCCATGCCGAAGCCGCCGGCGCCGCCTACGCCGAGTTGGCGGACGCGCTGAAGAGCGACATCCTGCCGGCGGCCGGCGCTGAGGACGCCTGTGGGCGTGAGGCGTACCGGCTGCACTCGCGGGCCTTCCTGGGCACCGAGGTGGACCTCGACGAAACCTACGCCTGGGGTTTGCAGCAACTGGAAAGCATTGTCGCCGAACAGGAATCGATCGCCCAACAGCTGTATCCGGGCGAGTCGGTGGCGGGCGCGATCAAACGCCTCGACGCGGACCCGCGCTACGTCATCACCGGAACCGATGCGCTTCAGCGGTGGATGCAGGATCTGTCGGACCGCGCGGTGGACGCCCTGGCCGACACCCACTTCGACATCGCCGACCCGTTGCGCAAACTGGAGTGCCGGATCGCGCCGACGCAGAACGGCGGCATCTACTACACCGGGCCCTCCGAGGACCTGACCCGCCCGGGCAGGATGTGGTGGTCGGTGCCGCCTGCGGTGGACACCTTCCACACCTGGCAGGAGACCACCACGGTGTTCCACGAGGGTGTGCCGGGGCATCACCTGCAGATCGGCCGCGCGGTGGTGCTGGCCGATCAGCTCAACCGCTGGAGACGGTTGGCGTGCTGGGTGTCCGGGCACGGTGAGGGTTGGGCGCTCTACGCCGAACGCCTGATGGCCGAGCTGGGTTGGCTCGACGACCCGGGCACCCGGATGGGCATGCTGGACGCGCAGCGGTTCCGCGCTGCCCGGGTGGTCATCGACATCGGTGTCCATTGCGGACTCAGCGCACCCGACGGCGGCACCTGGGATGCCGCGCGCGCATGGGAGTTCCTCACCACCCACAGCGCGATGGCCGAGGACAATCTGCGCTTCGAGCTGGACCGCTATCTGGGCTGGCCGGGACAGGCACCGTCGTACGCGGTGGGTCAGCGAATCTGGCAGCAGTTGCGCAGCAAGGTCACCGCAGACGGGGTCTCGCTGCGGGAATTCCACCGCCGCGCACTGGATCTGGGCGGCCTGCCGCTGAGCGTGCTCGCCTCGGCCCTGAGCAACGAATTCGCGTGAGCTACAACCGGCTCTTCGACTCGATCGAGTTGTCGACCGCACGCAGCGGGCGGATCAACCCCTCCTGGACGAACGACGCCAGCAGGGCGCCATCCTCGGTGTGCACCGTGCCGCGCACGTAGGACATGCCGGCGCCCACCTGGGTGCTCTCGTGGGTGTAGAGCAGCCAGCCGTCCCAGCGCACGGGCTCGTGAAAACTGACGGTGACGGTCATGGGCGCCGTCGACACGGTCAGATGCGCCTGGCTGGTGCCGATCCCGGCGTGTGCCCGCATGGTGGTCGAGATACCCAGGTGGCCGGTGAAATAGGCGATCAGCGCTTTGGCCAGATCCTCACGCGTGGGCACCGGGTCGTAGTGCAGCCAGGCGTGCAGTTCCGGTGGCCCCACCTCGTCGGGGCTGTTGACGTCCACCACATCCACCAGGCGCACCTGCCTGCCGGTCATGGGCATGTGCGCGACATTGGCGTCTGCGGGTGCGGTCACCTCCGGCTTGGGCAGATGGTGGGTGATGACATCGCCGGAGGGCACATCGGCGAGCACCGTGACGGTGATGGCCCGTTTACCGTTCTGCGCGGCGGTCACCACCGCGGTGGCCGTGGACCGTCCCTCATGCACCACGTCGATGGCCAGTTCCACCGGGGCGCCGACGAACACCGCCCTGCTGAACACCGCATGCGCTGACCGGATGGACTTGTCCGGAAACCGTTTGGCGACCGCGACGATCGCCTGGGCCAGCACCTGGGTGCCCTCCACCACCTGTCGGTCGTCCTCGCCGGCCCGACCGGTGTCGGCGCTCACCTGTTCACTTCCGGTGAGCTCGACGTCGAAGAGGTCGATGAGCTCGCCGAGCGTCCACAACGCCTGGTCCGAATCGGTTGTCATGACCCTCCCACCTGCAGTGACAGCGGATATCGCACCCCTGATGCAGCGGCGCATCAGCATGGTAACGTCGTTTGCACTAAAGCGGTAATGCCATTGCCATTTTCGGCATACGGACTACAGGGAGGTGGGCCGGTGACGCAGGCCGCAAGCCCGGAACAGATCCTGTTCGCCTCCACGGCTCAGGCCTTCCTGGACAAGGAAGCGTCCCTGGCCAGGGTCCGCGAACTGCACCGACAGGGCACGTCTTTCACCCCGGACTGGTGGCAGCGCGCGGCAGAACTGGGCTGGGCCAGTCTCTTGGTTCCCGAAGAACTCGGCGGCGGCAGCGTGTCCGGGGACGGGGTGTCCGACCTGGCGCTGGTGGCTCAGCAAATCGGGCGCACCGTGGCGCCCGGCCCGCTGCATCCGGTCAGCACGGTGCTGGCCGCACTGGCCGAAGCCCCCGCCGGGCACGAAAGCACCATCGAAGCCCTGGTCTCGGGCGGACTGGTGGCCTCCTGGGCGGTGTACGAACCTCGACGCCCATGGGCACCGTCGACACCTCAGGTGACGGCCGCCGCGACCGGCTCCGGTTACCGTCTCGACGGGGTGAAAGATCGGGTCGAAGCCGGCGACCAGGCCGGTGTGCTGCTGGTGGTTGCCGCCACCGATGCCGGGGTGCGCCAGTTCCTGGTGCCGACGGACTCCGCCGGTGTCAGCGTCGAGCCGCAACGGTCGGTGGACATGGTGAAGCGTTATGCGCGTGTCCGTTTCGACGGCGTCGACGTCGGCGAAGGCGCCCTGGTGGGCAGCCCGGAGCAGACGGAGGCGCTCATCGACCGGCAGACTCAGATTGCGCGGGTGCTGCAGTGCGCCGAATCCGTGGGGATCTTCGACGCCGTGCTGACCATGACGGTGCAGTGGGCCTTCGACCGGCACACTTTCGGTCGCCCACTGGCGTCCTACCAAGCACTCAAACACAAGTTCGCCGACATGAAGCTGTGGCTCGAATGCTGCCGCGCCACCACCGCGGCCGCGGTGGCCGACGTGGCGCAGCGCTCACCGAACGCGGCGCTGTCCACACAGATCGCCAAATCCTATGTGGGCGAACACCTGCCGGTCGCGGTTCAGCAGTGTGTGCAGTTGCACGGCGGGATCGGCGTCACCTGGGAACACGACCTCCACCTCTACCTGCGCCGGGCTGCCCTGTACCGCTCGCTGTTCGGCACCCCGGAGGATCTGAACATCGCCGTCTACCATCAGCTCAACGAAGTGGAACTCGCCTCATGACCGACACGGTTGCCACCGAGACCGTAGCCGAGTTCGCCGCCAGGGCGCGCACCTGGCTGGCCGAGAACATGCCGCGTATCGATCCGGACAACCCGCCGTTCTCCGACCGCGGCGACGAAGGGTCGTGGCTCCGTGCGCGCGAGCTGCAAAAACTGTTGTGGACAGGCGGATTCGCCGGAATCTGCTTCCCCCGCGAATATGGCGGGCTGGGACTGCCGATCCAGTACCAGAAGGCGTTCGACGCGGAAACCCGCAGCTATGAGATGCCGCTGATTCTCAACACACCGAGTTTCACCATCTGCTGCGCCACCATTCTCGACACCGGCAGTGAGGATCAGAAGCGCGACCGCATCTCGGCCGCACTGCGGGGCGACGAGGTGTTGGTGCAGCTGCTGTCCGAACCCAACGGTGGGTCCGATCTGGCCGGCGTCATCACCCGAGCTGACCGTCAGGGCGACACGTGGATCATCAACGGCGCCAAGACCTGGAGCACCAGCGCGTTCGCCGCGGACTACGGTTTGATGCTGGCGCGCACCGATTGGGCCGTACCCAAGCACGAGGGCCTCACCATGTTCCTGGTGCCGATCAACAGCCCCGGCATCACCATGCGGCGCATCAAGCAGGTCGACGGGTCGGAGGAGTTCTGCGAGGAGTTCTTCGACGGCCTCGAACTCGGCGACGACGCCGTGGTGGGCGAGGTCAATGCCGGCTGGACGGTGGCCTCCCGGCAGCTGTACCACGAACGCCGCGCGGTGGGCGGCGGCTCGGAGTTCGCCAGCGGCAAGGGAAGTGAGAACGCCCAGGAGGCGCCCACCGACTTCGCCGCTCTCGCCGAGGCCACCGGCCAGGCCGACGATCCACGGATCCAGGCGCTGGCCGGGCGCGCCCTGGTGCACCGAGCGGTCAAAGAACAGCTGATCGACCACGTGTTCCGCGGGGTCAACGACGGTTCGCTGCCGCCGACGGCGGGCACCTTGATCCGGCTCTACCACGCCGAACAGGTGGAACTCGAAGTCGACACCGCACTGGCGATCGCAGGCACCGCCGGTGTGGTCGACGAACTCGACGGGCTTCTCGGCGTCGGTGAGCGGTATCTGTCCCGGCAAACCGCCGCCCTGGGCGGCGGAAGCACCGAGATGGCCAAGAACGTCATCGGCGAACGGATTCTCGGCTTCCCCCGCGAGTACGCCGCCGACCGGGGCGTGCCGTTCAACCAGGTCAAGCGCAGCCGCACCTGAAACCACCCGCTCCGACACCTGCTCGTTCCGCGCCGCCTCGGACTCCGGTTTGGCTATTCTGTCCCGATGAGCCAGCCCACCACCGAAGTCTCCCCCGCTCTGGCCGCATCGCAAGCCTCCTGGAAAGCCGTCCAGTCGCACGACAAGCAGGCGTGGCTGGGGTTGATGGCCGACGACGTGGTGATCGAGGACCCGATCGGCCAGGCCATCACCAATCCCGACGGCACCGGCGTGCGCGGCAAGGAGGCGGTGTCGGCGTTCTATGACACCAACATCGCGTCGAACAAGCTCCGTATCACTTGCGAGGAGACCTTCCCCTCCAGCTCACCCGACGAGATCGCGCACATCCTTGTCCTGCGCAGCGAGTTCGAGGGCGGGTTCAGCAGTGAGGTCCGCGGTGTGTTCACCTACCGCGTCGACAGCGAAGGCAAGATCGCCAACATGCGCGGCTACTGGAACATGGACGTCATGAAATTCGAATCGGCACAACAGAATTAGACAGCGAGATCAGAACAGCGTCGGCTGCAGGTCCTCGGCAGGTGCAGCCTCGGGCGGCGACACCCGGGAGAACCGGCGCTCGTCGCCGGTGAGCCCGTACTTGGCCACCAGTGGAGCAGCCCGCTGGCGCAACATGGCGCGGTACTCCTCCGGTAGGTAGGCCCCGTGGCGATAGAGCTGGCGGTAGGGCGTCACCAGTTGCGGATAGGCGCTTGCCAGCCATGACATGAACCAGCCCCTGGTGGTGCCACGCAGGTGCAGGCCGAACACTGTGACGCTGGTGGCGCCGGCCTCGGCGATCTGCCCCAACAGGATGTCGAGGTGCTCGACCGAATCGGTGAGATACGGCAGCACCGGGGCCACCATGACGTGGCAGTCCAGACCGGCCGCGCGGATGGCGGAGATCAGCTGCAGCCGCGCGTGCGGGGTCGGGGTGCCGGGTTCCACCTGCCGGTGCAACTCGGCATCGCCGATGGCCAGCGAGACAGACACCGACACAGGCATTTCCGTGGCCGACTCGGCGATCAGCGGGAGGTCGCGCCGCAGCAGCGTGCCTTTGGTGAGGATCGAGAACGGCGTCTTGAAGTCGGTGAGCGCGGCGATGATCCCGGGCATCAGGGCATAGCGCCCCTCGGCTCGCTGATACGGGTCGGTGTTGGTGCCCAGCGCCACCGTTTCGCGGCGCCAGCCGGGCCGGCTCAGTTCCCGCCGCAGCACATCGACGACATTGGTCTTGACCACGACCTGGGTGTCGAAGTCGTTACCGCAATCGAGATCCAGGTACTCGTGGGTGGGGCGGGCGAAACAGTACCGACAGGCGTGCGAGCAGCCGCGGTAGCCGTTCACGGTGAACTTGAACGGGAGCATGGACGCGTCGGGCACTTTGTTCAGCGCCGACTTGCACAGCACCTCGTGAAAGGTGATGCCGTCGAACTGTGGAGTGCGGACACTGCGGATGAAGCCGATGCGCTGCAGACCGGGCAGCGCCCCGTCGTCGACGTTCACACCCTGAGCTGCCCACCGCATGCGTTCAATGCGAACACATGTTCGACAGCGCTGTCAATGGGGCGCCCAGGGCGGTCAGCCGTTGATCACCACTGCGACAGCTGGCACCGCACGTTGTAGGGATCGTCGTGGGCAACCTGGACCACGCCGTCGACGGCGATGTCGCAGTGCACGTTCGGAGCGGCCCGCCCACCGTGGGTGGTGCTGCCGACCTGGAGGATGGCCCACTGCGGGTCGGCCATGGTGGTTTCGAAGACCCACGGCACACCCGGGGCCAGGTTCACCGTCTCGCGCTTGGCATAGGCGTAGGCGTCAGCATTGAAGGCTGCCATGCTGGGCGGCTGCGACGTCAGGTAGAAGAGGTCGAACTCATAGGGCGCCGCGGACACCAGCGTGTACCTGACCTGCTGGCCCACCGGCTCGGCGCCGGCCACGCCCGGACCCGCGATGCCCGCAGCGGCCAGGAGAGCCGCCGCACCAACTGTGATTGACGCTTTTCGCATGTTGGTCATATCTGCCGACGCTACCTGATCGTTACACCGCCGCCGGAAGTTTGGTCAGACCACGCAACACCGACTAGCTAAGCCGATAGCCAAGCTGTCAAACATCGGGATAACCCCGTCTGGCCACCAGGTTAATTTGTTCGTGACACACAGATATTTCCCAGAAACATAACCGCCTTAAGTTCCGATTCGGCACCCGCGGGGGGTGCCGGTCGGGTCGCGACGAGCCATTTTCACGGGCATTTCTGGTCGCGGGCCGCACTTACTTTTCATGAAAGGCTCTCGATGCGTGGATCTGTGCGTCTCCATCGCTCGTCGTTGAAACGGTCGGCACTTGCTGCCGGCGGCGTGCTGTTTGCTACCAGCCTGATCCTGTCCGGCTGCGGTAGCAAAGCCAGTGACACCGGCACCGCCGCAGAGGCGGCATCGTGCGTCGACACCGAGGGACCCACGATCAAGGTGGGCTCGCTGAACTCGCTGTCGGGCACCATGGCCATCTCCGAGGTGACCGTGCGCGACGCCATCAAGCTGGCGGTGGACGAGATCAACGCATCCGGCGGCGTCTTGGACAAGCAGATCGAACTCATCGGTGAAGACGGCGCCTCCGAGCCCACCGTGTTCGCCGAGAAGGCCGAGAAGCTGATCAGCAGCGACTGTGTCGCCGCGGTGTTCGGCGGCTGGACGTCCTCGAGCCGCAAGGCCATGCTCCCGGTGTTCGAGAGCGCCAACTCGCTGCTGTACTACCCGGTGCAGTATGAGGGCCTGGAGTCCTCGCCCAACATCTTCTACACCGGTGCCACCACCAACCAGCAGATCGTGCCCGCCCTGGACTACCTGAAGGAGAAGGGCGTCAAGTCCCTTTACCTGGTGGGCAGCGACTACGTGTTCCCGCAGACCGCCAACCGCATCATCAAGGCCTACGCCGAGGCCAACGGCATCGAGATCAAGGGCGAGGACTACACCCCGCTGGGCTCCACCGACTTCTCCACCATCGTCAACAAGGTCCGCACCGCCGATGCCGACGCGGTGTTCAACACCCTCAACGGCGACTCCAACGTGGCGTTCTTCCGCGAGTACCGCAACGTGGGCCTCACCCCGCAGGACATGCCGGTGGTCTCGGTGTCGATCGCCGAAGAAGAAGTGGGCGGTATCGGCGTGGAGAACATCACCGGCCAGCTGACCGCGTGGAACTACTACCAGACCATCGACACTCCGGTGAACACCGCCTTCGTCGAGGCCTACAAGAAGGCCTACGGAGCCCACAAGCCCACCTCGGACCCCATGGAAGCGGCCTACACCTCGGTGTACCTGTGGAAGAACACCGTCGAGAAGGCCGGCGCCTTCGACACCAAGGCCATCCAGGACAACGCCGACGGCGTGACGTTCGACGCTCCTGAAGGTCTGGTTACCATCGACGGCGAGAACCACCACATCACCAAGACCGCGCGCATCGGCGAGATCCGGCCCGACGGTTTGATCTACACCATCTGGGAGTCGCCCGGCCCGATCGAGCCGGATCCGTTCCTGAAGTCCTACCCGTGGGCCGCCGGACTCTCCGGCTGAGGCACGACTAGATGGATGTCCTGATCGGACAGCTGGCAACAGGATTGAGCCTCGGCTCGATCCTGTTGCTCGCTGCACTCGGATTGTCGTTGACCTTCGGTCAGATGGGCGTCATCAACATGGCGCACGGCGAGTTCATCATGGCCGGCTGCTACACCGCCTTCCTGGTGCAACAGATCGTTTCCAGTGCCGGTGTCTCACTGATCATTTCGCTGATCGTCGGATTCCTCATCGGCGGCCTGCTGGGTGTGTTGCTGGAAGTCACGCTGATCCAGCGGATGTACCACCGGCCGCTGGACACGCTGCTGGTGACGTTCGGTGTCGGCCTGATCCTGCAGCAGGTCGCCCGCGACATCTTCGGTGCACCCGCGGTCAACGTCATCGCCCCGTCCTGGCTGTCCGGCGGCTTCGACATCATGGGCGCGGTGGTGCCCAAGACCCGCATCTTCATCCTGGTGCTGGCCGTCGTGTGTGTGACCGTGCTGGCCGTCGTGCTCAAGGTCAGTCCCATGGGCCGCCGCATCCGAGCCGTGGTGCAGAACCGCGATCTCGCTGAGACCAGCGGTATCTCCTCACGCAAGACCGACATCACCACGTTCTTCATCGGCTCCGGCCTGGCCGGTGTGGCCGGTGTGGCGCTGACGTTGATCGGTTCGACGAGCCCGACCATCGGCCAGAGTTATCTGATCGACGCGTTCCTGGTGGTCGTCGTCGGTGGCCTGGGCCAGATCAAGGGCACCGTGATCGCGGCGTTCGGCATCGGGTTCTTGAACTCGTTCATCGAGTACAACACCACGGCGTCGCTGGCGAAGGTGATCCTCTTCGTGCTCATCGTCATCTTCCTGCAGGTCCGGCCACAGGGCCTGTTCACCGTTCGGACAAGGAGTCTCGTATGACACGGCTTCTCGGCCGGTGGCAGACGTGGGCGGGGTTCGGTATCGCCGCGGTGCTGCTCTTCGGCGTCATGCCCGCAGTGCTGTCGGACTTCCGGCTCAGCCTGCTCGGCAGATTCCTGTGCTTTGCCATCGTGGCGGTCGGCATCGGGCTGGCCTGGGGCCGCGGCGGCATGCTGGTGCTGGGCCAGGGCGTGTTCTTCGGCCTCGGCGGCTACATGATGGCGATGCACCTCAAGGTCGCCGATGCCCAGATCGCCGGCGACGACGTGCCGGATTTCATGCAGATCCAGGGTGTCCGTGAATTGCCCGGATACTGGGCACCTTTCGCCTCTCCCCTGGTGACATTGCTGGCCATCTTGATCATCCCGGCCGGGATCGCGGCGGCTCTGGGGTTCGGGGTGTTCAAGCGCCGGGTCAAGGGCGCCTATTTCGCCATCCTGTCCCAGGCGCTGGCGGCGGCGCTGGCCATCCTGCTGATCGGTCAGACCGGCCTCGGAGGTTCCAACGGGCTCAACAGGTTCCGCACGTTCTTCGGGTTCAACCTTAACGACCCGCTGAACCGCCAGATGCTGTACTTCATCGCCGCCGGAGTGCTGCTCGCCGTGGTCGCCATCGCACGGCAGCTCATGCAGAGCCGATATGGCGAACTGCTGGTGGCGGTGCGCGACGGCGAGGAGCGGGTGCGCTTCCTGGGGTATGACCCCGCCAACATCAAGGTGGTGGCCTACACCGTCGCCGCCTTGTTCGCCAGCATCGCCGGTGCACTGTTCGCGCCGATCGTCGGGTTCATCGCCCCGTCGCAGGTCGGCATCCTGCCGTCCATCGCGTTCCTCATCGGCGTGGCGATCGGCGGCCGCACCACCCTGCTGGGCCCGGTGCTCGGCGCCATCGGTGTGGCCTGGGCGCAAACCCTGTTCTCCGAACAGTTCCCGTCGGCGTGGACCTACGGGCAGGGCCTGCTGTTCATCCTGGTCGTCGGCTTCTTCCCCGCCGGCTTCGCCGGGCTGGCGGTGTTCCTCAAGCGGAAACGCAAGGCCGCGGAGAAAGAAGCTGTACCGGACTCCGACCCTGACCTCGAGAACGAGAAAGTGGGGGCGCCCTCATGAGTCACCCGGGCACGCTGGAACCCGTCGCGGGCGGCAACGCCGGCATGGGCGCCCAGTACCTCGAAGTGCGCGGGCTCACCGTGGATTTCGACGGGTTCAAGGCGGTACAGAACGTCGACCTCACCCTCTTCCAGGGTGATCTCCGGTTTCTGATCGGGCCCAACGGCGCCGGCAAGACCACGGTGATCGACGCGATCACCGGCCTGGTGTCGGCCACCGGATCGATCAACAAGTCCGGCAAGGAACTGGTGGGCAAGAAGGTGCACCAGATCGCCAAGCTCGGAGTGGGACGCACGTTCCAGACCGCGAGTGTGTTCGAAAAGCTCACGGTACTGCAGAATCTCGACATCGCAGCCGGCGCCGACCGGTCGTGGTGGACACTGCTGCGCCGCCGCGGGACGGTACTGCCGTCCATCGAGGAGGCCCTGGAGATCACCGGGCTCGCACATCTGGCCGACAGACCGGCGGGGGTGCTGGCACACGGGCAGAAGCAGTGGCTGGAGATCGGCATGCTGCTGGTGCAGAACGCCGACGTGCTGCTGCTCGACGAGCCCGTCGCCGGGATGAGCACCGAGGAGCGGGAGGAGACCGGAAACCTGTTGCGGCGCATCGGCGCCGAACGCACGGTGGTGGTGGTGGAACACGACATGGACTTCATGCGCGCGTTCGCCACCTCGGTGACGGTGCTGGCCCGCGGCCAGGTGATCGCCGAAGGCACCGTCGCCGAGGTGCAGGCCAACCCCAAGGTGCAAGAGGTCTATCTGGGAACCGCCGCGGCCGGCGCCGACGGACTCGACGAAACGGAGGCGTCGTAGATGCTGCAACTGGTTGATGTACACACCGGATACGGCCGGTCCGAAGTCATCCACGGCGCCAGCGTCGGGGTGCCCTCGGACGGCGTGGCCGCGGTG
Source organism: Mycobacterium sp. Soil_C_30 (assembly GCF_057656995.1). Lineage (NCBI taxonomy): Bacteria > Bacillati > Actinomycetota > Actinomycetes > Mycobacteriales > Mycobacteriaceae > Mycobacterium > Mycobacterium sp. Soil_C_30. The sequence goes on along the minus strand of NZ_JBDGJH010000007.1, from coordinate 321,453 downwards.
ATGGGCCACAACGGAGCCGGCAAGACGACACTGCTGCGGGCCGCGGTCGGGCTGCTCAAGTGCACGGCGGGCAAGGTGATGTTCGACGGTGAGGACATCACCAAGCTGCGCCCGTCGGCGCGGGTGGCCCGTGGGCTGGCCTACGTCCCGCAGGGCCAGCAGTCCTTCGGGCAGCTGACCACCATGGAGAACCTGCAGGTGGTGGCGGATGGTCGCAAAAACGGCAAGCAGCTGATCGATGAGCAGCTGGACCTGTTCCCGGCCCTCAAGGAACTGCTGACCCGTCGCGCCGGTCTGCTCTCGGGCGGCCAGCGCCAGCAGCTGGCCATCGCGCGGGCGCTGATCACCACGCCCAAGACACTGATCCTCGACGAACCCACCGAAGGTATCCAGCCGTCGGTGGTGCACGAGATCGAGGAGACCATCACGGCGTTGACGCAGCGCGGCAACCTCGGGGTCCTGCTGGTCGAGCAGCACATCGGGTTCGCGCTGGAATCGGCACAGCAGTACTACATCCTCGAGGCCGGCCGGGTGACCCACAGCGGCACCGGCGGCTCGGCCTCCGAAGAGGACGTCCGCGCCGCGATGGCGATCTGAGAACCGCGGCCATCTGAGAACCAGGCCGAGCGCGCGTGTTTGCACAGCAACACGCCGGGTTTCTCGTACAAACACGCACGCTCGTCACCGGGGCGGTGGCAGGCTGCAGGGCATGACTGCGCCTGCCACGCCCCGGATCCTCGCCGACACCGGCGGACTGGTGGTCACCGACGACGGCCGACGGGTCAACGTGATCGACCGCGCGACCGGAGGATTGACCATCACGGCCTTCGTGCTGGGTGTGGTGGCACTCGTGGTCGGCGGTTTCGGCGTGGTGGCCGTTGCGACGGGCGCTCCGTCGCGGTTGCTCGGTGCGGTGTTCACCGCCGCCGGTCTGGCCGTCGCCGCCCTGATGCTGCTGGTGGTGCGCAAGGTCAAGCAGCGTCGCACCGCGCCGCTGGGCAGCTGTCGGTCGGTCGCCGTCCTGGATCGCAAACTCAACCTCTTCACCGTCGCGGGCGGCGCACTGCTGCCCCTGGACCGGATCCGTTTCGAACGACGCATGCAGCTGGGCTCCAGCTCGCCCAAACTGGTGGCCGTCACCCCCGGCGGCGTCCATGTCCTCAAGCGCGGCAACCCTTTTGACGGCAGCATCGGTGAGGCCGACCAGATCCTCAACGAGGTGGTGCAGGGCGGTGCCCTGCCCGCATGACCGACCGCCCGTACCCGCGGCGAGCGTGCGTGATGTGCGCGCTGGGACCGGTGTGTCGCGGGCAGACACGCGCGCTCGCCCTAGGTGGGAGGTCAGTGGGATAGGCGTGAAAGCACTTCGGCGACAACGGCATCGGATGCGACGTCCACCTGCTCGCCGGTGCCGAGGTTCTTGACGCCGACGGTGCCCGCCTCGATATCACGGTCACCGGCCACCAGCGCGATCGAGGCGCCCGAACGGTCGGCGGCTTTCATCGCGGCTTTGAGGCTGCGGTCACCGTAGGCCAGGTCGGCGCGCACTCCGGCGGCCCGCAGCGTCGCGGCGAGCACCGCCAGTTCGAGCTTGGCCTGCTCCCCTAGCGGCACACAGAACACGTCGACCCGGCTCGCCGAACCGACGGTCTTGCCCTCGGCCTTCAAGGCCAGCAGCGTGCGGTCCACCCCGAGACCGAATCCGATACCGGACAGATCCTGCCCGCCCAGCTGACTCATCAGCCCGTCGTAGCGTCCGCCGCCACCGATGCCCGACTGGGCGCCGAGCCCGTCGTGCACGAACTCGAACGTCGTCTTGGTGTAGTAGTCCAGGCCGCGCACCATGCGCGGATTGATCACGTACGGCACCCCGATCCGGTCCAGGTGCGCCAGCACGGTGTCGAAATGGGCCTTGGCGGCATCGGAGAGGTGGTCGAGCATCACCGGAGCATCGGCGGTCATCGCTCGCACCTCGGGCCGCTTGTCGTCGAGCACCCGCAACGGGTTGATCTGCGCGCGCGTGCGCGTGGCCTCGTCGAGATCGAGCTTGAACAGGAAAGCCTGCAACAGCTCCCGGTACGCGGGCCGGCAGGTGTCATCACCGAGTGAGGTCAGCTCGAGGCGGAAACCGGTCAGGCCCAGCGACCGGAACCCGGCGTCGGCGATCGCGATGACCTCGGCGTCCAGCGCCGGATCGTCGACTCCGATGGCCTCGACGCCGACTTGCTGCAGCTGGCGGTACCGGCCCGCCTGCGGTCGTTCATAGCGGAAGAACGGACCCGAGTAGCAGAGCTTGACCGGCAGCGCCCCACGGTCGAGACCGTGTTCGATCACGGCGCGCATCACCCCGGCCGTGCCCTCCGGGCGCAGCGTCACCGAGCGGTCGCCGCGGTCGGCGAAGGTGTACATCTCCTTCGACACCACATCGGTGGACTCCCCCACGCCACGCGCGAACAGCGCCGTCTCCTCGAAGATCGGCAGTTCGACATCGCCGTACCCGGCGCGGCGCGCGACCGCGAGCAGACCGTCACGGACGGCGACGAATTGCGCCGAGTCCGGTGGCAGATAGTCGGGAATGCCTTTGGGCGCCTTGAACTCGCTCACTTGCAGTGTCAGCTCTCTTAATCAGTTGCGGGTGAGTCGGCGCACGGCGCCGACGGTGGTGGACGAGCCGTGACCCGGTAGTACCACGGCGTCGTCCTCGAGGACCATCAGTTTTCCCAGGGCCGCAGGCGCGGCATCCCCGATGAACACCACCGGGACGGATTCTTCGTCGCTGTCGGCGGTCACCCGGTACACCACCGAGCCGGCGGTGTGACCCGGCGTGTGGTCGACGGTGACGAGGATATCCGCGATCTCCAGCTCGTCGCCGTCGCGCACGTCCATCAGGGTGTCCGGCTGTTCTGCACCCATGTCTTCCAGCAGCGACCGGTCGGCGAAGTGGAGATAGGTCGGGATGCCCCAGCCGACGCTCAGGTCGAACGCCGAGGCAGCGTGGGCGGCATGGCCGTGGGTCAGTAGGACAGCGGCCGGGGTGAAGCCGTTGACCGCGAAGTAGTACTCCAGGGTGGGCACCGCCTCGTCACCGGGATCGATGACGATCGCCTCCGCGCCCGGCGCCGCGGCCACCAGGTAGCAGTTGACGCCGCCGGGTCCGGTGGCGAAGCCTGTGATCAGCACGCCGACAAGTTTCGCACGCGGGTCGACACCGACCCAGCGGCCGCGGGCTGGCACACTCGGAGCCAACGAAGTCAATCGACCCCCAGAGAAAACACGGAGGGCATCGGCGGTGCCGACGAACGAAGAACGACGAGAGACAGCCAAGCGCAAGCTCGAGGAGCAGGTGCAGCAGCGCGAGGCGCAGGCCAGGAAGCGCCGGACGATGACCATCATCGGAGGCTCGGTGGCAGCGGTTGTCGTGATCGCGGCGGTGGTGGCCACCGTGGTGATCACCCAGCGTGATTCCAGCAGCACCACCGCCTCCGCCTCCACCACCGAACCCACCTCGTCGGTGTTCGACGCGCCGACAGCGGCTCCGCCCGCCACCGGCCAGCTGCCGCCTTTCACCCCGCTGGCCAGCACCGGGGCTGATTGCCAGTATCCCGCCGCACAGCCCGCCAGCAAGGAGAACACCCCTCCGCGCACCGGCAAGGTGCCCACCGACCCGGCGTTGATCAGTGCCAGCATGGCGACCTCCCAGGGCAACATCGGCCTGCAGCTGGACAACGCCAAGTCGCCCTGCACGGTGAACAGCTTCGCCAGCCTGGCCCAGCAGGGCTATTTCAACGACACCCCGTGCCACCGGCTGACCACCTCGCCGTCGTTGTCGGTTCTGCAGTGCGGTGACCCGACCGGGCAGGGCACCGGCGGCCCGGGCTATGAGTTCGCCAACGAGTACCCCACCGACCAGTACCCGCAGAACGATCCCGGACTGCAACAGCCGGTGTTGTACCCCCGCGGCACCCTGGCCATGGCGAACGCCGGCCCTGGCACCAACGGCAGTCAGTTCTTCCTGGTCTACGCCGATTCGCAGTTGCCGCCGCAGTACACGGTGTTCGGCACCATCGACGAGACCGGATTGGCGACCCTGGACAAGATCGGCGAGGCCGGGGTCGACGGCGGTGGCCAGGACGGCCCACCGGCGCAAGAAGTGACGATCAAGACGCTCGCGCTGGACTGATCTCGCCGATGACGGTCCCGCCGCCCTACGGGCCGCCGCCGAGCCCGCAGTGGCCGGGCCCGCCGCAGCCCTGGCCCTACCCCGACCCTCCCGAGCCGCACAAACCCACCAACGGCCTGGCCATCGCGTCGCTGATCTGTGCGGTGTTGTTCGCCCCGCTGGGGGTGCTGTTGGGCCATCTGTCGCTCTGGCAGATCAAGCGCCGCGGCCCCGATGCCCAGGAGGGGCGCAACTTCGCCGTGGCGGGGCTGATCGTCGGCTATTCACTCACCGTCATCGCGGTGGTGTCCGTGGTGGCGGTGTCGTCGTTCTTCTCGTGGGCCAACAGCCAATTCGACAGCCGCGCCGGCTTTCCCGAGCCTCCGCCGCTCACGGCCCGCCCGATGCCGCAGGATCTGCCCGCGTTCGATCCACCCGCGGATCTGGGCAGCGCGTGCACCTACTCCCCGACCGGTGAGCCGGCGAGCAAGCCGGCCAGGCCGCCGCGTGGTGGAGTGGTGCCCACCGACCCCGCCACGGTGGCGGCCACTCTGCTGACCAACGACGGCGCGATCGGACTGGAGTTGGACAACGGCAGGGCGCCGTGCACGGTCAACAGCTTCGTCAGCCTGGCGCAGCAGGGCTTCTTCGACGACACCCCGTGCCACCGGCTGACCGCCAACAACTCGTTGTCGGTACTTCAGTGCGGCGACCCGACCGGCACGGGCACCGGCGGACCCGGATACGAGTTCGCCAACGAGTACCCCACGAACCAGTACCCGCCGGACGATCCGGGCCTGCAAAAGCCGTTGCTGTATCCGCGCGGCACCCTGGCCATGGCCAATGCCGGTGCCGACACCAACGGCAGCCAGTTCTTCATCGTCTACGAGGACTCCAGGCTGCCGCCGACCTACACGGTGTTCGGCTCGGTCGACGAGACGGGACTGGCGACGGTCGACGAGATCGCCGCCCGCGGGGTCACCGGGGGCAATCTGGACGGTGAACCGGCAAAGCCGGTCACCGTCGAATCCATCCGGCTCGACTGAATCCGCACGCTCGATTGCGCGCGCAGGGGTGGGAGCCCGAAAGCGAACGAAGATTCAGCAAACGAACCGATACAAAACAACTTCTTGCTGACCCCGTTGCTTGCATTTATGGTCGATAGAGACACATGAGCAACTTGAGACTGTGTTGCCCCACCGGGGATGCGGTAGCACTGTTCAAGAGGGGGCAAAATGGCTGATCAAACGGCGGTTATGACCCGAACTACGCCACCGTGGTGGCGCGCGACGACAGCCCTGTCCGGCCGGATGCGAGATCTGACGGCCGCTGACAGATGTGCGCTGACCGAAGCAACCACCGACTCACAGCTAATGAATTCGTCGACGCCCACGTCAATTGTTTGTCTATATGTCTCGATCACCGGACTGGCGCTGGACTGCGATACGGGCTCGGTCACCGGGTCGCTGGCAACCTCCAGCCCGCTGACGTTCATCCCGGGCGCGGTGCGCACCGCACGCGGGTTGGCCCGCGTCTACCGGGACGGCACGGTTCATTACACGCCGTCCACCGAAGCGCGCCGAGCGGCCTCGCGGCCCGACGCCGCATTCCTCGGTCACCACCGCGACACTGTGTCGGTGATCGCCAAGGACGCCGACGGCGAACCGGTCCGGGTCCAGACCACCATCGCCATCCTCGGATTCTGACCCGTTCACGTCCCACACCCGCGGCAAGGGTTGCACTAGCCTGCTGCCCATGCCGCTGGAAAGCGACCTCTATCCGCCGGTCAAGGCGCTGCTCGAAGGTCAGGGTTACGTCGTCAAGGGCGAAGTCAGCCACTGCGATGTGGTGGGGGTCCGCGGGGATGAGCCGCCGGTGATCGTGGAACTCAAACGCGCATTCAGCCTGGGCCTACTGCTCCAGGGCGTCGACAGGCTGACACTGACCGACACCGTGTACCTCGGCATCGGGCGAATACCCAAGCAGAGCAAGGAAATCCGCACCCTGTGCCGGCGGCTGGGGCTGGGGCTGATCGTGGTGACCGGTCAACGGGCCGAAGTGCTGATCGACCCCGCGCCGTACGCCCCGCGCAAGAACAAGCGCAAGGCCGGGCGGCTGCTCGGCGAACACGCCCGCCGAGTCGGGGACCCCAACCTCGGCGGTTCGTCGACCCGGGTCCCGATGATCACCGCCTACCGCCAGGAGGCGGTCCGCTGTGCCGAGTTGCTGCGCGACGGCCCGATGCGGTTGGCGGACATGCGGGCCAGCGCCGATGTGCCCAACGCTGCCAAGATCCTGCAGAAGGACTACTACGGCTGGTTCGAGCGCGTCGAGCGTGGCACGTACGCGCTCACACCCGTGGGTCAGACCGGGATCGCGCGGTACTCACCGACTTCTGCAACCGGGTCATGAACGCCGGTCAGGCGGCGGTGCCTGATCGCCGCCTTCCTCCCCACGCTCGTACCTCGCGAGGGTCGGTCAGGCGGCGGACGTCACTCGGTACACGTCGTAGACACCCTCGACATTGCGCACCACGTTCAGCACGTGTCCCAGGTGCTTGGGATCGCCCATCTCGAAGGTGAACCGGCTGATCGCCACCCGGTCATCGGAGGTGGTGACCGAGGCGGACAGGATGTTGACCTTCTCGTCGGCCAGCACGCGGGTGACATCCGAGAGCAACCGGTGCCGGTCGAGCGCCTCGACCTGAATGGCCACCAGGAACACCGAACTGGGCCCCGGCGCCCACTGGACGTCGATGATGCGCTCGGACTGCTCCTGCAGCGAGGCGGCGTTGGTGCAGTCGGTGCGGTGCACGCTCACCCCGCCGCCACGGGTGACGAAACCCATGATGGCGTCACCAGGCACCGGCGTGCAGCACTTGGCGAGCTTGCTCAGCACCCCGGGCGCGCCGGGCACGGCGATCCCGACGTCGTCGCTGCTGCGTTGCCGGATCGGCACGTTCGACGGGGTGGACCGCTCGGCGATCTCATCCTCGGCGTCGTCGGCTCCTCCCAGAGTGGCGATGAGACGCTGCACCACATGGTGCGCCGAGATGTGACCTTCACCGACCGCGGTGTAGAGCGCCGACAGATCGGTGTAGCGGAGCTCGCGCGCCAGCGCACCCATTGACTCGGCAGTCATCAACCGCTGCAACGGAAGTCCGCCGCGGCGCACCTCGCGGGCGATGGCGTCCTTGCCGGATTCCAGGGCCTCTTCGCGACGCTCCTTGGCGAACCACTGCCGGATCTTGGCCTTCGCCCGCGGTGACACCACAAACGTCTGCCAGTCGCGCGACGGCCCCGCGTTGGGCGCCTTGGAGGTGAAGACCTCGACCACTTCCCCGTTCTCGAGTTTGCGTTCCAGCGCGACGAGACGGCCGTTGACGCGAGCTCCGATACAGCGGTGCCCGACCTCGGTGTGCACGGCGTAGGCGAAGTCCACCGGCGTCGAGCCCGCCGGCAGCGTGATGACATCACCTTTGGGGGTGAAGACGAAGATCTCCTGTACCGCAAGGTCGTAACGCAGCGACTCGAGGAACTCGCCCGGGTCGGCGGCTTCCCGCTGCCAGTCGAGCAGTTGACGCATCCACGCCATGTCGTCGATCTCTGCGGCGGCGTGAGTGGCCGAAAGTCCGTTGCGGCCCTTGGCTTCTTTGTAGCGCCAGTGCGCGGCGATCCCGTATTCGGCGGTGCGGTGCATGTCGCGGGTGCGGATCTGCACCTCCAGCGGTTTGCCCTCGGGTCCGATCACCGTGGTGTGCAGTGACTGGTAGACCCCGAACCGTGGCTGGGCGATGTAGTCCTTGAACCGGCCGGCCATCGGTTGCCACAGCGAGTGCACCACCCCGACAGCGGCATAACAGTCGCGGATCTCGTCGCAGAGGATCCGCACACCCACCAGATCGTGGATATCGTCGAAGTCGCGGCCCTTGACGATCATCTTCTGGTAGATCGACCAGTAGTGCTTGGGCCTGCCCTCGACGGTGGCACTGATGCGCGACGAGTTCAGCGTCGCCACGATCTCCGCCCGCACCTTGGCCAGGTAAGTGTCCCGCGACGGCGCCCGGTCGGCGACCAGCCTGACGATCTCCTCGTACTTCTTGGGATGCAGGATCGCGAACGACAGGTCTTCGAGTTCCCACTTGACCGTCGCCATACCGAGCCGATGCGCCAGTGGCGCAATGACTTCCAGCGTCTCACGGGCTTTGCGGGCCTGCTTCTCCGGCGGCAGGAACCGCATGGTGCGCATGTTGTGCAGCCGGTCGGCGACCTTGATCACCAGCACCCGCGGATCCCGGGCCATCGCGATGATCATCTTGCGGATGGTCTCGCCCTCGGCCGCGGTGCCGAGAACCACGCGGTCCAGTTTCGTAACGCCGTCGACCAGGTGGCCGACCTCGTCGCCGAACTCGGCGGTCAGCGCCTCGAGCGTGTAACCGGTGTCCTCGACGGTGTCGTGCAGCAGCGCGGCCACCAAGGTGGTGGTGTCCATACCGAGTTCGGCGAGGATGTTGGCGACCGCCAGAGGGTGGGTGATGTACGGGTCGCCGGAACGGCGCAACTGGGTGGCGTGGCGTTCCTCGGCCACCGCGTAGGCCCGTTGCAGCAGCGTCAGATCCGCTTTGGGGTAGATCTCGCGGTGCACCGCCACCAGTGGTTCGAGAACCGGGTTGATGGCGCTGCGCTGTGCGGTCATCCGGCGCGCCAGGCGTGCCCGCACCCGCCGCGACGCGCTGCTGGAGGCCTTCGGAGTCTCGACCCGCGGCTCGGCGGACGGCACGGTCTGACCAGGAGAGGCTGCGGGTGAGGTCACCGTTGACTGGTCATCGGCCACTGGCGCGCCACCTCCTTGTCGTATCGGTGTTCATGACTCCTCACCGAGAGTATCCCTTGCGACTCGCCCTTACCCGCAGGTCGCCGCAGTGCCGGTCATACCCTGTGCAGGCTGGTGACCGACAGCGGGGCCACCTTGTCGCGGCCACCCAGGTCGGCGAGCTCAAGGACCACCGCGGCGACGGGCACCACCGCACCGCTCTGCACCAGGAGGCGATGCGCGGCGACCATGGTGCCGCCGGTGGCCAGCACGTCATCGAGGAGTACCACGGTGCGGCCGGCCAGGTCGATGCCGTCGGCGGGGATCTCCAGGACCGCGGTGCCGTACTCCAGCGAGTACTCCTCGCGGTGCACCGGCGGCGGGAGCTTGCCGCCCTTGCGGATGGCCAGCACCCCGGTACCCAGGCGCGTCGCCACCGCTGCACCCAGCAGGAACCCACGCGCGTCGATACCGGCCACCAGATCGGCGCCCTGGGCGATCTCGGCCAGCGCCTCCGTCACCGCCGCCAGTCCGTCCCGGTCCGCGAGCACCGGTGTCAGGTCCTTGAACTGGATCCCTGGTTCCGGGAAGTCGGGCACCTCACGCGTCAGGGACGCGATGATCCGGGCAACGTCGCTCATGGGGCCCCGTTCACTCAAGACTTCATACTCCAGCGGTCCATGTTCCACCCCGCACCCCACCGGGTCGGGTTGCTGCTGACGGCCTCGATGTTCTTCGACGTCATCAGTGTGCGCTGCTGACGGTACAGCGGCATGGTCGGCATGTCGGCCCACAGGATCGGAGCCCCCTCGCCGTACAGACGGGCCTGCTCCTTCGGGTCGAGCGTGACGGCCAGCGCGCTGATGATGCCGTCGATCTGGCCGTTGGCGTATCTCGACAGGTTGTCGCCGTTGCCGGCGAACAAGGTGTACGCATCCACCACCGACGACCCGGAGGATCCGCTGCCGGTGGCTCCCCCGGTGCTGGCGATCAGCACGTCGATCTGTCCGTCCCGTAATGCCTGCGGGCCGGCCACATCCGAGGACGCGTCGGTGACCGTGATGCCCGCCGGTTCACACGCCTTGGCGATGGCCCCGACGGTGGCCGCCAGCCGGGCGTTGGGAGTCTGGTAGCCGATGCGGACCGTCAGCGGCCGGTTCTCCAGCGTGTCGCGCGCCGCGACCGGATTCGACGTCATGAACGGACCCGCTTCCGGGACGTTCTCGGTCATGGCCAGCGCATCCTCGTTGGCCGGGTTCAGCCTGGCGTTGGAGACCGGCACCTCGGCGTTGCGGGCGATCACGTCGCGCGGGGTGCAGTGCGCCAGCGCCCGACGCTCCGGGATCTGCGACAGCGGGCCCTGCGGGGCGAAGATCATCTGTTCGATGCCGGTCGATGGCGAGTCCACGCGGTCGTAGTTGTCCGGGGTGGTGAGGGTGCCCGACGACCCGGTGGCGACGTCGACGACCTCGAACGTGCCGTCGTTGACACGATCCTGGACGTAGAGGCCGCGCTGCCACACCGTGATCCGCGGGGTCACCGGTTTGGTGCCCCACCACCGGTCGTTGGCGACCAGCACAACGGCGCCGTCGTCACGTACCGACTCGATCTTGTACGGCCCCGAGGACGGGAACTTCTTGACGTCGACGCCGGGTTTCAGATCCCAGCCGGTGTTCCACACCTGCGCGATCCGCTCGATGACGGGCACATCGGCCGCCTGCAACGCGCGGGTCACCCCGCCTTCACCGAGACCGAGTTCGTCGGCGATCACGTGCGAGGGCATCAGCGAGGTGGCGGTGAACAACTGGCCGTACTCGGCGAAGCCCCGATCGATGGCGAACGACACCCGGGCCTTCTTCTGCCCGGGCTGGCAGTCGATGTCGGCGATGTCGATGTAACCGGCACGGCTGGCGGCGTCGAACTGCGGGAACCGCCCCGACTGCGCCAGCCAGGTCAACACCATGTCATCGCAGGTGATCGGTTTCCCGTCGGAGTACACCGCGTTGTCGGCGATCTGATAGTCGAGGATCAGCGGCTCCCGGCCCACCACGGCGATCGACCCGAAGTCATGGTCGGCCACCACCTGGCCGTCGGGTCCGTGGTAGCCGAAGCCGGTGAGCACCCGCGCGAAGGCCTGCGCACCGCCGGAGGCCGCACCGGTCACGGTGTTGGTGTTGTACGTGACCAGCGCGCCGTCCACGGCGTAGTCGATCTCGTCACCGCCGCCGCCACCGCAGCCGGCCAGCGCCACCGAACCCACCAACACCGCGACCGCCGTCATCGCGATCGCCGCGATGCGCCGCGATCTGACTCCCATCGCGGCTAGCTCCGTCGAGGGCTGCGCTTGCCCGTCGGACGGCCGGTCGAACGGGTGGGCCGTGACGGACGGGCCGCGTCGGCAGGCGCGGATACCGCAGCCGGAGTGGCGTCGCTGACTTCCGCGTCCTCATCGGTGTCGGCGTCGCCGACCTTCGCATCGGTGACCGCACCGGAGCCGGCGCCCCCGGCGCGATTGCGCCGGTTCATCACCCGGCGGGTGTGCACCCGGACCTTCTCGGTGCGCTCCCGCAGCGTCACCAACAGCGGCGTGGCGAAGTAGATCGACGAGTACGTACCGACCACGACGCCGACCAGCTGCACCAGCGCGAGGTCCTGCAGAGTGCCCACGCCCAGCAGCCACACCGCGATCACCATCAACGCCACGATCGGCAACACCGAGATCAACGCGGTGTTCAGCGAGCGCATGAAGGTCTGGTTGATCGCGAGGTTGGCCTGCTCGGCGAACGTCCGTCTGGTGGTGTGCTCGAAACCGTGGGTGTTCTCTTCGACTTTGTCGAACACGATCACCGTGTCGTACAGCGAGAAGCCGAGGATGGTGAGCCAGCCGATGACCGTCGCAGGCGTGACCTCGAAGCCCACCAGCGCATAGACGCCGGCCGTGACCACCAGGTCGAACACCAGGGTGGCCAGTGCGGCCATCGCCATGTAGCGCTCGTAGCGCACGGTGATGTAGACCGCGACGATGGCCAGGAACACCACCAGCGCGATCAACGCCTTCTCGGTGATCTGCCCGCCCCAGGTCTCCGACACCGCGGAGTCGGAGATCGCCTGCGGGCTGGGCTGTCCGTCGGACCCGATCGGCTGGAACCTGTCGAACAGCGCCTGCCGCAGATCGGCGGTCTGCTGGTTGTCCAGCGTCTCCGACCGGATCTGGACGGTTGCCGACGGACCGTTGCCGACGATGACGACCGACTCCGGGGCCTCACCCAGGGTCTCGCTGAACACCGTCTCGACCTGCGTGGCGTCCGCTGAGCCGTTGACACCCGCGACCGGGAGGGACACCTTGGTGCCGCCCTCGAAGTCGATACCGAAGGTGAAGCCGCGCAACACGATTGCCGCGATCGAGATCAGCATGATCACACCGCTGATCGTGTACCAGAGCTTGCGCTTCCCGACGACCTCGAAGGCACCGGTACCGGTGTAGAGGCGAACGAAGAAGCCGTGCTGCGGTACCTGCCCGGCGCCGGCCGGCTCGACATCGAGTGCGTCTGCGTTGTTCTTGTCTGCCGTTTTGTCTGCCATTGCCTTAACCCCGTCCCGCCGACGCCGCGGCCCGGCGTTCCCGGGCGATCTGCTGTACCGCTCCCAACCCGTTGAAGGCCGGTTTCGCGAGCAATGCGGACTTCGATGCCAGGAACACCAGCGGCCACGTCACCAGGAACACCACCACGACGTCGAGGATCGTGGTCAGGCCCAGGGTGAACGCGAAGCCCTTCACCTGCCCGACGGCCAGGACATAGAGCACCAGCGCGGCCAGGAACGTCACGGCATTACCCGACACGATGGTCTTGCGGGCGCGTGCCCAACCTCGTGGAACCGCGGAGCGGAACGAGCGGCCTTCCCGGATCTCGTCCTTGATGCGCTCGAAGAACACCACGAACGAGTCGGCCGTCGTTCCGATACCGATGATGAGGCCGGCGATACCGGCGAGGTCGAGGGTGTACCCGATGTAGCGCCCGAGCAGGATCAGGATCGCGTACACCATCGCGCCGGAGGCAATCAACGACAGCGCCACCAGCAAGCCGAGCACGCGGTAGTAGAGCAGCGAGTACAGCAGCACCGCCACCAAGCCCACCGCACCGGCGATCAACCCCGCCTTCAGCGACTGCAGCCCCAGAGTCGCCGAGACCGTCTCGGCCTCAGAGGACTCGAACGACAGCGGAAGCGAGCCGTACTTCAGGACGTTGGCCAGTTCAGCGGCCGACTGCTGAGTGAACTGTCCGGTGATCTGCGTGCGCCCACCGGGAATGGCTTCCTGGATCTCGGGAGCGCTGACCACCTGCGAGTCGAGGGTGAACGCCGTCTGGGTGCCGATGTTCTGCGCGGTGAACTCGCCCCAGGTCGTGGCGGCATCACTCTTGAATTCCAGGTCGACGATGTAGCGCGCCTGCTGCTGATCGAAACCGGACGACGCGTTGGCGATCTGTTCACCGCTGATGATCGACGGATCCAGCAGATAGACCGTGGCCTTGTCCTGCGAGCAGGTCACCAGCGGCAGGTTGGGGTCATCGTTACCGGCGAGGACGTCGTCGTCACCACAGCGGCCGGCCTGGTACTGCAGTGCCAGAACCTGAACGCTCTCGTTGTCGCTCTGGCGCAGCTGCTTCTCGAAGGCGATGCGCTCGGCCAGATCCTTGCGGGGGTCAGGCGGCGACTGGTCTCCCGGGGCCGCGGGCGTCCCGGGTGCCGGAGCGGCCGGCGTCTCGCCTGCCGGGGCCGGTGCGGGTGACGGCGTCGGGGTCGGTGCCGGCTCGAGCGGGTAGGGCCGCGGCTGCGCCGGCGGCGCGCTCGGAGCGGCCGGCTGGCCGTCAGCAGGTGCCCCTGCTCCCGGAGGAGCACCGGGGATCAGTCCACCGGGTGCCGGTGCGCCGGGGGCGGGTGCGCCTGGCGCTCCGGGCGGGACGGCGCCGGGGGCGGGTTGGCCCTGACCTTGACCGGTAGCCGCGGCCAGCTGGTCGACCGGCACGGCATATTTCACCGGACGGATGTAGAGGCGGGCGGTCTGCCCGAGGTTGCGCGCCTCGGAGCCGTCGTTTCCTGGCACCGTGATCACGAGGTTGTCGCCGTCGATGACCACTTCGGAGCCGGACACCCCGAGCCCGTCGACGCGGCTGCTGATGATCTGCTGCGCCTGGTTCAGCGATTCCCGGGTGGGGGCGGTTCCATCTGGGGTGCGTGCGGTCAGCGTGACCCGGGTACCACCCTGTAGATCGATGCCCAGCTTGGGGTCGGGCTGCTTGTTGCCGGTGAAGAACACCAGCGCGAAGGCACCTACCAGCAGAACCAGGAACAGCGTCAGGTAGCGGTACGGGTGCACCTGCGCCGTAGACGATGCCACGTTGTTGTGTCTCCTCCGAGGTCGTGCATGCAGTCATCCATGCTCAGGCCCGGTTTCGGGCCGTGGCGTTAGGGGCGATCGGTCGCCCGCACCCGGAAAGGGTACGTGCCGTACCTGGCGATCAGTCTCTGTGCAGCCGGTCGGGGTCCGAGGGCGTGTCACCGATCTCGGTTCCCGACTCCAGCTCGTCGTCGACCTCGGTGGTGGGGGCGATCTTGTCGCGGACCGCCAGCTTCATCCAGGTGGTGACGACACCGGGGGCGATCTCCAGGTCGATGTAGTCGTCGCCGACGCCGGTGATGGTGCCCTGCAGGCCCGACGTGGTGTGGATGCGGTCCCCGATCTGCAGCGATTCGTGCAAGTCGATGGTCGCCTGCATCGCCTTCTTCTGCTTACGCGATGCGAAGAACATGAACGCGCCCAAGATGATCAGCAGGGGCAAAAATACGACCAGATCCATGACAGCTCGAGTCCTTCTACTCTTTCGTGGCTACTTCAGTTTCGATTTCGTTCCGGGGCGGCTACGTCCCTGACCATTCGGTGCTGGACCAGCAGGTCACCGGCACCTCATAAGTGTCCAGTGTGCCATTGGTGCTGATCGCACCGACCCGCACCGCCCGGATGCGTCCAGCGTGCCGAGGGTCGCCGGCTGCCGAGGTCGCGACGATGATCGCACGGATTGGCCCCACCAGTCACATGCCCGGTCTTGCGCTCCCCAGCACCGGCCGGAGAACTCACGCCTCGAGGCGGGCGAGACTGGCCTGGAAATGGACTGTCCCCCGGTGGGACCGCCACCGGGGGACTTTTAGAAAGTAACTGCCACCGATTACGTACGCAATTCGACGAACTGATACGTATTCCATCGCCGATCGGAGAAGTAGCTGGGGATTCCAGTAGGCCGGGCGCACCCCGACGACTAGGCTCGTCGTGCGGGGAACACCAGCGAAATCGGTCCCCGTGAGTCCAGCCGTTGACAGGAGTCCTTACGTGTCCACCCTCGAACAGAGCCGTCTGCTGGCCACCGAGATCCCGGGTCCCCGGTCGGTGGAGTTGGCCGGTCGCAAGACCGCAGCGGTATCACGCGCCGTCGGAACCACCATGCCGGTCTACGCCCAGCGCGCCGGCGGCGGCATCGTCGAGGACGTCGACGGTAACCGCCTGATCGATCTGGGGTCGGGTATCGCCGTCACCACGGTGGGTAACGCCTCACCGCGGGTGGTCGACGCGGTGGCCGCGCAGGTCGCCGACTTCACCCACACCTGCTTCATGATCACCCCGTACGACGGCTATGTGTCGGTGTGTGAGCACCTCAACCGGCTGACCCCCGGCTCGTACGAGAAGCGGTCGGCGCTGTTCAACTCCGGGTCCGAGGCGGTGGAGAACGCCATCAAGATCGCCCGGTCCTACACCAAGAAGCAGGCGGTCGTCGCTTTCGATCACGCTTATCACGGCCGCACCAACCTGACCATGGCACTGACCGCCAAGTCGATGCCCTACAAGAGCGGCTTCGGCCCGTTCGCTCCCGAGATCTACCGCGCACCGCTGTCCTACCCCTACCGTGACGGCCTGATCAACAAGGACCTGGGCACCGACGGTGAACTGGCCGCCGAACGCGCGATCTCGGTCATCGACAAGCAGATCGGCGCCGGCAACCTGGCCGCGGTGATCATCGAGCCCATCCAGGGCGAGGGCGGATTCATCGTCCCCGCGCCGGGTTTCCTCCCCGCGCTGCGCCAGTGGTGCTCCGACAACGGCGTGGTCTTCATCGCCGACGAGGTGCAGACCGGGTTCGCCCGCACGGGTGCGATGTTCGCCTGCGAGCACGAGGGCATCGAGCCCGACCTGATCGTCACCGCCAAGGGCATCGCCGACGGACTGCCGCTGTCGGCGGTGACCGGGCGCGCCGAGATCATGGACGCCCCCCACGTGTCCGGCCTCGGCGGTACCTACGGCGGCAACCCGATCTCCTGTGCGGCCGCGCTGGCCACCATCGAGACCATCGAGCTCGACGGCATGGTCGCGCGGGCGGCTGAGATCGAGTCGTTGATGAAGGACCGCCTGCATCGGCTGCAGGCCGAGGACGACCGGATCGGCGATGTCCGCGGCCGCGGCGCCATGATCGCTGTCGAACTGGTGAAATCCGGTAGCTCTGAACCGGATCCGGAGCTCACCAAGGCTCTCAGCTCGGCCGCCCATGCCGCGGGTGTGATCGTGTTGACCTGCGGCACGTTCGGTAACATCCTGCGGTTCCTGCCGCCGCTGAGTATCACCGACGAGCTGCTGATCGAGGGCCTCGACGTGCTGGCATTGCTGCTCGCCGACCTGTAGGCAACCTCGAAAAACAATCCCGGCCGTGGAGCAAGTCGCTCCACGGCCGGATTTCTCTCGCGGGATCAGTGGTGGACCAGAGGGCGGTGGCCGGTTCCGTTGCCGCGGAACAGGTTCCGCCAGCTGCGCCGCGGACGGCTCTCAGCGGTGGGGCCGATGACCTCGGTGCGCTGGTCGGCCATCGGCAGCGGCGTCGACACGGGCGCCGCGGTATCGGTCTCCGCCACAACAGGCTCGGTGCGCTGGGCGTAGGCGACGTCCCGCACGCTCCGGATGGAGAGCCGGCCCACAGCCAAAGCGCCGAGGAACACGATCAGCGCCCCCAGGCCGGAGAAGAAGGCCAGTTCCAGGGCCACCGTCTTGGCCGGCGTCGCGGCGACGGGAACACCCAGCTCGCCCATGGACAGCATCGACGCGAAGGCGCGCCCAGCGACGAACCAGGCACCGGCGATCACGGCGAGCCAGCCGCCGAGGGTGGCGCTGGCGCGGTTCCGAGAGGTCAACAGGAGCAGACCGCCGAGCACCGTCACAGCTCCGGGCAGAACCTCGAGCCAGCCGCGCGCGTCCGTCCACACCCACGGCTGGTCGGGTGAGTATGCGAAGTCGAAATACGGCCCGACGAAGGGGATCAACGCTCCCCACACACCCAGCAACAGCAACAGGAAGCCGCTGGCCGCACCGCGGCTACGGGCGATCTTCATGCGGCCACCCTTGAGCTGGTGCACATCCACGGTGCCCGTCGAGGCATCGACCGTGCGAGTCCTCTTCATTGTTGCCTCCTCTTGTTGGGGCACTGGATACCCACCGGACCGCGGGGACTAACTCGCGCGCGGCGCCCGGCCCCGATCCCGTCGGCCGGCTCCGCCGGTGTGACTCCAATCACTCTGGCGCGCAGAAGATTTCGACTGTGACGGCAGACACACGAAGCAAAGTTCACAGTCAACTGACAGCCCCCACGGGATTAAACTTAGTTTTACTAACGTAGTTTTAGATGGCGCGGTCACCACGCCGCCTTTCTTCCTCATTCCTGCTAATTCCAAGGGGACCTCTATGAACGCTGCACAGTCAGCCCAGGACCGCGAGACCCGCCTCGCTCACCGGATCGCCGATCTCTACGCCCACGACGCGCAGTTCGCAGGCGCTCGCCCCAGTGACGCCATCAGCGCGGCGATCGACCAACCCGGCCTGAGCCTGCCGACGATCGTCGAAACCGTGATGGTCGGCTACTCCGACCGCCCCGCCCTGGCCCAGCGCGCCGTCGATCTCGTCGTCGACTCGGCCACCGGCCGCACCACCGCGACGCTGCTCCCCCGGTTCGACACCTTGACCTACGGTGAGCTCTGGGAACGCATCGGCGCGGTGCGCAACACCTGGCACCACGAAGGTCTGCACGCCGGTGACCGCGTGGCCATCCTCGGCTTCACCAGCGTCGACTACACCACCGTCGACATGGCGCTCGTCGGACTGGGTGCGGTGTCGGTGCCACTGCAGACCAGCGCGCCGGTAGCCCAGCTCCGCCCGATCGTCGCCGAAACCGAACCGGCGCTGATCGCCTCCAGCATCGACTTCCTCGACGACGCCGTAGAGCTCATCCTGACGGGCCACCAGCCGCAACGCGTGGTGGTGTTCGACTACCTGCCCCAGGTGGACGACCATCGCGACGCGCTCGCCGATGCCCGTCGCCGCCTCGCCGAAGCCGGTCACCCCCTGCCGGTGGAGCCCCTGTCCGAAGTGCTGACCCGCGGTCAAGACCTGCCGGCCGCACCGAAGCCGGACTCCACCGAGGACAATCCGTTGAGCCTGCTGATCTACACCTCCGGCAGCACCGGCGCACCCAAAGGGGCGATGTATCCGGAGAACAAGGTCGCCAACATGTGGCAGGCATCGGCCCGCGCCGCGTGGCTCCCGGAGCAGTCCCCACTGCCGGCCATCGTGCTGAGCTTCATGCCGATGAGCCACATGATGGGACGCAGTGTTCTCTTCGGTGCGTTGTCATGCGGCGGCACAGTCTATTTCGCCGCCCGCAGTGACCTGTCCACCTTCCTCGAAGACCTCGCGCTCAGCCGCCCCACCCAGCTCAGCTTCGTGCCACGGATCTGGGAGATGCTGTTCAACGAGTATCAGAGCGAACTGGATCGCTCGGCGGCAGACGATGACGATCAGGTGCTGACCGCATTGCGGCAGAAGCTGCTCGGCAATCGGTTCGTCTCGGCGATGAGCGGATCGGCGCCCATCTCGGCGGAGATGAAGGCGTGGGTGGAGCGTTTCCTGGACATGCATCTGGTGGAGGGTTACGGCTCCACCGAAGCCGGCGCGGTGTTCGTCGACGGTGTCGTGCGACGTCCTCCGGTGATCGACTACAAGCTGGTCGACGTCCCCGAACTCGGATACTTCCACACCGACCGGCCCCACCCCCGCGGTGAACTGCTGGTCAAGAGCGAGCAGCTGTTCCCCGGGTACTACAAGCGGCCCGATGTGACCGCCGAGATGTTCGACGCCGACGGCTTCTACCGGACCGGCGATATCGTCGCCGAGCTGGGACCGGATCAGCTGGAATACGTCGATCGCCGCAACAACGTGCTCAAGCTGGCGCAAGGTGAATTCGTCACCGTCTCCAAATTGGAAGCGGTCTTCGACAGCGCCTCGCTGGTGCGGCAGATCTATCTCTATGGCAACAGCGCGCGCTCCTATCTGCTGGCGGTGGTGGTGCCGACCGAGGACGCGCTGGCGCAGTCGGACCCCGAGACGCTCAAGGCGCGCATCAGCGAGTCGCTGCAGCGGGCGGCGCGGTCGGCGGATCTGCAGTCCTATGAGGTCCCCCGCGACTTCCTGATCGAGACAACGCCTTTCACGCTGGAGAACGGGTTCCTGACCGGTATCCGCAAACTGGCCCGGCCGAACCTGAAGGCACACTACGGCCCCCGGCTGGAGGAGCTCTACAGTGAGCTCGCCGACGGCCAGGCCGCCGAGCTGCGCGCGCTGCGCCACAGCGGTGCCGAGCAGCCCGTGCTGGAGACCGTGAGCCGGGCCGCCGGTGCACTGCTCGGCGCGGCGGCCTCCGACCTGCAGGCGGGCGCCCACTTCACCGATCTGGGCGGAGACTCGCTGTCGGCGTTGACCTTTGCCAACCTGCTGCACGAGATCTTCGGGGTCGACGTGCCGGTGGGCGTGATCGTCAGCCCGGCCACGGATCTGGCTGCCATCGCGGCGTTCATCGACGCCGAGCGCGCCGGTGGGAGCAAGCGTCCGACGTACGCTTCGGTGCACGGCAGGGAGGCCACCGAGGTCCACGCCCGCGATCTGACGCTGGACAAGTTCCTCGACGCCCATACGCTGGCCGCCGCACCGACCCTGCCGGGCCCCGCCGAACAGGTCCGTACCGTGCTGCTGACCGGCGCCACCGGATTCCTCGGCCGCTACCTGGCCCTGGAGTGGCTCGAACGCCTGAGCCTGGTCGACGGCAAACTGATCTGTCTGGTGCGGGCCAAGTCCGATGAAGACGCCCGCCGCCGGCTGGAGGCGACATTCGACTCCGGTGACCCCGAATTGTTGCGGCACTACCAGGAATTGGCCGCCGCGCATCTCGAGGTGATCGCCGGCGACAAGGGCGAGGCCGACCTCGGGCTCGATCAAGCCACCTGGCAGCGCCTGGCCGATACCGTGGACCTGATCGTCGACCCCGCCGCGCTGGTCAACCACGTGCTGCCGTACAGCCAGTTGTTCGCGCCGAACGCGCTGGGCACCGCGGAGCTGATCCGCATCGCGCTGACCACGAAGATCAAGCCGTTCGTGTACGTTTCGACAATCGGCGTCGGCGCCGGCATCGAGCCCGGCACGTTCGTCGAGGACGCCGACATCCGCGAGATCAGCGCCACCCGCACCGTCGACGAGAGCTACGCCAACGGGTACGGCAACAGCAAGTGGGCCGGCGAGGTGCTGCTGCGCGAGGCGCACGACCTGTGTGGGTTGCCGGTATCGGTGTTCCGCTGCGACATGATCCTGGCCGACGTGACCTATGCCGGGCAGCTCAACCTGCCGGACATGTTCACCCGGATGATGCTGAGCCTGGTGGCCTCCGGAATCGCGCCGGAGTCGTTCTACGAACTCGACAGCGCCGGACAACGGCAGCCCGCCCACTACGACGGCCTGCCGGTCGAGTTCATCGCCGACGCGATCTCCACCCTGGGCGCCAATGTGGTCGAGGGATTCGAGACCTATCACGTGATGAACCCCTACGACGACGGTATCGGAATGGACACCTTCGTCGACTGGCTGATCGAAGCCGGGTATCCGGTGCACCGCGTCGGTGACTACGCCACCTGGCTGGCCCGGTTCGAGACGGCCCTGCGGGGGCTGCCCGACAAGCAGCGGCAGGCCTCGCTGTTGCCGCTGCTGCACAACTACGCCCGCCCGGAACATCCGATGCGGGGGTCCATGGCACCGGTCGACCGGTTCCGGACCGCCGTGCAGGAGGCCAAGATCGGCCACGACAAGGACATCCCGCACATCACCGCCCCCGTCGTCGTCAAGTACGTGACGGATCTGAAGCTGCTGGGTCTGCTCTAGACCCAGCCTCGACTACGCCAGGGCCGGTGCCCTCCCCGCTCACCGGTCCTGGCGTAGTGCCCTTCACACCAGGGCGAGGGCCAGCA
The DNA here is from genome assembly GCF_057656995.1 of Mycobacterium sp. Soil_C_30. Lineage (NCBI taxonomy): Bacteria > Bacillati > Actinomycetota > Actinomycetes > Mycobacteriales > Mycobacteriaceae > Mycobacterium > Mycobacterium sp. Soil_C_30. The sequence goes on along the minus strand of NZ_JBDGJH010000007.1, from coordinate 300,104 downwards.
GCACCACGGCGATGGCCGGGAAGGTGCCTTGGGTCAGCGCCGCACGGGCTTTGTCCGGCGACGACGCCACCAGCACCAGCGCCGCAGCCGCCATGGACCCGGCGCCGGCGAACACCAGCGCCGCACCGATACCTTTGTGGCCCAGGGCGACCGCGGTGATACCCAGTGCGGTGATCACCGCCAGGAACAGGTTGTAGAAACCCTGATTGAAGGCCAGCAGTTTGGTGGCCTCGGCTTCTTCCCTGGTGGTGCCGAAAGCCGCCCGGGTGCGCGGGCTGGTCCATGTCAGCGACTCCATCACGAAGATGTAGACGTGCAGCAGCGCCGCGAGCCCGGCGAAGATCGATGCCGCAGTGATCATGAAAGCTCCGGTATCTCGCGAAGAGCGCCACGCTCAGCGCTGTCGGTGGATGTGCTGTCGGTGGATGTGCACTGTAATCGAACACCACGCCTTGTCAGGAACCCATCGTGATCCAGCAACTCGACGCCGCGGGCCCGTGCCGCGATGGCCACCCGCGCGACGTCGACCGCCGGGAGCAGCTCGGCGAGAACGCGCAGACCGGCGTCGATTCCCGCCAGACTAGGCGGCGGTAAATGGTGGTTTCGGCTGGTATGGCGTGTACCACCACCAGTCGCAGCGTTGCCCGCCGGGCCCGGGGTGCGGTGGAACATCAGGTGGTGGTGTGGTCGGCGGACGCGCCAGTGATCCGGCGCGTAGCGGATGCCCGGCTGCATCGGTGACCACGAGGCGATCCACCGGACCGGTAATCGTGATGACATGCTTGTGGTGCATCCGATGGTGAAATGGGCATACCAGCACCAGGTTCCAGAGCTCGGTGGGGCCACCGTCCTCCCAATGGACGACGTGATGAGCATGGAGTCCGCGGGTGGCCCCGCACCCCGGCACAACGCAGGTGCCGTGGTCGCGGTGCTCGAGGGCGCGGCGCAGCCGGCGGCTGATGGTGCGGGTTTCGCGGCCGGCGCCGATGGGGCGGCCGTCGCGTTCGAACCACACCTCACAGGTGGAATCGCACAGCAGGTACCGGCGGTCGGCATCGGAGAGCAACGGCCCCAGATGCAATGCGGCAACGCGGGACTCGAGATCGAGATGCACGACGACGGTGGTCCGCTGTCCGTGCGGGCGGGCAGTGACATCAGCGTCCCAGCCGGCTCGCACCAAGCTCATGAATCCGTCGACCGGGACCGGGAACGGCGGTGTCTGATCGGATTCTTCATCACCGTGGTCTCTTTTCCAGTCGGCGACAACCTTGTCCTGATGCGACTGCAGCGCGGCGTCGAACTCCGCAGCCTCCTCGGCAGGCAAGGTGACATGCCAGGTGGTGGACTGCTCACCGCAGGTCTTGGTGATCGACCGCGGCGCCTCCGGTTCCGGTATCGGCTCGGGCTCGACGTCGGGCTCTGGTTCAGGTGTGGGACGCGGTTCCAATGCAACCGCCTGACGGATCTGCTTGACGGTGGCAAACCGGGCGAACTGCGCGTAATGCGCATCGGAACCCGCGCCGGCTTTCTCAGCGACGGCTCCCACCTGGTCCAGCGACAACCAACCTTCGCGCATACCTGCAGCGCACTGTGGGAATTCAGCGGACCGCTGCGCCACCGTGGTGATGACCGTGGCGGTGTGCGGCGAGACCCCGGTCTTGGCAGCCACCAAGGACGCCACCGACCGATACCCCGTGGCGCCCGCCAACCCGTCACCGTCGATCTCGGCGACGATCTCCACGATCTCCCCGTCGATCGCATTGCGCTGGCCGGTCAGCTCCCCGAGCCTGTCCAGCAACACCTCCAGCCGCTGCTTGGGAGAAACCCCAGCAGCGGCCAAAGGCGTTGCAGTGGAAGGCATGACACCATCAAAGCAGACACGTCCGACAAGAAAGCTGAGCTCTGGGCCGAACAAGGCCGGCCCGTTCTCCCCCTCGTCCCCGGGGCTGGGGAGTGTCGCAGTAACGGTGTAAGTGGCCTTACGGCCCCCGGTGTACCGGGGGCGGAAGGGCCACCTGGTGACCGAGACTGTCGTGGCTGTGGAGCCATCGCAGAAAGGACCATGACGAGGGGTTCGGTGCGGGGCGTAGAGGGCTTGTCGAGGAGGCCAGCGTCACCATGCGGACGCCACCGGTTGACCCACTTCGAGGCGCAGGCGTGTGAGATGCCCATCTCTGCGGCGATGTGAGCGAGGGGCCGAGTTCGGCATCGATGGACAAGCCGTCGACGGCCTTCGACGCTCAGCGGAGCATCTGCGTGACTCACCCGACAACGTCGCTTCGGTATCGAGGTGCGATCAGGCGTTGCGAGGGCAGCAGCATGATCAAGGCGACGCCGGTTAGGGCGATGGCTACCCACACTGGCCCGAGATCACCGGAACACGGGAGCGCCACCGCCCCAGCTGCCGGACCTACCGCCGCCCCGATGTTGAGCGCGGCGGTCGCATAGGAACCGCCCATGGTGGGCGCTCCGGACGCCGCGTAGAGTACCCGTGCGATCAGGGTGCTCCCCACGGCGAACGCCAGCATTCCTTGGACGAAGATCAGGATCAAGAGAAGCACCGGGTGTGCGGCAAGCAGCGCGAAAGCCACCCATCCCGAAAGCAGGATGGGTGCGCCCACGCCGAGAGTCCGACGCGGGTATCGGTCGGAAAGGCGTCCGGCCGCAGCCACTCCGAGAAAAGATCCAAGGCCGAACAGCACCAGGGCCAGCGGTACCCACACCTCATCCAAGGCAGCGGTCCCGGTCACGACGGGGGCGAGGAACGTGAACGCGGCGAACGTGCCACCGTTGACCAAGGCTCCGAGCAGCATCGCCATGAATAAACGGGGCGAACAGAGTTGAGCGAGTTCGAAAACCAGAGACTTCGCACCGTCGGACCGTTCCGATGCTGAGTCTGTGTGGGGCCGAATCCCGACGAGGATGCCGGCTGCGGCGGGAACGCATAGCAACGCGACGGTCCAGAACGTGGCCCGCCACCCCATCGCGCTACCGAGCAGAGCGCCGGTGGGGACGCCGGCGACGGTCGCGATCGTGGTGCCGGACAGAAGGATTGCCAGGGAACGTCCCTTCTGGTCAGGGGCAACAAGACGGGTCGCAGTGCTCAGGGCGACTGCCAGGAAACCGGCGTTGGCGACCGCGGCCAGGACACGGGTGGCGAACAGCACGGAGAAGGACGGGGTGATCGCGGCGACGACGTGACAAAGTGCGAAGACCACCACGCAACCGAGCAGTGTGGCCCGCGCAGGCCATCGGCGAGCGAAGGCGGCCATCGTGGGGGCGCCCCCGATCATCCCGACCGCGAACGCCGATGTAAGCAGTCCAGCAGTCCCGACCGAGACGTCGAAACTGGTGGCGATGTCCGGTACCAGGCCGGCGAGCATGAATTCTGAGGTGCCCATGGCGAAGACCGCGAGGGCAAGCAGGTACAGAGCGAGAGGCATCGAGTTACTCCGAGGGAAGAAACGAGCAGAAGGCGTCTCGTCACCACGGCCAGCCCGATGGAGTTGCCCGAACGGCCACCCACGCATGCAAGCGGGGCGGGAAGGCTAGATCCTCAGTGGTTCAGGGGGCTGACGGCGCGACCGAAAGCCCCCACAGTGTCCGATTCAGGGCTCGACATAGAGCAAAGTCTAAACACAGCCGATCGAGCACCGCACTCTGATTGGATGGCCACGCCATCGACATGAACGTCCTGCCCCGCAACATCTAATCGAACAGCGCGCTCTGCCCCAGCCCGGCCGCCCCGGCGGGCGGTTTCATCCCCAGGTGGGTCCATGCCAGTGCCGTTGCCACCCGCCCGCGCGGCGTACGCGCCAGCATCCCGGCGCGCACCAGGAACGGTTCACAGACCTCTTCGACGGTGGTGGCTTCCTCCCCCACCGCAACGGCCAGCGTCGACACCCCGACGGGGCCACCCCCGAAACTGCGGGTCAGCGCCGAGAGCACGGCGCGGTCAAGCCGGTCGAGGCCGAGTTCGTCGACGTCGTAGACCTCCAGCGCGGCCTTGGCGACATCCTTGGTGAGGACGCCGTCGGCGCGCACCTCGGCGAAGTCGCGGACCCGGCGCAACAGACGATTGGCGATCCGTGGCGTGCCGCGGGAGCGCCGCGCGATCTCGGTGCTGGCGTCGTCGCCGAGCTCGATGCCCAGGATTCGCGCCGAGCGGGCGAGCACCCGTTCCAGTTCGACCGGCTCGTAGAAATCCATGTGCGCAGTGAACCCGAAGCGGTCGCGCAGCGGCCCCGTCAGCGCGCCCGAGCGGGTGGTGGCACCGACCAGGGTGAACGGTGCGACTTCCAGCGGAATCGAGGTGGCCCCAGGACCTTTGCCCACCACGACGTCGACGCGGAAATCCTCCATGGCGAGGTAGAGCATCTCCTCGGCCGGGCGGGCGATCCGGTGGATCTCGTCGATGAACAGCACGTCACCTTCGACGAGGTTGCTCAGCATGGCCGCCAGATCGCCGGCCCGTTCCAGCGCCGGGCCCGATGTGACCCGCAGCGACGAGCCGAGTTCGGCGGCGATGATCATCGCCAGCGATGTCTTGCCCAGCCCGGGCGGGCCCGACAGCAGGATGTGGTCCGGGGTGCCGCCGCGATTTTTGGCCCCCTCGATGACCAGTTGCAGCTGCTCGCGCACCCTGGGCTGACCGATGAACTCGTCGAGCGACTTCGGCCGCAGGCTGGCGTCGATATCCCCTTCACCGACCGTCAGCGCGCCGGAGACCTCCCGCTCCTCCGGGGCATCGTCGTCGTCGAATCGGCTCATTTGTTCTTGCCCAACAGATTCAGCGCCGACCGCAGCACCGTCGAGGTGGAGGCATCGGGTTCAGAGGCCAGCACCTTGTCGGTGGCCTCCTCAGCCTGCTTGACCGCAAAGCCAAGTCCGACAAGGGCTTCGACCACCGGGCCTCGCACCGCGTGGCCACTGGCGGCACTGGAGCCCGCCGTACCGGTCACCGGGCCGATCTTGTCACGCAGTTCCAGGACCAACCGTTCGGCGCTGCGCTTGCCGATACCGGGCACCCGGGTCAGCGCGGTGACGTCACCGTCGGCCAGCGCCTGCCGCAACGCGGTGGCGTCGTAGACCGCCAAGGTGGCCAGCGCGATCTTCGGTCCCACCCCGGACACCCCGAGCAGCGTGGTGAACAGATCCCGCGCGTCGGCGTCGGCGAAGCCGAACAGCGTCATCGAGTCCTCACGAACGATCATCGCGACGATCAGACGGGCCTCGGTGCCGCGTCGCAGCCCGGCCAGCGTCGACGGTGTGCACATCACTTTGTAGCCCACCCCGGCGCATTCGATGACAGCGTGATCGAGGGCGATGTCGACGACCTCGCCGCGCACGGAGGCGATCATCGGGCGGCCTTGAGTTTGGCTTGGTAACGCTTCTTCTGCTCAGCGGCCATGGCCTCCGCCTTCGCCATCCGCGCGATCATGGGCGCGCGCCAGCAGTGACAGATGGCCAGCGCCAGCGCATCCGCGGCGTCGGCGGGGGTGGGTTTCTGCTGCAGCGCGAGGATCCGGGTGACCATCTCGGTGACCTGAGCCTTGTCGGCCCGGCCGTTGCCGGTGACGGCAGCTTTGACCTCGCTCGGGGTGTGGAAGTGCACCTCGATGTCCCGCTTGGCGGCGGCCAGCGCCACCACGCCCCCGGCCTGGGCGGTGCCCATCACCGTGGACACGTTCTGCTGGGCGAAAACCCGCTCGACGGCCACCACATCGGGTTTGTGGGTGTCCATCCAGTACTCCACGGTGTTGCTGATGGTGAGCAGCCGGTGGTGCAGCGGGTCACTCGACGGCGTGCGCACCACGTCGACATCCAGGGCGATCACCTGCCGCCCTGTGCCGCCTTCGATCACCGAGAGACCACACCTGGTCAGTCCCGGGTCGACGCCCATGACGCGCAACAACTGGGACCCCTTCCCACCAGAAAACACCGAACAGCTGTTCGAGAGCCTAGCCGGTACCGGGGACACCCTACGGTAGGGACACGCCAGCTGGGCACCGCCGACCGGAGGAACCGATGCCAGAACCGCGCAGTGATCTCACCGAACTGCTACGGCGCCGCGCGCTCACCGAAGATTCCGCTCGGCCAGACGCCGTGGACCGCCGCCACGCCGCAGGCGGGCGGACCGCGCGCGAGAACATCGCGGACTTGGTGGACCCGGAGTCGTTCGTCGAGTACGGGCGGTTCGCCATCGCGGCCCAGCGGCAGCGCCGCGAGGTCACCGACCTGATGGCCCGGACCCCGGCCGACGGACTGGTGGCGGGCACCGCCCGCATCAACGGGGCGGCCTGCGCGGTGCTGTCCTACGACTACACCGTGCTGGCCGGCACCCAGGGTGCGCTCGGGCACCGCAAGAAGGATCGCCTCTTCGAGCTCATCGAGCGATTGCAGCTGCCCACGGTGTTCTTCGCCGAAGGCGGCGGCGGCCGACCCGGTGACACCGACTACCCGGTGGTCTCGTCCCTCGATGTCCGCGCCTTCGCGCTGTGGGCGGGGCTGTCCGGGCTGGTGCCCCGGATCGCGGTGGTCAAGGGTCGCTGTTTCGCGGGCAATGCCGTGATCGCCGGATGCGCTGATCTGATCGTCGCCACCGCCGACACCTCGATCGGGATGGGCGGCCCGGCGATGATCGCCGGCGGCGGCCTCGGCGACGTCGCCCCGGATGACGTGGGCCCGGTGTCGGTGCAGGAACCCAACGGCGTCATCGACGTCGTGGTGGCCGATGAACGCGAGGCCGTGGCGGTGACCAAGAAGCTGGTGGGCTATTTCCAGGGCCGCACCACGCCCGGCCCGGCGGCCGATCAGCGGACGCTGCGCACCGTCGTCCCCGAGCGGGCACGTCGCGCCTATGACGTTGCACCCGTCATCGAGACGCTGGCCGACGAAGGCTCGGTGACATTGCTGCGCAAGCGTTTTGCCCGTGAGATGGTGACCGCGCTGATCCGCATCGACGGTCGCCCGATCGGGGTGATCGCCAACGACACCCGCTACATGGCCGGCGCCATCACCGCGGCAGGCGCCGAGAAAGCGGCACGATTCCTGCAACTCTGCGACGCTTTCGGCCTGCCGGTGCTGTCGCTGGTGGACTGCCCCGGCTACATGGTCGGTCCGGCCGCCGAGGCCGACGCACTGGTGCGGCGCGGATCGCGACTGCTGATCGCGGGCGCGTCGCTGGAGGTGCCGCTGATCGCGGTGGTGCTGCGCCGTGGGTACGGTCTTGGCGCGCAGGCGATGACGGGCGGCAGTCTGCAGGAACCGCTGCTCACCGTGGCATGGCCGGGAGCGCACCTGGGACCCATGGGTCTGGAGGGCGCGGTGCGCCTGGGCATGCGTAAGGAACTGGACGCCATCGCCGACGACGCCGAACGCGAGGAACGGGTTCGTCAGCTCACCGACGCGGCACAGGTGAACGCCGGCGCACTGAACGCGGCATCGGTGTTCGAGATCGACGATGTGATCGACCCGGCCGACACCCGGGCGTTGATCATCGCGACCCTGGCGGCGGCCGACGGGCACCACCGCTCCGGCCGGCGCCGGTTCATCGACACCTGGTGAAGCTTTTCACCGCTCGAGGCCGGTGCTGTTGCGCAACTCGACGGCACCGCCCTCGTGGGTCACATCCGCCTGTGCGCTGCGCTTCTGGGCGACGATCTCGTTGATGCGACGGCCAGAGGCGCGCCAGCCCTTCACCTTCTCGCGGCCCACCTCTTGGCCGTCGCGTTCGGTGATCACCTTCCACGGCATTCCGAGGAACTTGGCCAGCAACCAGAACGGCCAGGCCAGCAACACCGGTAGCGCCAGCAGGAACAGCACGATGCCGAAAGTGCTACTGCCCCACGACGCCATGTCCATTGCCCCCAGCAACGGCCACTGAGCACGGCGCACCCGCCACTTCACGCCGTCGGCGTCACGGAACTCTGGCATGCGATCACTGTAAATGCACCGCGCAACCCTGGCGTTTCCTGAGGATCGTGCACTACGGGGCACGAGATGCCGATTCGGTGAGTAGTGTCCCATCCCGGCACGTCGAAGGACTGCGCAAGGGGCTGACCCATGAACGGTGAACCAGACCTCTACATCGGAGGTTCCTGGCGGCGCGCGTCCGGCGGCGGCACGCGCGACATCATCAACCCGGCCGACGGAAGCGTCGTCGCCACCGTCGACGAAGCCGGTCCCGACGACGCCCGCGAGGCCGTCGCCGCGGCACGCGCCGCTTTCGACGAGGGCAGCTGGCCCGCCACGCCGGTGGCCGAGCGAGCCGCAATCCTGCAACGCATCGCCGACCTCCTGTCCCGGGACAAGGAGCACGTGGCGCTTCTCGAAACACGCGACACCGGGAAGACGCTGGCAGAGAGCCGGATCGACATCGAGGACGTGATCTCGGTGTTCCGCTATTACGCCCACCTGGTCGCGGTGCAGACCGACAAGATCGTCGATGTCGGCGATCCCGCCGTGCTCAGCCGAGTGGTCCACGAACCCATCGGGGTGTGCGTGCTCATCGCGCCGTGGAACTACCCGCTGCTGCAGATGTCCTGGAAAGTGGCACCGGCGCTGGCCGCCGGCTGCACCATGGTGATGAAACCCAGCGAAGTCACGCCGCTGAGCACCATCGCGTTCACCTCGCTGGTGGAAGAAGCGGGTGTGCCGACGGGCGTGGTCAACCTGGTGCAGGGCAGCGGCGCCAGGCTCGGGGCGGCACTGACCGACACCGCCGAGGTGGACTTCATCTCGTTCACCGGCGGACTGGCCACCGGGCGCACCATCGCCGAAGTCGCCGCCAAACACGTCACGAAGGTCGCGCTCGAACTCGGCGGCAAGAACCCCCACATCGTGTTCGCCGACGCCGATTTCGACACCGCGGTGGATCACGTGTTGACCGGGGTGTTCCTTCATTCCGGTCAGGTGTGCTCGGCGGGCACCCGGCTGATCATCGAGGAGTCGATCGCCGAGCGGTTTGTTGCCGAACTCTCCATCCGCGCCGAGAAGATCCGGGTGGGCGACGGGCTGGACCCGGCCAGCGAAACCGGTCCTCTGGTTTCCGAGGCGCACCGCGACAAGGTGGAAGCGTATGTGGCGCTGGGGATCTCCGAAGGTGCCACGCTGGTCTGCGGGGGCCGCCGGCCCGAGGCCCCGGCGCTGGCCAAGGGCTATTTCTACCTTCCCACGATTTTCGACCGGTGCGACCGGTCGATGCGGATCGTCACCGAGGAGACCTTCGGTCCGATCCTGACCGTCGAACGATTCACCGACGAAGCCGAGGCGATCGCACTCGGCAACGACACGCAATACGGTCTCGCGGCGGGTGTCCGGACATCGGACAGCGCCCGGGGCGAGCGGGTGGTGCGGGCACTGCGGCACGGCACCGTGTGGCTCAACGACTTCGGCTACTACACCGCGGCAGCGGAGTGGGGCGGCTACGGGAAGTCCGGTAACGGACGCGAGCTCGGACCGACCGGCCTCGCCGAATACCAAGAGATCAAACATATCTGGCAAAACACGGCGCCGCAGGCCGCAGGGTGGTTCAAGGGCTGACGCCCGATGAGCCAAGGCTAGGGAGACAGTCATGGTCATCAGAGAAACGCACGCCGACAGCGGCCTGGACGAGTTCGGTTACCGAGAATCCTTGGACCGCAGTATCGGCAAGTTCGCCAGCTTCGCCGCCGGCGTCAGCTACATCTCGATTCTGACCGGCACTTTCCAGTTGTTCTACTTCGGATTCGGCACCGCCGGACCGGCCTACCTGTGGTCCTGGCCGATCGTCTTCCTCGGGCAGATGGCCGTCGCGCTGTGTTTCATGGAACTCGCCGCGAAGTACCCGGTGGCCGGCTCGGTGTACAACTGGAGCAAGAAACTGGCCAGCAGGTTGGTGGGCTGGACCTCGGGCTGGTTGATGCTCACCGCCTCGATCGTCACCATTTCGGCGGTGGCGCTGGCGTATCAGCTCAACCTGCCACGGCTGTGGAGCGGATTCCAGATCATCGGCGACGGCACCGGGGAATACGACTACGCCGCCAACGCGGTGCTGCTGGGCACCGTGCTGATCGTGTTCACCACGGTGGTCAACGCACTCGGGGTGCGGTTGATGGCGATGATCAACAGCGCGGGGGTTTTCATCGAGCTGATCGCCGCGGTGCTCATCGCCTTCCTGCTCGCCATCCACATCCAGAACGGTCCCGATGTGTTCTTCTCGGCCAACGGGTACGGCGCCGACGAGAGCATGGGGTATCTCGGCGCGTTCCTGGTCGCCTCACTGGCCTCCGGTTACGTCATGTACGGCTTCGACACGGCCAGTTCGCTGGGCGAAGAGACCAGAGATCCCCGGCGCACTGCACCCAAGGCCATTGCCCGGGCCATCCTCGCGTCGTTCGTGATCGGCGGCGCCATCCTGGTTTTCGCGGTGATGGCCGCGCCGAATCTGCAGGATCCCGCGCTCGGCGAAAGCTCGGGCGGTCTGCAGTACATCGTCGAACTGGTCATGGGCGGCCCGCTGAGCAAGGTGTTCCTGGTCTGCATCGTCATCGCGGTGACCGTGTGCACGCTGGCCGTGCACACCGCGGCGATCCGGCTCACGTTCGCCATGGCGCGCGACAATGCGCTGCCGTTCGGCGAACGGCTGGCCACCGTCAACCCGAAGACGCAGACACCGATCGTGCCCGCGGTGACCATCGGGATCATCGCGGTGGTGATCCTCGTCATCAACATCGGTCAGCCCAAGATCTTCACGGTGCTGACGTCCATTGCGATCATCATGATCTACCTGGCCTATCTGATGGTCACCGGGCCTCTGCTGAAGAAGCGGTTGCAGGGCCAGTGGCCACCGGCGGACCTGAAGGCGGAGGGCTATTTCACGATGGGCCGCTGGGGTCTCCCGGTGAACATCTTCGCCGTGGTCTGGGGTGTGGCGATGGCGCTGAACCTGGCTTGGCCGCGCGCTGCCGTGTACGGGGAGCCCTGGTACAACACCTGGGGCGCCTTCGTCTACATCGGTGTGATCGTCGGAGCCGGGTTGCTCTGGTACGCCGTCAAGGGCCGCCACCACATCGGGTGCCTGAAGTCCCATGCCGCGGAGACTGTCCGTGACTGACACCTTCGACTACGTCATCGCAGGCGGTGGTACGGCGGGTTGTGTACTGGCAGCGCGCCTTTCGGAAGATCCCGGGGTCACGGTGTGCCTGGTCGAGGCCGGTCCGTCCGATGTGGGCGACGACAACATCCTGGTGCTGTCCGAGTGGATGCACCTGCTCGATTCGGGTTATGACTGGGACTATCCCATTGAGCCGCAGGAGCGGGGCAATTCGTTCATGCGGCACGCCAGGGCCAAGGTGCTCGGCGGCTGTTCCTCGCACAATTCGTGTATCGCATTCTGGCCGCCGGCAGAGGCACTCGACGACTGGGTGGGCATGGGCGCCCAGGGCTGGGGCGCGGCCGAAATCCTGCCGCTGACAAAACGTCTGACCGAGACGGTACTGCTGCGCGACGTTCCTCCCGAGGATCCGTGTGGTGCGGCGGTGCTGGAGGCGGCCGCGGAGGTGGGCCTGCCCACCGTGGCGTTCAACCGCGGGGAGACGGTACGCAACGGCGCGGGCTGGTTCCAGATCAACGCCGGCGAGGACGGCACCCGCATGTCGAGTTCGTATGCCTTCCTGCATCCGATCATCCAGACCCGGCCCAACCTCGAGGTACGCACCGATTGCTGGGTGGCCGAGATCCTCTTCGACGAGGCCGACAACGCCACCGGGGTGCGCTATCAACGACCCGACCTCACCGGTTATGACAGCGTATCCGCCCGGCGTGAGGTCATCCTGTGCGCCGGCGCCATCGACACCCCGAAGTTGTTGATGCTCTCCGGGATCGGGCCGTCAGCGCATCTCCGCGAGTTCGGGATCGACGTGCGGGTCGACTCCCCCGGCGTCGGCGCGAACCTCGACGACCACGTTGAAGGGCTGTTGTTCTGGGAGGCTGCGCGGCCGATGGTGACCACCTCGACCCAGTGGTGGGAGATCGGGCTGTTCACCTGCGTCGACCCCGGGGTGTCCCAACCCGATCTGATGATGCACTACGGCAGCGTGCCGTTCGACATGAACACGCTGCGGCGCGGTTACCCGACCACCGACAACGGATTCTGCCTGACGCCGAACGTGACACAGGGGCACAGCCGCGGTTCGGTGCGGTTGCGCAGCCGCGATTTCCGGGACCGCGCCAGAGTGGATCCGCGGTATTTCACCGATCCCGACGGATATGACGAGCGCATCATGCTCGCCGGGTTGCGGCTGGCGCGCCGGATCGCCGAGCAGACGCCGCTGGCGGCGTGGGTGGCTCGTGAGCTGGCGCCGGGACCCGACGCCACCACCGACGACGAATTGCTGGACTACGTGCACCAGTGCCACAACACCGTGTACCACCCTGCGGCCACCGCCCGGATGGGCTCACCCACCGACCCCCTGGCCGTCCTCGATCCCGAACTGCGGGTCAAGGGGGTGTCACGGTTGCGGGTGGTGGATGCCTCGGCGATGCCGAAACTACCGGCGGTGAACCCGAACATCACCGTCATGACGATGGCGGAGAAATGCGCAGATCTCCTGCGGACTTCAACGTGATCCCACGGTAGGCCGGCGCCAGCGCGCGCCCCGCCGCCACCAGCGGTTCGGTGCTGCGCAAGGTGCGGGCCACGATGAAGGCGCCCTCCAGCGCCGACACCAGCGCCACCGTCAACCCGCGCGCAGTATCCGAATCCAGTCCGCGCGCAACGAAATACGCGGTCCCGCCGTCGAGCCAGCCGGTGAACACCGCGGCCGCGGTCTGGCGCAATTCCTCATCGAGGTCGGCGGTCTCGGCGGCGACGCTGGCCACCGGGCACATGTTCGCGAACCCGGTGGCGGCCATGTCCTCGGCGGCCTGAGTGAAGGCCGACTCGATGGCGTCGGCGAGGTCGGTGTGCGGGTCCATCAGGGTGGGGATGAGCATGCCGTAGGCGATGCCGGCATTGGTCAATGCCTCGCGGGCGATCTGCTGTTTGCCGCCGGGGAAATGGTGATAGAGCGAACCGGTGGGGGCGCCACTGGCTGCCACGATGTCTTTCATCCCCACCGCGCCGTAGCCCTTGGACCGCATCAACTCCGCGGCGGCCGTCACGATCGATTCCCGGGTGGACCTTGCCATTGTCGCCTCCTACCGACACACTAGAGCATACGTTCTAGAATCGCCGTTCTAGTGGAGGGTTGGGCTATGAAATCCGTTGACCTCACCGCGGGCACCGTCGAGTACCGAGAAGAAGGCGACCCGGACGGACCACCCGTCGTCCTGTTACACGGACTGCTGATGAACGACTCGCAGTGGGACATGGTGATCCCGTTGTTGCCGAGCGGTTTTCGCTATCTCCTGCCGGTGCTCCCGCTAGGTGGCCATCGCGTTCCGATGCGCCCGGAGGCCGACCTGACGATGCCCGGCATGGTCGGTGTCGTCGCCGATTTCCTCGACGCACTCGATCTCATGGACGTCTGCCTGGTGGTCACCGACTGGGGCGGGCCGCTGTTTTTGACCGACATCGGCCGCGACAAGCGGATCAACCGGATGGTGATCTGTCCGTGCGAGGCGTTCGGCAACTTCCCGCCCGGCTTTCCCGGCAAGATGACCTGGGTGGCCAGCCGCACCACCGGCACTCTTGCCCTCGCCATGAAACAGATGCGGATCCCGTGGCTGCGTGACCGCTTCTTCATGTGGGGAATGATGGCCAAGAAGTCGATTCCGCAAGCCACGATGGACGCGTGGACCGAACCCGGGCTGGCGGACCGGGCCATCCGGAGTGATCTCCTGAAGTACTCCCGCACCCGATTCGACCGGCGTGATCTGGTGCGCGCCACCAACCGGCTGGCCTTCTTCGAAGGCGAGGTGTTGGTGCTGTGGAGCTGCAACGCGGTGATGCCCGACGATCACGCGCACCGGCTGGCCGAACTGACGCGCAGCCAGCTGCGATACATCGACGACGCGAGCGTTCTGGTCATGCTCGATCAGCCCGAGCAGACCGCCCGCGAGATCGGCGCCTTCCTGACCCGCACCTGACGCCCGTGTGCCAGGGGTCTACTCCTCGTCGAGCTGGGCGGCGACGTCGTCCGGGATGTCGACGTTGGTGTACACGTCCTGTACGTCGTCGCTGTCTTCGAGCGCGTCGACGAGCTTGAACACCTTGCGGGCGCCTTCGAGGTCGACGGGCACAGTGACCGACGGCTGGAAGCTCGCGTCGGCTGAGTCGTAGTCGATACCCGCGTCCTGCAGCGCGGTGCGCACGGCCACCAGATCGGTGGGCTCGGAGATGATCTCGAAGCTGTCGCCCTGGTCGTTGATCTCCTCGGCGCCGGCCTCCAGGACCGCGGCCAGCACGTCATCCTCGGACAGGCCGTTCTTCTCCAGCGTCACCACGCCCTTGCGGGAGAAGAGGTAGGACACCGAACCGGGATCAGCCATGTTGCCGCCGTTGCGGGTCATCGCCACCCGGACCTCGCCGGCGGCGCGGTTCTTGTTGTCGGTCAGGCACTCGACCAGGATCGCCACGCCGTTGGGGCCGTAGCCCTCGTAGGTGATGGTCTGCCAGTCGGCGCCACCGGCTTCCTCGCCCGCACCGCGCTTGCGGGCGCGTTCGATGTTGTCGTTGGGAACCGAGCTCTTCTTCGCCTTCTGAATGGCGTCGTAGAGAGTGGGGTTACCGGCAGGGTCGCCGCCACCGGTGCGGGCCGCGACCTCGATGTTCTTGATCAGCTTGGCGAAGTTCTTACCCCGACGCGCATCGATGACTGCCTTCTTGTGCTTCGTGGTCGCCCACTTGGAATGGCCGCTCATCGGCGAACTACCTCTCTCCCGCTCGAGTTCGACCCGCCAGTCTACTTGGTGGTTTCCCATCGCCGGGCATCGCTGCGGCAGTTGCCTCCACTGAAGAGTGATTTGGGCGCGCTCGTAACCGCTCAGCGGTTACGAGCGCGCCCAAATCCCTAGGACGAGAGCGACTCCACGAACAGTTTGTGGACGCGGCGGTCGCCGGTCATCTCCGGATGGAACGACGTCGCCATCACCTTGCCCTGACGGACGGCGACAATGTGCTCGCCGGCGCTGGCCAGGACTTCGACATCGGTCCCGACGCGCTCGACCCACGGGGCGCGGATGAACACCGCGTGCACCGACGAGTCGACGCCGGTGAAATCGAGATCGGCTTCGAACGAATCAACCTGACGGCCAAAAGCGTTGCGGCGCACTGTCATATCAATACCCGACAGCGGCAGGGCCTCACGTCCGGCGACCCCGGCATCGAGGATCTCCGACGCCAGCAGGATCATTCCGGCACACGACCCGTAGGCGGGCATGCCCTCGGCCAGACGCGAACGCAGCGGCTCCAACAGGTCGAAGGCCTTCAGCAGATGGGTCATCGCGGTGGACTCACCGCCGGGAATCACCAACGCGTCCACGCTGTCCAACTCGTTCTGACGCCGCACGGTCAGCACTTCGGCCCCGGCTTCGCGCAACGCCGCGAGGTGCTCACGCGTGTCCCCCTGCAGGGCGAGCACGCCGACGCGGGGCGCGCTCACTGCGCGGGCTTGAAGTTGCGGGCGTAGCGCGTCAGCCCCTCTTGCATCACCGCGGCCACCATCTCGCCGTACCGGTTGAAGATCTTGCCCTGGGTCAGCGAACGGCCCCCGCACGCCGACGGCGACGACTGGTCATACAGCAGCCATTCGTCGGCGCGGAACGGCCGCATGAACCACATCGCATGATCCAGCGACGCCACCATCAGGTGATTGCGCTCCTCCGGATGGTTGACCTGGGCCGAACCCAACAGCGTCAGGTCACTCATGTAGGCCAGCGCACAGATGTGCAGCACCGGATCGTCGGGCAGCGGGTCCCGGTGCCGGAACCACACCTGCTGCTGAGATGCCTTGCCCGCCACCTTGTTCAGCTGATCCCGCGGGATGATCCGGACGTCCCATTCGTCGAACTGCCGGAAGCTGGCGTCGTCGAAGACCTTGCTGGCGGACTTGAAGTCCGGGATGTCGTCGGGCGGCAGAGTCACCGGCGGCGCGTCCTGGTGCTCGATCCCGCTCTGGTCGGTCTGGAACGACGCCGACATGGTGAAGATGGTCTCGCCGTGCTGGATGGCGCTGACCCGTCGGGTGCAGAACGAGCCACCGTCGCGGATGCGCTCCACCAGGTACACCGACGGCGCGCGCGCGTCGCCGGGCCGCAGGAAGTAGCCGTGCAGCGAGTGCACCTGATACTTCGGATCGACGGTACGGACCGCCGACACCAACGACTGCCCGGCTACATGTCCACCGAATGTGCGCTGCAGGAACCCGGATTCAGGGCTGAACACACCACCGCGATAGATGTTGACCTCGAGTTGCTCGAGGTCAAGGATCTCCTCGATCGACACTTATTTTCTTTTCTTCGCGCAAGCGCTCATCGGCGGGCGCTACCAGCCGCGTTCGGCGAGGCGGTGCGGTACCGGGATGTCGTCGACGTTGATGCCGACCATGGCTTCACCGAGGCCGCGCGACACCTTGGCCAGCACATCGGGATCGTCGTAGAAGGTAGTGGCCTTGACGATCGCGGCGGCCCGCTCGGCGGGGTTACCGGACTTGAAGATGCCCGAACCGACGAACACCCCCTCGGCACCGAGCTGCATCATCATCGCCGCATCGGCCGGGGTGGCGATACCGCCGGCGGTGAACAGCGTCACCGGCAGCTTGCCGGCCCGTGCCACCTCGACCACCAGGTCATACGGGGCTTGCAGCTCCTTGGCCGCGACATACAGTTCGTCCTCGCTCAACGAGGTCAGCCGCCGGATCTCGCCGCCGATCTTGCGCATGTGGGTGGTGGCGTTGGAGACATCGCCGGTGCCGGCCTCACCTTTGGAGCGGATCATCGCCGCGCCCTCGGTGATCCGGCGCAGCGCCTCCCCCAGATTGGTGGCACCGCAGACGAAGGGCACCGTGAAACGCCACTTGTCGATGTGGTTGGCGTAGTCGGCCGGGGTCAACACCTCGGACTCGTCGACGTAATCGACACCCAGGCTCTGCAGGATCTGCGCCTCGACGAAGTGCCCGATGCGGGCCTTGGCCATCACCGGGATGGTGACCGCGGAGATGATGCCCTCGATCATGTCGGGATCACTCATCCGCGACACCCCGCCCTGGGCGCGGATGTCGGCGGGCACGCGCTCCAGGGCCATCACCGCAACCGCACCGGCACCTTCGGCGATCCGGGCCTGCTCGGGGGTTACGACGTCCATGATGACGCCGCCCTTGAGCATCTCAGCCATGCCGCGCTTGACCCGGGAAGTACCGGTCTGGCCGCTGGCCGACCCATTGGTATGAGCGGTTCCATTAGCTTCAGCGGACACTGCTATCTCTCCTTAGACAAAACTGATGAACACCCAGTCTAAGGGTCTGGAGGAGCAGGTTTTACCTGCGCGGTCACCGGATGGCCAGTAGCGGCGGACTGGACTGGATTCCGGCGCCGTCGGCCACCTCGTTTGCCGTGCTCAACAGCTCCCCGAGCTGCACCGGATAGACCGTCTGACCCGCGGCTTCCAGGGCGGCGATATCGGAGGCGTCGCACCAGCGATGACCCCGGATGTACCGGTGCTCCAGCTCGGTGCGGCCCGCGGCGGACGGCTCGAAGTTCTGGGTGCGGTACACGAAGAAGAACTCCTGGCTGCGCATCACTTCGTTGTTGAAGTCGATCACCGCATCGCGCCGCCAGACGGGGCCGATCATCTCCGCGGCGTCGACGCGCAGACCGGTCTCCTCCTCCAGTTCGCGTACCGCGGCGTCGGGCAGGCGTTCGCCGTCGAGGGCCTGCCCCCCGATGGTGAACCACCAGACGCGCGCGCTGCCGTCGGTGATCGCGGGATCGGACCCGCAGAACAGCAACACGCGCCCGGTCTCGTCGAGCAGCACCACCCTGGCCGAGGTGCGCGGCGCACCCACCGGCACCGCGCTGTCGGCCCCCCTGGTTTCGGAAGCGCGTTCGGTGATCTCGAAATATGTCGGCAGGGGCGCGTGCCCGCCGAGGCGCAACCACCGCACCACGGGACGCTCCCGCAGCGCCAAGGTGTCGCGCACCGCGTCGTTGTGGAACCGGCGGGCCAGCAGCACCCGCGCTTCGGCGTCGGCCAGTTCGGCCACCAGCGCCGCGGGCAACGACGCGATGTCGACCCGGGTCAGCGCCGCCGACAGTTCGTTCTCGGCGGTCTCGCGCGATGCCCGGTCGGAGCGCTCGGCGATATCGGCCAGCCTGCTCAAGCGCCGGCCGTGCACCACGCCGGCATCGGCGGCCACCGCGCGCGCCACCACCGCCCGCCGGGCCAGCGCACCATCGAGCGCCTGCCAGGACAGGTCGTAGCGCACGTGCAGGCGGTCGAGCCGGTTGGCGGTCTGATAGGCCCAGCCGGCCACCAGTGCCAACCCGATGATCAGCAGGACCGCGAGGATGATCAGCCATTCCATGCTCAGCCGGCCACCTGCACCTTGATTCCGGCGCCGGCGACGGTCTCGTACACCCGCATGATCTGCCCCGCCACCACCGACCAGTCGTAGCGCTGGACAGCCTCGGCGGCCGCCTCGACATACCGGGTGCGTACCGCGTCATCGGCGAGCACCTCGATCAACGCGGCCGCCATGGCGGCCGGATCATCAACCGGCACAAGCTTTCCCGCGTGGCCATCCTGAAGGACGCGGCGGAAGGCGTCGAGATCGCTGGCCACCACCGCGGTGTTCGCGGCCATGGCCTCCACCAGGACGATGCCGAAGCTCTCCCCACCGGTGTGGGGCGCGCAGTACACGTCGGCGCTGCGCAGCGCAGAGGCTTTCTCGGCGTCGTCGACCTGGCCGAGGAAACGCAGGTGCGACGCGCACGCGCCGGCCTGCTCACGCAGTTCGTCCTCGTCACCGCGGCCGACGATGAGGACCTCGATATCGGGGAATCGCGCCACCAGTGCGGGCAGGGCCGCCAACAGCACCGCCATGCCTTTGCGTGGCTCGCCGTAGCGTCCCAGGAACAGCACCGACTTTCCCGGCCGCGGGTAACCGGCCATCGGCGGCGCGGAGGCGAACGACCCCACGTCGACACCGTTGGGAATCTCCACGGCGTCGGAGCCCAGTGCCTCCATCTGCCAGCGGCGCGCCAGGTCCGACACCGCGATCCGGCCGACGATCTTCTCGTGGTACGGCCGCAAGATCCCCTGGAACACGCTGAGCGTCAACGATTTTGTGGTGGAGGTGTGAAAGGTCGCCACAATCGGGCCCTCGGCGGCCTGCAGCGCCAGCATCGACAGACTCGGGGCATTCGGCTCGTGCAGATGCAGGACGTCGAACTCACCTTCGGCGAGCCAGCGTTTGACCTTGCGGTGGGTCGCGGGCCCGAACCGCAGCCGGGCCACCGACCCGTTGTACGGGATGGGCACCGCCTTTCCACCGGAGACCACGTAGTCGGGCAGTTCCACATCGGCGGAGGAGGGCGCCAGGACGCTGACCATGTGCCCGCGCTCGCGCATGACCTCAGCCAGCTGCAGCACGTGCGACTGCACACCGCCGGGCACATCGAACGAATACGGGCACACCATCCCGATGCGCATCTAGCCCTCCAGCCGCGCTCGGCGAGCCTCGGACAGATCGTCGAGCCACTGCGGCTGCAGCATGTGCCAGTCCTCGGGGTGGGCGGCGATGTTGGCAGCGAACCTGTCGGCCAGCGCCTGCGTGACGACGTTGACGTCACCGGAGCTGGTGTCGAGGGCATCGTGGACCTCGACGACGCAGTCGTCGCCGTCGTAGTACACGTGCACCGGATGCAGCGGGGCGCCCGTGGCGATCGCCAGCTTCGCCGAGCCGGCCGGCATCCGGGTCTTGGCACCGAAGAACTTGACCTCGACGCCGCTTCGGGTCAGGTCGCGCTCGGCCATCAGGCACACGAACATGTTCTGCTGCAGCCGTTCGGAGAGCAGTTCGAACGGCGGGCGCTCGCCACCGGACAGCGGGAAGACCTCGAACCCGAGGCTTTCGCGGTAGGCGACGAACCGATTGAACAGCGATTCCGGTTTGAGTCGTTCCGCCACCGTGGCGAAGGTGCCGTATTTCTGGGCCAGCCACACTCCGGCCATGTCCCAGTTGCCGCTGTGCGGCAGGGCCAGCACCCCACCGCGGCCGCCGGCGTGGGCCGCGGCCAGCTTGTCGGCACCGATGAACCGCTGATCGAGGCGCGCCGCCACGGCGGGCAGATCCATCGACGGCAACCGGAAGGCTTCGCGCCAGTACCGGGCGTAGGACGCCAGCGAGGCGCGGACCAACGGGGCCGGTACCGCTTCGGGTTCGACGCCCAGCACCCGGGCCAGATTCTTGCGCAACTGTTCGGGTCCCCCGCCCCGGGCGGCGTACCACGCGCCGGCCTCGAACGCGTTGCGCGCGAGAGTTTCGGGCAGCGCGCGCACCAGCCGCCAACCCGTCGCGTAGCCCCAGTCGCTGAGCTGTTCACTGCCCCGCATCAGGATCCGCTCGCTTCGGGATTGTCGGGGGCCGGTGACCCGTCATGCGACAGCGGGTCCATGGCCCCGGGTGAACACCGCACCCGGTGGATCCGCTGGGCCACCGTGACCAGGCTGGCCACCGCCAGCAGCCACATCGCGACGTGCAGTAGTACGGGCAGCCCGAAGAGTCCGGAGAGCCCGGCACCCGCCAGCACGATGATCAACCGCTCCGGCCGCTCGATCAGGCCCCCACCACCGTCGAGACCACTGGCTTCGGCCCTGGCTTTGATGTAGGAGATGACCTGCGAGGTCACCAGACAGATCAGGGTGGCCACCGCCAGCGACGCGCTGTGCATCCCGAAGGCCGCCCACCACAGCAGCCCGCAGAACACCGCGCCGTCGGCGATCCGGTCGCACGCGGCATCGAGCACCGATCCGAACCGGGACCCGTACCCACGCTCGCGCGCCATGGCACCGTCGAGCATGTCGGCCAGGACGAAGATGAACACCGCGAAGGCGCCCCACCACAGCTGGCCGATGGGAAACAGCGTCAACGCGGCGATCACACTGCCCGCGGTGCCGATGATGGTGATGCTGTCCGGGGTGAAGCCGGCGCGCAGCGCCACCTTGGCCACGGGCCGTGAGAGTTTGGCGTACGCGGCCCGGGACGTCAGGTAGAAGTCGCTCATGAGGGCCCGTGCTGATCTTTCCACGCGTCGGCGAGCAGCTGCCTGGTATCGCGGAGCAACTGCGGGATCACCTTGGTGTCACCGATGATCGTGATGAAGTTGGCGTCCCCGCCCCAGCGCGGCACCACGTGCATGTGCAGGTGTTCGGCCAGCGATCCACCCGCCGACGACCCGAGATTCAGTCCCACATTGAAACCGTGCGGCTGCGAGACGGCCTTCATCACCCGAATGGCCTTCTGCGCGAACGCCATCAACTCGGTGCTCTCGTCGGGGGTCAGTTCCTCCAGTTCGGACACCCGCCGGTACGGCACCACCATCAGGTGGCCGGGGTTGTACGGATACAGGTTGAGCACCGCGTACACCAGTTCGCCGCGGGCGACGATCAGACCGTCCTCGTCGCTCATCTGGGGGATGTCGGTGAACGGCTGCTCCGACTTGGCCGAGCCGGGTCCCTTCTTCATGGGGGCCTCGGCGATGTAGCTCATCCGGTGCGGAGTCCACAGTCGCTGCAGATGGTCCCGTTCACCGGTGCCGACATCGACCAGGGCGTCCGGCGCCTGCTCCTCGGTCACGGTGTCAGCGCGCCGACGGACTCGGCGGTGGGAGCGTCGTTACGCCGGTCGCCGATCCAGCGCAGGATCGCCGCAATGGCGTCGGCCTTGGGCACACCGTTGATCTGGGTGCGGTCGAGGAACCGGAAGCTGACCGCCCCCGCTTCGATGTCCTTGTCGCCGGCCAGCAGCATGAACGGCACCTTCTGATTGGTCTGGTTGACGATCTTCTTGGCCATCCGGTCGTCGCTGGCGTCCACCTCGACCCGCACCCCCAGCGACTTCAGCTCGGCGGCAACCTCTTTCAGATAAGGCACGTGGGCGTCGGCGACGGGGATGCCGACCGCCTGGACGGGCGCCAGCCAGGCCGGGAAGGCTCCGGCATAGTGCTCGAGCAGGACGGCGAAGAACCGTTCGATGGACCCGAACAGGGCGCGGTGGATCATCACCGGTCGCTGCCTGCTGCCGTCGGCGGCGGTGTATTCCAGTTCGAACCGCTCCGGGAAGTTGAAGTCCAGCTGGATGGTCGACATCTGCCAGCTGCGGCCCAGCGCGTCGCGGGCCTGCACCGAGATCTTGGGTCCGTAGAACGCGGCGCCGCCCGGGTCGGGCACCAGCTCCAGGCCGGAGGCCGCGGCGACTTCGGCGAGCACCTTGGTGCTCTCCTCCCACATCTCGTCGGAGCCGACGAACTTCTCCGGGTCCTTGGTGGACAGCTCCAGGAAGAAGTCGTCGAGGCCGTAGTCCTTGAGCAGGTCCAGCACGAACTGCAGCAGCGAGGCCAACTCGTCGCGCATCTGCTCGCGGGTGACGTAGATGTGCGCATCGTCCTGGGTGAAGCCCCGGGCGCGGGTCAGGCCGTGCACCACACCGGACTTCTCGTAGCGGTACACGGTGCCGAACTCGAACAGCCGCAACGGCAGTTCACGGTAGGACCGGCCCCGCGCCCGGTAGATCAGGCAGTGCATGGGGCAGTTCATCGGCTTGAGGTAGTAATCCTGGCCGGGCTTGCGCACTGTGCCGTCGGGGTTGAGTTCCGCGTCGATCTGCATCGGGGGGAACATGCCGTCGGCGTACCAGTCGAGGTGCCCGGAGGTGTGGAACAGCTGCGCCTTGGTCAGGTGCGGGGTGTTGACGAACTCGTAGTCGGCTTCGATGTGCTGGCGTCGCGAGTACTCCTCCAGCTCGCGACGCACGATGCCACCCTTGGGGTGGAAAACCACCAGGCCCGAACCGATTTCGTCGGGGAAGCTGAACAGGTCCAGCTCGGATCCGAGCTTGCGGTGGTCACGCTTGAGGGCTTCCTCGATGAGTTCGAGGTGACGGTCCAGCGCCTCCTGGGATTCCCATGCGGTGCCGTAGATGCGCTGCAGGCTGGCGTTGTTCTGGTCGCCGCGCCAGTACGCCGCCGAGCTGCGGGTCAGCTTGAACGCGGGAATGTACTTGGTGGTGGGAATGTGCGGGCCACGACACAGATCCCCCCAAATCCGTTCGCGGGTGCGGGGATTGAGGTTGTCGTAGGCGGTCAGCTCATCGCCGCCCACCTCCATGACACTGGGGTCACCGGACTTGTCGTCCACCAGTTCGAGTTTGAACGGTTCTGCTGCCAGCTCCTGGCGGGCCTCGTCCTTGGACGCGAACACCCGCCGGGAGAACAGCTGACCATCCTTGATGATCTTCTGCATCCGCTTCTCGAGCGCTTCGAGGTCCTCCGGGGTGAACGGTTCGGCGACGTCGAAGTCGTAGTAGAAGCCGTCGGTGATGGGCGGTCCGATGCCCAGTTTCGCGTCGGGGAACAGATCCTGCACCGCCTGAGCCAGCACGTGCGCGCAGGAGTGCCGGATGACACTGCGACCGGCGTCGGAGTTGGCGGCCACCGGGGTCACCTCGGCGTCGGCCTCGGGCGTCCAGGACAGGTCGCGCAGCTTGCCGTCGGCATCGGCCACCACGACGATGGCATCGGGTTCGCCCCGGCTCGGTAGCCCAGCCTCACGCACGGCGGCGCCGGCGGTGGTCCCGGCCGGAACCCGGAGCAGGGCGGCAGGGGCAGGCTGTGCGGGGGCGGTCATCGGTTGTTCTCCAAAGTCGCTGAGACGATCAGGTCGCGACCATGCTATCGGGGCGCGATCCGGGGGTGCGCCTTCAGGACCCCAGGCCGAGGGGACTCTCGAGCCACGGCCAGTCGATCCCCACCCAGCCCGCCACCAGGCTCACCGCGCCGAACAGCCAGAGCGTCACCAGCACCACGGCGCAGGTGAACACCGCACCCAGCACCTTGACCCAGAGACCCTGGCGGCCGAACCAGCCCATCACCAGGTCATAGCGGTGCCGAACCCACTTCAGCGCGCGTTGGGCGAACTCGAACTCCGTCGCCAGGATGCCCAGGCCGAGGAACACGATGGCCCATCCCGGCCCCGGGTACGGAATGGCGACGATCCCCACGGCCAACACCGCCGCGCCGACCACACCGACGACGATGCGGTAGGTCAGGTCCACCGTCGGGCGATGACGAAACCCGTCGCGCCACCGGGCCCACGCGTGGGGCACCTCTTTGAGCTTCTCCTTGAGCGCCATCTACGGCTGACCCGGTTTCAGTCGGACGAACAGCGCGTGACCTTCGGTCAGTACCGCGTCACCGTCACGCAGGGTGACCTCGACGAAGATCTTGCGGCCCTCGTCCTTGGTCAGTGCGGCGTCGACCTGCAAGGTGGTCTCGACGGGCACGATCTTGCGGTAGTCGATGTGCAGGAACGCGGTGCGCTGGTATGGCCCGCCGGTCAGTACCGCCGCGGTGTAGCCCAGTACCGAGTCGAACGCCAATCCCAGCGCCCCGCCGTGGACGGCGCCGTTGCGGCCGAGATGGAACCGGGCGAACCGGATCCAGCCGTGCACGCTTCCGTCCTCGCCTCTGGCCAGCTCCATCGGCACCGACAGGATGTTGCCGCGATTCGGTAGGTCCAGCCGCCGGCCCGACGGCGACGACCATTCGTCGGCGTCGTACGGCGTCAGCAGCGCCGAAGCCTTTTCCAGCAGGTCGGCCGCCTCGCTGATCACCTCGTCGGGAGCGTCGGCGGCGCGGGCATGGTCCTGCATCCGGCGCACGGCCGCGACGAACCGGCCATAGTCGGGTCCACCCTTGGTGGTCGGTTTCGGCGGATTGAACCCGCCTCCGGCGTGCGTACTGGCCACCTGCACACCGTATCGGCAGCCCGGTCGACGAGGCGGGCGAGGGACGAGCCCGGGGAAGTCGGGCCGGGCCCGGTCTTTAGGCCCCGGCGGCACCGGCAGACGACAAGGTGGCGAACTCCTGGTCGGTGAGCACGATGGTCGCGGCGGCGACGTTCTCCTCGAGATGGGCGACCTTGGAGGTGCCGGGGATCGGCAGCATCACCGGTGAGCGCTTGAGCAGCCAGGCCAGCGCGAGTTGGGACGGGCTGGCGCCGTGGTCGGCCGCGATGGTCTGCAGCGGGCCGTCCTGAGCGGCAAGGGGCCCGGCCGCCAACGGGAACCACGGAATGAACCCGATGTTCTCGGCGGCCACCACCTCGAGCAGCGGCTCGGACTGCCGCACGCTGAGGTTGTACATGTTCTGCACCGAGACGATGGTGGCCTCCTGCTGCGCGGCGCGCAGTTGGTCCACGTCGATCTCGGACAGCCCGATGTGGCGGATCTTGCCTTCGCGCTGCAGTGTCGCCAACTCCCCCACCTGATCGGCGATCGAGTAGTCGGCGTCGATGCGGTGCAGCTGGAACAGGTCGATGGTCTCGACACCGAGCCGGCGCAGGCTCATCTCGACTTCCTGACGCAAGTACGCCGGTTTGGCCAGCGGTACCCAGACGTCGGGACCGGTGCGCAGCAACCCGGCCTTGGTGGCGATCACCAGGTCCTCGGGATACGGATACAGGGCCTCGCGGATCAGGTCCTCGGATATGTAGGGGCCGTAGGAGTCGGCGGTGTCGATGAAGTTGACCCCGAGTTCCACGGCGCGGCGTAGCACCCGCAGGCACTCGTCGCGGTCGGCGGGCGGGCCCCACACTCCCCGGCCTGTCAGACGCATCGCGCCGAAGCCGAGGCGGTTGACGGTCAGATCGCCGCCGAGGGTGAAGGTGCCCGAGGCCGGGGAGTCCGAAGTCATGGGTCACAACGTACGCCGAGAACTGACACAGTGATCGTGTGAAGCTCAGCGATCTGGTGGATCTCCCACTGACCTATGACGACGTGGGCGCCACCGCACACGGCATGCCGGCCGGGTACCGGCACGCGCAGCTGACCAAGCGGATCGGCACCGGGCGAGCCAGATTCGAGCAGGCCGCCGAGGCGGTGATGCGGTACGGGATGCTGCGCGGCGCCGGGGTGGCGGTGACGGCCAGCACCGACGTCGCCGAAACGGGGACCCTGGTCCTGGGCCGGCTGGGCCCCTTCGCCGCGCCGTGCCGCGTGGTCTACGTGATCGACGAACCGGATCTACGCGGCTTCGCCTACGGCACGCTGCCCGGGCATCCCGTCTCCGGGGAGGAGCGCTTCGCGGTGCGCTACGACCCCGCCACCGAGGCGGTTCATTCGGAGGTGTCGGCCTTCTCCGCCCCGAACACGTGGTGGGCCAGACTGGCGGCGCCGGTGCTGTCGGCGGCGCAGACGCTGGTCATGCGGCGCTACGTCGCGGCCGTCTGACGGGCTCCCTCGGCGGGCAACGCGCGCTGCGCCTCGGCACGCGCGGCGACGTCGAGCTGATAGGTGAGCACCGCCAGGGTGAACAACCCCGTCGCCATGTTGGCCAGCGCACCGAATCCGTCGGTGGCGAAGTCGACAAAGGCGTTGAGGAAGGTGACCACCAGCGCGGCGTTGCGCAACCAGCGCAGCGGCCACACCGCGGTGCGGTCACGACGGCGGGCGATCATCGCCGGTAACGCGAATCCCGCTGTCAGACAAGCACTCACCAGCAGAATGACCGACGCCGGGCTGGTTCCGTCCAAGGTGAGGACCACCTCGTCGCCGTCGTAGAGCTGGTAGCCGCCGATCGCCATTCCCAGCACACCGAACAGCACGCTGCCCACCGCGCCGAGGACCATGAGCCACCCCACCACCGGGATCCAGCGGGGACTCCGGAAG
This sequence comes from Mycobacterium sp. Soil_C_30, assembly GCF_057656995.1. NCBI lineage: Bacteria > Bacillati > Actinomycetota > Actinomycetes > Mycobacteriales > Mycobacteriaceae > Mycobacterium > Mycobacterium sp. Soil_C_30. The sequence goes on along the minus strand of NZ_JBDGJH010000007.1, from coordinate 273,240 downwards.
AAGCCCGGGATCAAGGTGGGCAGCCAGCGCTGCAGCCGATACAGCCGATCGGAGGCGTGCTCGGCGGACAACAGCAGCGCCCGTACCTGTTCCACCTCCCCGGTAGGCGCCCCGCTGTCGGCGGCTGCACCGGCCAGGCGCAGGCCGATGGCCCGGCGGTGCTCGGGCAGACCGCGGGCCAGTCCTTCCGCGGCGATGGCCGCCGCCGAGGCCAGGCATTCGCGCGCGGTCAACGGTCGGATGTCGCGGATCACGCGGGCGCCGAGCAGGATTGCCACCACCAGGATGTACATGATCTCGGCGGACGGCCCGTAGAAGTAGTCGTTGGTCTTGGTGACGAACTTGCCGACCTCGTCGAGGAACAACCCGAAGCCGATGCCGCCCAGCAGCACCGCCAGCACCCGGGGCCCGAAGCCCAGTGACATCCAGCCGATCAGCAGCGCGAGCATCATCAATGCCCCACCCCAGAGGGCGTGCGCGATGTGCAGCTCACCGCCGCCGATCTGCGGGTAGCCGGTGAGTTCGAGATAGGCCCGGGTGAGCAGGATGGTCGCCACGGCGATCAGGACGAACGCCTCGGCGGCGCCGGCCCCGGTGGCGTCACGGGTGATCGGACCGCGCCGGGAGCGCGGTGAAACTGCGGTCATGCCCCGGAATTAGATCAGAGCACGGCGCGGTGATCAGCCTTTGACGAGGGTGAACTGGCAGACGTCGGTGTTGCCGTTGCGGAACAGATCCGCACAGCCGGTCAGGTACCGCATGTACCGGTCGTAGACCTCCTGCGACTGGATGGCGATCGCCTGGTCGCGGTGAGCCTCTAGCGCCGCGGCCCACAGGTCGAGGGTCTTCGCGTAGTGCGGGCGCAGGGAATGCACCCGGTCGCACCGGAATCCGGCCTTCTGCGAGTAGTTTTCGACATCGACCACCGACGGCAGCCGGCCGCCGGGGAAGATCTCGTCCATGATGAACTTGATGAACTTCAGCAAGGTCATGGTGACCTTGATGTTCTTCATCTCCTCTTCCGAGCAGACGCAGATGGTGTGCAGCATCATGATGCCGTCATCGGGAAGCGCGTCGTAGGCGAATCTGAAGAAGTCGTCGTAGCGGTCGCGGCCGAAGTGCTCGAACGCGCCGATCGAGACGATCCGGTCCACCGGCTCGGTGAACTGCTCCCAGCCTTGCAACAGCACCCGCTTGGATCGGGGGCTGTCGACCTCGGCGAACCGCCGTTCGACGGTGGCGGCCTGGTTGCGGCTCAGCGTCAGGCCGACGACGTTGACGTCGTACTTCTCCAGCGCCCGCAGCATTGTCGCACCCCATCCGCATCCCACGTCCAGCAACGTCATCCCCGGCCGCAGGTTCAGCTTGGACAGTGACAGGTCGATCTTGGCGAGCTGCGCCTCCTGCAGCGACATGTCTTCGCGGGCGAAGTAGGCGCAGCTGTAGGTGCGGGTGGGGTCCAGGAACAGTTCGAAGAACTCGTCGGACAGGTCATAGTGGGCCTGCACATCATCGAAGTGGGGTTCGAGGTCCTGCTGGCCGGCGGTAGGGTTCGTCATCATCTCGCTCACTGGTGGCGATGGTGCACACGAGCACCAGACGTCGTCGGTGACGTCGCGGCCGGTGTACCCGCCGTCACCGAAATGAATCAGCGCCGACGTCAGGGTTTCCGGCGGCTGGCGAGTCCGCGAGCCGTTTCAACCTCGACTCCCCGGGTATCGCGGACGGCATGACATCGCTGTGGCTGGACGGACATTCCGCTATCGAACGACCGGAGCTGGCCGGCCGCGACACCGTGGTGGACGTGGCGGTGGTGGGCGCGGGCATCACCGGACTGGTGACGGCGGTGCTGCTGGCTCGGGCGGGCAAACGGGTGCTCGTGGTCGAAGCCCGCACCCCCGGCGCGGTGACCACCGGCAACACCACCGGCAAGGTCAGCCTTTTGCAGGGCACGCGGCTCTCGAGCATCGAGTCCCGCCAAGGCCGTGAATTGACCGCCAACTACGTCGACGGCAACCGGGAAGCCCAGGCCTGGCTGACGGCGTACTGCGCCGACCACGGTGTGGCGACCCAACAGGAGGACGCTTACACCTACGCCCAGACGGCCAAGGGTGAACGCAGCGCCCGCAGCGAGTTCGAGGCCGCGCAGCGCGCCGGCCTGGATGTCACCTGGGAGCAGTCGCTGGATGTGCCGTTTCCCGCCCGCGGCGGGGTGCGGCTGGCCGATCAGGTGCAGTTCGATCCCATGCCGTTTCTGGACGCCCTGGCCGCCGAACTAGAAGACCGAGGTGGCCAGATCCTGACCGGCCGACGGGTCCGCACAGTGCAGACGGTGGACACCGAACTGCACCTACACTTCGAACAGCGGACCGAGGCCGACGAGCCCGTGGTGGCGGCGCGGCAGTGTGTATTGGCAACAGGTACACCCATTCTGGACCGCGGCGGCTATTTCGCGCGGCTCAAGCCGCAGCGGTCGTACTGCACCGCGTTCGCCCTCCCGACCGCCCCCACCCGAGGCATGTACCTGTCCACCGACTCGCCCTCGCGGTCGGTGCGCTACGCCCCCACCGCCGGCGGTGACCGCCTGATCGTCGGCGGTAACGGACACGTGGTCGGTCGCGGCTCCGAAGGGGACGCCATCGCCGATCTGGTGACCTGGACGCGGCAGTATTTCCCCGGCGCGCAACACACGCATTCGTGGTCGGCCCAGGATTACCAGCCCGTCCATGAGCTTCCCTTTGTCGGTCCCCTGCTCCCCAAGAATGAATCCTTGTTCGTGGCAACAGGCTTCGCCAAGTGGGGCATGACCAACGGCGTGGCGGCGGCGCTTCTACTGGCCAAGCACATCCTGGGCGGGCAACAGGCTTCGTGGGCGCGGGCATTCGCCAGCTGGACCGCCTCCGAGCGCTCAGGCTGGAGCGAGGCGCTCAAGGCCAATGCCGAGGTGGCGGTGCACCTGGCAGCGGGCTGGGTGACGCCCACCGTACGGTCGCGCGGGCCGGTGCGTGATGGTGCCGGAGTGGTCTCGGGTCCGCCCTGGCAGATGACCGCACGCAGCATGGTCGACGGCGTCGAACGGTGTGTGTCACCGGTGTGTACTCACCTGGGCGGGATCGTCGAGTGGAACGACGAGGCCAAGTCGTGGGACTGCCCGTTGCACGGATCGCGGTTCGCCCCTGACGGCACCGTGTTGGAAGGCCCGGCGACCAGGAACCTGTCCAGATGACCGATGACCATGGCCGTCAGCTGCCGTGGGTGACGCTGAGCGACGCACCCTTGACCAGGAGGCCATCTATTGCCACATTTGCTGTTGCAGAACAGAATTCACCTCGGCCAGCGATCGCCACCAAGGACATGAATGCAACCCTCATGCCCCTGCCGCCTACGGGCGTATCGTGAACACTCAGCGAGTCAAGATCCAGCTCGATGGCATCTGCCGTGGGGTCCCGATGAACGAACGACACCATTTGCACAGCCCGGAGCGTTCGGAGATTCATACCGGCGATCCGGAGGTGGTTCAGGACTTCCTGTCCGAGTCCTATGGCACAACGGTGCGCGTCGACCACCCCCACGGAGCCGGTGAAGGTCTGAACTACAAGCACACCCGGACCGCGGTGGGGGTATTCGCCACGGAGGTCATCAGTCAGCGCGGGAGTGTGCGCACCTCGGCCGATCGACTGGAGCCGGCCGTGATCTACCTTCCCGACAGTGGTCACGTCGAATGCCACGCTTCCGGCGAGATCGCCGTGGCCGGGCCCGGGCAGATGGTGTTGGCCCAGTGTACGGACGGACGGGTGGAGACCCGGACCTCTGATGTCCAGCTCCGGTCTGTTGTGCTCGATCAATACCTGCTGTTGGATGCAGCGCTGTCCTCCGCCGCCGCGATCCGCTTCACCGCCCAGCACCCGGTCGACGCCGTTGCCGCCCGGGTCTTCCGCCAGACCGCGGCCTTTGTGCAGGACAGCGTTCTCAGCGACGGCACCAAAGCGACGCCCCTGGTGATCGGTGCGGCCGGCCGGCTGCTGGCCAGTACGGCGCTGGCAGCGTTCGCGAACACCGCCGTGCGTGACACCGACGCCGTGACCGGCGCCGTCGAGAACACCCCGGCTGCATTGCGGAGGGCCGTCGGATTCGTGGAAGAGAATGCCGACAAGGACATTGGCATCACCGACATCGCCGCGAGCGTGTATCTGACGCCACGAAGCGTGCAGTACATCTTTCGCCGGTACCTCGACACCACACCCACGGAGTTCCTGCGCCGGGTCCGGTTGGAGCGGGCGCACAGTGACCTGACGGCGGCGGACAAATCCACAACGACCGTCGCGGGCACGGCTGCCCACTGGGGTTTCGCCCACACCGGCCGGTTCGCGGTGTTGTACCGGCAGGCCTACGGCGAGAGTCCGCACGAGACGCTGAGTTCGGGAAACCAGCGCCCTTCCACGTCTTTTCGTGCGTAGAACGGATACATCTGGGTACAGCTTCGCCGAGCCGAAGTCACCAGCCCTGACCAAGGAGGCGCATCCATGCCCCCAGCCCGCAAACCAGATCAAGCTGCTCCCAAGCGCACCCGATCGGCCGGGTCTCCCGTCGATGCCACCGACAGCGATCCATACGCCCAAACCGGCACCCATCTGACCACTGCGCAGGGCGTCCGGATTCCCGATACCGACCACTCCCTCAAGGCAGGCAGTCGCGGGCCGAGCCTGCTCGAAGACTTTCACCTGCGTGAGAAGATCACCCACTTCGATCACGAACGGATTCCCGAGCGCGTCGTGCATGCCCGCGGCGCAGCCGCCCACGGCGTGTTCGAGTCGTACGGCAACGCGAAAACGGTGACCAAAGCGGGATTCCTGGCCGCCAAAGGCAAGCAAACCGAGGTTTTCGTCCGGTTCTCCACGGTGCTGGGTTCGCGCGGATCCGCCGATACCGTCAGGGACACCAGGGGTTTCGCCGTCAAGTTCTACACCGACGAGGGCAATTTCGACCTCGTCGGCAACAACATCCCGGTGTTCTTCATCCAGGACGGCATCAAATTCCCCGACGTCATCCATGCCGGCAAACCGCATCCGGACCGCGAGATCCCGCAGGCGCAGTCCGCCCACGACACGTTCTGGGACTTCGTGTCACTGCACACCGAAGCCACCCACCACGTGTTCTGGAACATGAGCGACCGTGGGATACCCCGCTCCTACCGGACCATGGAAGGCTTCGGGGTCCACACCTTCCGGCTGGTCAACGCCAAAGGCAAGACCAGCTTGGTGAAATTCCACTGGAAGCCGGTGGCGGGAGTGCATTCTCAGGTGTGGGAGGAAGCGCAGATCACCGCCGGCTGCGACCCGGATTTCCACCGCCGCGACATGGCCGACGGTATCGAAGCCGGCGCGTTCTTCGAGTACGAGCTGGGCATCCAGGTGATGCCGGACGACGGATCCGAGACATTCGAGGGCATCGATCTGCTGGATCCCACCAAGATCGTTCCGGAAGAACTGGCGCCGGTGCAGCTCATCGGCAAGCTCACCCTGAACCGCAATCCCACCAACTATTTCGCCGAAACCGAGCAGGTGGCCTTCCACACTGGCAACTTCGTACCCGGGATCGAGCCGACGAATGACCCGCTGATGCAGGCTCGGCTGTTCTCGTACCTCGACACGCAGTTGACCCGGCTGGGCGGCCCGAATTTCACACAGCTGCCGATCAATCGACCGCACTGCCCGGTCAACGACATGCTCCGCGACGGTATGCACCAGACCGCGGTGCACACCGGCCTGGCTCCCTACAAGCCCAACAGCATCGACGGTGGTGAGCCGCTGACCGCCGACGAATCCGAGGGCGGCTACGTGCAGACGCCGCGGCGCATCGACGGCCAGGCGGTCCGCGCGCAACCGGCGTCGTTCGACGATCACTTCACCCAACCGGCGATGTTCTATCGCAGCCTGTCGGCTATCGAGCAGGCGCACATCGCCGAGGCGTTCACCTTCGAGCTCGGCAAGTGTTACGAGCAGGCGATCAAGGAACGCCAACTCCAGGTGCTCGCCAATGTGGACGCCCAGCTGTGCGAAACCGTCGCCGCCGGTCTCGGCCTGCCCGCCCCCAAGGGCAACCCGCCCGGCGAAGTCCCGGTCTCCCCTGCCCTGTCACAGGTGGTGACGGTTCCCGGCCCGGTCGCCGGACGCAAGGTGGGCATCATCGCCGACAACGGCTCGGACCTTGCCGGGATCACCGCCTTGGCCAAGGCGCTCGATCGCCAGGGCGTCGAAGCACTGGTGGTGGCCCCGTCGGGCGGGTTCCTGAAAGCCGGGCGGCGCAGCGTCGTGGTGGAGCGCACGTATCTGACGGCACGGTCTGTCGAGTTCGACGCCGTGGTGATCGCCGCGGGGACGAGCGCCGATCCGGACATCAAGGTCGCCCTGCTCCTGCAAGAGGCGTACCGGCATTGCAAGCCGATCGCCACCTGGGGTGACGGGGCCGCGCTGCTGTCTGCCGCGGGGATCGACCCGGGCGGCGTCGGTGTGCAGACGGCCGATTCGGCGAACGCCAAATTCGCCGGTGCGCTGGTGGCAGCCCTTGGCCTGCACCGGGTCTGGGACCGCGCGGAGTTGGTGATGGCCTCGCGGGTGGCCCCGGTCGGTTGAGCCGGTTTCAACTGCCCTGTGCGGGGGAAGCCCTCGCGATACCCGACCGGAAGGAGTACGCCGTATGGCAGACGACAGCGGACCTCGAGAAGGAATCAAGGGCGTCGTCAAGGACGCCAAGGGCTGAGCCGACGGAAGGGGTGAACCGTCACCGGGCGCGATGACCTGACTGAGAAAGGCAAGGCTCAGCAGGACAAAGCCGAGGCCCGGCGTGACGCGGCCCGCACGGAAGCCGAGGCCGGAAAGGCGCGTGTCGAGGCGAAAGCCTCAGGGGCGCGCCGGCAATCACACCAGTAAACCGATAAGGCGGTCGGGTCGGGTAGCCGGCCCGGCCGCCGCTCTGCTCAGATGCCGTGCGGAATACCGTTGCCGAGGTAGTGCAGACCGCATGCCTCGACCACCGGCCGGTCGAGCAGATTACGGGTGTCGACCACCGCGGCGCCGGCCGCGTGCCGGGCGATCACCGTCCAGTTCAACTCACGAAACTCCGGCCACTCGGTCAGCACCAGGATGACGTCGGCCCCTTTGGCCGCCCGGTAGGGATCGTCGACCCCGATGATCGCGTTGCGCTCCAGAGTCCGCTCGTCTATCGAGGCCAGCTTCGGGTCGTAAGCCTGGACATGGGCGCCTGCTCCGGCCAGATGGCGACAGACCAGAAGTGCCGGTGAGTCACGGACATCCGATGTACCCGCCTTGAAGGTCAGGCCCAGCGCCGCAATGCGCATCGACTCCATCCGCCGCCCCAGCCGGCGTTCGATCGCCGCCCGGATCCAGCCGGGTTGGTCGTCGTTGGTGCTGCGTGCGGCGCTCACTTCCGGCAGTGGAACGCCGTGATGCATTCCGGTGTGCACCAGTGCAGCGGTGTCTTTTGGCAAACAGGACCCGCCCCAGCCCGGTCCGGGCCGCAGGAACTGCGAGCCGATCCGTGGGTCCGCGCCCATCGCGCGGGTGACCGCGCCGATGTCGGCGCCCGTCCGGGAACACAGGTGGGCCAACGAGTTGACGAAAGAGAGCTTCACCGCCAGATACGAGTTCGACGCATACTTGGCCAGCTCCGCGCTTTCCGGCGTCATTGTCTGCGTGACGGCGGGATCCGCGCCGAGCACGGAGGCGACGGCATCGGCAGTGGCCGGGCTCCGCGCCCCGATCACCACGCGGTCCGGGCCCTGGAAGTCGGCGACGGCGTGGCCCTCGCGCAGGAATTCCGGAACCGATGCCACCGCCACCCCGGTGCCGGCCAGCCGGCGCGCCAGGTCGCGCGTAGTACCAACCGGCACAGTCGATTTCACTGCAATGACCGACCCCGCAGAGAGCACCCGGCCCAGACTGTCCACCACCGAGTAGACGGCGCTGACGTCGGCGGCGCCGTCATCACCGCTGGGTGTCGGGACGCAGACGAACACCACGTCCGCGCCCGCCAGCGCCGTCACCGAGGTGTCGAACCGTAACCGCTCGCCGGTTTGGGCGGCGCGGAGCAGGTCGCCGATGCCGGGTTCGTCGACCGTGCACGCGCCGCCGCGCAGAGCGGAGATCTTCTGTGCGTCGATATCGACGCACACGGTGTCCAGCCCCCGCTGCGCCAGGCACACCGCGGTGGTCAGCCCCACGTACCCGATCCCCACAACACCGGTCGTCATACCCGGCTCCGCAGTGCGGGTTCGGCGGCCGCCAGGACATCGGAGGTGGTGATCTCCAGCAGTCCCCCGTCCGGGCTGTCGCCGTGCGGATCGCCGGTGCGGCCCCGCCACAGCACGGTGTGGACGTCGCCGGTCCGCGGACCCCAGTGATCCGGTGGGGTGGGACCGAACAGCAGTACCGACGGCGTTCCCGTCGCGGTGGCGATGTGCGCCACGCCGGTGTCGCCGCAGATCAGCAGTTGGGCGTCTTGGATGAGTGCCATCAGGTCGGTCACCGTGAGGGTTCCGGCCAGCACCGCCGACGACGGTAGGCCCGCCCTGGCGGCGACAAACTCGGCGAGCAGCACTTCGCTGGGGTCGCCGGTGATGAGGACCTCGACTCCCCGCTTGCTCAGTTCCGCCGCCACCGCCACATAACGGTGCGCCGGCCACCGGCGTGACAAGGCGGACGCGCCGGGATGCAGGACCACCGAGCCGGTGTGCAGCCAGCTGCGCTTCGGTGAACTCATCCGCAGATCCTCGGGATCACAGTCGATTCCGAACCACTGCAGCATGGCGCACCACCGGTCCACCTCGTGGCAGTCCGACGGCCACAACGGGCCCGGGTGGTCCGGATGGTCCGGATGCGCATGGGTGAGCAAGCGGTGCGGTCGGGTGCGGCGCAGGTCGGCGATGCTCTGCGGGCCGCGCCCGTGCAGGTTGACCGCCAGCGTCGGCCGCGCCGGGAGGGCCCCGAGATGCCCCAGCCCGGGTGTCGGCAGCACGGTGTCGACAGCGCCGGTGAGAAGTGCCAACTCCTCCAACGGTTTCGGCGTCGCCAGGGTGATGTGCGCGTCGGGATGTGCGCGCCGCAACCCGCGCAGCGCGGGTACCGCGGTCAACAGATCACCCAGGCCCAGCGCCCGCAGAACCAGGATGTCTGCGGTCATGGCCAGGACGATTCGGTCGAAGCGGCCACCACCAGCTCACGCACCTCACATCCGGGGGGCTGACTCAGCGCGAACACCACGGTCTCGGCCACATGGTCCGGATCGTTGAGCACCGCGTCGGCCGGCGGCTTGTACTGCTCGGTGCGGCCGTCGAAAAAGGGGGTCTGCATGCCCCCGGGAATCAGTAGGGTGACCCCCACCTCGCCGGCCAGCTCGGCGGCCAGGGCCCGGGTGAAGCCCACCACGCCGAACTTCGACGCGCAGTAGGCCGTGGCATCGCTGACCGCTTTGATGCCCAGCGTGGAGGCACAGGTGACGATCCGGCCGTGGGAGCGCTTCACGTACGGCAGACTGGCGCGGATCACCGCCGCGGTGCCGATCAGGTTGACGTGCACGACGCGCTCCCACTCCTTGGCGGGCACGTCGGACAGCGTTCCGCACGCATCGATTCCGGCCGCGGTGAAGACCCCGTCGATCCGGCCGCCGCACCGGTCTGCCAGGGTCGCGACCGCGGCGTGCACGGCGTCGGTGTCGGCAAGGTCCACCGCGACAAACGGCACGTCGAAGCGCGGCTGGTTCTTGTCCAGCACCATCGGGGTGGCACCGCGCCGAAGCAGCGCCCGGACAGCCGCCGCGCCGAGTCCGGATGCCCCACCTGTGACGAGGACGTTGCCCAATTTGGGATTCTGGTTGTGTGGTTGCACGGATCAGCCTTTCGTTGTTCGGCTTCAGGACCGCGCGGCGGCGATCAGGTTGGACGAGGAGTAGCCGGGCACGGTGGGCAGCAGCACCACATCACCTCCACCGGCGCGCACCACATCGGCTTCGGGAAGGTCGTGCAGGGTGTAGTCGCCACCCTTGACCCAGATGTCAGGACGCAGTCTCCTCAGCGCCCGCTCCGGTGACAGCTCGTCGAAGATGCATACGGCGTCCACGCATGCCAGCGCGGACAGGACCCGCGCCCGGTCCTGGGCGGGCATCACGGGCCGAGTGGGACCCTTGAGCGCGCGCACCGAGTCGTCGGAGTTGAGCAGAACCACCAGCGCCGAGCCCAGTTGGCGCGCTCGCTGTAACAGTCGCACATGCCCGGTGTGCAGCAGATCGAAGCATCCGCCGGTAGCCACCAGAATGCTGCCGCTGCGCCGGAGTCGGGCAGCGACGGCTTCGATGTCGTCGCTCACCGCCGCACGGTCGGAGCCATCACCCGCCGGCACACCGATCGGTGCCAGTGCGGCCACCGTCGACATCGCCGACGCTGCGCCGGCGGCGACGAAGTTGGCCGCGGCGTCCACGGCCGCGACCACGGCGGCCGTGGTGTCCACACCGGAGGCCAGTGCCGAGGTGACCGCGATCGCGAATCTGTCTCCGGCGCCGCAGGTGTCACCGCGGGCGGTGACGGGGGCCGTCGGCCGCACATGGGTGGTGGCGCCGTCTCCGGTGGCGAGCAGCGCCCCGCGTCCGCCCAGCGTCACACACACCGCGCCGGCCTGCCACCGGGTGCGCAGTTCATGCGCCGTCACCGGCCCACAGCCGGCGCGCGAGAAGTGCTGTGCTTCGGTTTCATTGGGTGTCACCACGGTGGTACGGGCCACCGGTGCGGATCCACGCGGATGCGGATCCCACACCACCGGCACGTCGCCGGCGATGCCGGCCAGAAACTGCCGCAGTCCGTCGTCGGCGGTGACGCCGCGGCCGTAGTCGGCGATGCACACGGCATCGGCGCTCCGCACGGCGTCTCGTATCGAGTCGTCGAGGGCGAAGGGGCCTGCCCGGCCGGTGCCCTGGTCCAGGCGCATCACCGACTGCCCGTTCGCGCGGATCCGGGTCTTGGATGCGGTGGTCCCGTCGATGGGCAGCGCGCTCACCCGGACACCGGCCTCGTCCAGCAGTGCCCGCAGCAGCCGACCGTGCTCGTCGGTGCCCACAGCGGTGACCAGCACCACCTCGGCGCCGTGCCGGGCGGCCAGCGCGGCGGCCAATCCGGCGCCTCCTGGTCGTTGCCCAACCCGGTCCCCGTCGACCACCGGGACCGGCGCTTCTGGGCTCAGACGTGTTGCGGTGCCGTCGATGTCGATGTCGAGCATGGAGTCGCCGATCACCACCAGCCGTTGCGTCATCTCCGCGGCACCCCCATCGCGGCGTCCACCGCGATGCACAGCGCGTGCACCAGCAGCAGGTGGATCTCCTGGACGGTGGCGGTGGAGCCGGCCTCCACACAGATGGCGTCATCGCACATGGCGGCCAATGGGTTGGGCGCCGGACCCGTCAGGGCCCAGCTGCGCATGCCCACCTCATGGGCGGCTTTGACGGCGGTGAGCACATTTCGGCTCGAACCGCTGGTGGACAGGGCCACCAGCACGTCGCCGGGCCTGCCGTGCGCGCGGACGCCCCGGGCGAACATCTCGTCTTCGCCGTAGTCGTTGACCAGCGCGGTCAGTGCCGAGGTATCAGCGTGTAAAGCGATGGCCGACAATGGAACCCGCTCATCTCGGAACCTTCCGACGAGCTCGGCGGTCAGGTGTTGCGCTTCGGCGGCGCTGCCCCCGTTGCCGCAGGCCAGGAGCCGCCCGCCGCCGACGAGCACCTCGGCGAGGTGGGTACCCCACGCGGTGAGTGTCGGCGCCGCGGCGCCGGCCCGGTTGACGGCCTGGCCGAGGGCGGCGATGTGTTCGGCGATCATGGTCGACCTCCAAGGTGGGTGACGGCTTCCAAGAGTTCGGTGTCGGTGATCCCGTCCAGGCAGGGGTGTCCTGCGACGGGGCAGGTGCGGGCCCGGCTGTGCCGGCACGGCGCGTCCTGATCGCCGAGCAGTACCACCGGCCGGCCGTAGGGCTTCCACTGCGACGCCGGTACCACCGGCGCGAACAGCGACACCACCGGTGCACCCACGGCGGCGGCCAGATGCGCGGGTCCGGTGTTGGGGGCGATCACCACCTGGGCCTGTGCGTAGACCGCCGCCAGCTCGTCGAGTGTGGTCAACCCGGAGATGTCGATCCCGTGCGCGCCCGAAACCTCTGCGGCCAAGCCGCATTCGCCGCGGCCACCGGTGACCACAACCCGGTGTCCCGCGGCCACGAGGGCGGTCACCATGGCAGCGCTGCGCCGTGCGGTCGGCATACGTGCGGGCACCGCCGCGCCGGGATGGAACACGATGAAGGGACCCTCACCGATCAGGTCCGCCACCGGTTCCGGTACACCGGCCGGGGTGCGCACCCGCAGCGCGCCGTCGTCATCGGGGGGAAGCCGAGCCCCGCCCGCGGCGGCCAGCGACAGCGCACGCAGCGGTTCGGGCATCCCCTCGTCGACGTGGTGCCGGATGTCGAGCAACGTGCCCGGGTAGTCCTCGCAGATCGCGGCGATCCAGGGCACCGCGGCCATCCGGCACACCAGTGCCATGGGCAACGGGGACTGATGGAACGACGTGAAGATGAACACCCTGTCCGGCGCCACATCGTGCAGCTGTTTGACCAGATCCTCGACATGCCCCCGGGTGAGTGCCGGAGCGTCGAAGTCCACCCACGGGGCCTGCCACTCGATGATCTCGTCGACCCCGGGCAGCAGGTCGGCAGCTGCCCGGCCGCGCGGGCCCGCCAAGAACACCACGCGGTCGTGCGCAGCGGCGATGGCCCGCACCGCCGGTCCGGTGATGAGGACATCGCCTGCGCTGTCCAGCCGTGCCACCACCGCGGTACTCACCGGCACTCCCGTAGCACCATGGCGATGGCGGTCTCCAGGTCGGGCGCCACCTTGGCCCGCGTGCGGGCCTGGTCGACCTCGTGGGGCAGCGTGCGAGCCGTCGGCACCAGCACCGCTTTGGCCTCGGCCGCCAGCGCGGCCTCCACGTCACCGCCGGTGTCGCCGATCATCACGCACCGCGCCGGGTCGACGCCCAGCGCCGCCGCGGCATCGAGAACCATGCCCGGTTCCGGCTTCCGGCAGCGGCAGCCGTCATCGGCATCGTGGAGGCACACCTGCCAGCACCCAAACGGGCCGAGCACCGACTCGACCCGGGCATTGACCGCGCCCAATTCCTCATCGGTGATCAAACCCTTGGCCACCCCGGACTGGTTGGTCACCACCCCGAGCAGCAGACCGCGCCGCCGCAGTTCGGAAAGACCCTCGCGGGCACCGGGTTTGGGCCGCACACCGCGGGGATCGCGCAGGTAAGGACCATCTTCGATGAGGGTGTCGTCGCGGTCGAACAGCACGGCCAGGGGCGGCTGCGGCTGTGCCCGACGGAACCGCCACTCCCCCGCGAGCCGGTGACCGACGGCCGCCGGGGGAATCAGCACGCTACTGGCGGCCAGCGCCGCGATGTCGCGCGGAGTGCGCGGGCCCGGCAGGACGCGCCGCATGGTGAACTCCGCGGTCAGCCCCAGCCACGCCGCTGCACCGAACGCGGCCCAGCGTCGCCGGCGCAGCACCGCGGCCGCCGCGGCGGCGGTGGCCGCACCGACGGTGACCAGGTGTGCGGGCATCCGTCCCCGACCCTCGCCGATCTCGGTCCGCCACCGGTGGCCGTGCTTGCGTCGCATCAGCGCGTTGTCACGGTTACCTCGCTGGGCCCGAACAGAACTGAGCGGCGTGGCGGCGGCGACCGGATGAACGCTGCGGCGTGCGCCCCGCACGATGCGGCCGCCTGCGCGCACCACCCGCAATGCCAGATCGGAATCCTCCCGGTAGGCGCGGGGGAAGCGTTCGTCGAACCCACCGGCATTCACCAACTCGGTCCGCAGATAGGCCATGTCGGCGGTGATCCAGCGGGCATCGGCCAGGCGCTGGGTGCGGCGCTCGTCGTCGGTGGCCCGCCTGTCTGCCCGCACCGGTACCTCGATGATCGCCTGCGAGGCCGCCGCCTCCGCCTGGTCGGCCGCCCGCAGATCGTCGGTCAGGGCCGCCAGCCAACCGGGTTGCGGCAGGACGTCGTCGTCGAGGAAGCACACCCATCGGCTGTGGGTGTGCCGCCAGCCGAGGTTTCTGGCTGCGGCCGGCCCACGGCCACCACTGTGCAGAACAGAAATCGGCAGACGAGTCCACACACAGGGCAACCGTTGCGGCGCCTTGCGGTCGTCCACGATCACCACCGCTTCCGGGGTCGGTCCCGCCTCGGCGTCGAGGGCCGCCATGAGCTTCGACAGGGAATCCCGGCCGACGGTGGGGATCACGATCGAGAAACCGCTGTCGGTCATGGCCGCCGCCAGACGAGGAACGGACCGATTGCCAACAGGTCGATGGGGGCACTGCCGAAGCATTCGAGAGCGTCGCGTGGGCTGTCCACCATGGGCCGTCCCGCGGTGTTGAAGCTGGTGTTGACCACCACCGGCACACCGGTGCGCTCCTCGAACCGGCTGATGGTGTCATACAACACGGGATCGGAGGCGTCGACGGTCTGGATCCGTGCGGTGCCGTCGACGTGTGTGACCGCCGGAATGCGGGTGCGCCACTGTGGATCGACGTTGTGCACGAACAGCATGTAGGGGCTGGGAAGCGGTCCGTCGGTGAAGATCTCGGCGGCCCGGTCGGCCAACACCATGGGGGCCACCGGCCGGAACTGTTCGCGACCCTTGACCGTGTTCAGCCGCTCCAGATTGTCCACATGACGCGGGTCGGCCAGCAGCGACCTGCCACCGAGCGCGCGGGGCCCGTATTCGGCGCGCCCCTGGAACCACGCGACCAGGTGATTGTCGGCCAGGGCGTCCCCGACGGCCTCGGCGAACCGCACCGGTCGCTCGTAGCGCACCGCGGCCTCATCCAGGATCGCGGCGATCTCGGGCTCGGACCAGCCGCGGCCCAGTCGCGCAGACGGCATGGGAGTGATCTGCTCGCCGGCCTCGGCCGCCAGTGACAGAGCGGCCCCCAATGCCGTGCCGGCGTCGCCGGCAGCCGGCTGTACCCAGACGTCGCGGAAGCCGCCGTGGGCCCAGAGTTTGGAATTGGCAACACAGTTCAGCGCAACCCCACCGGCCAGACACAGGCTGTCGGTGTCGACGCGCCCGCGCAGCCAGCGCACCAGATCCAGCAGCACCTCCTCGACCACCAGTTGGGCACTGCAGGCCAGATCCGCGTGGTCGGGTTCGGGCCGGGCCAGGGCCGAACCGTCACCGGCGCCGCGCGCACGCGGCTCGGCGAGCTGCGCCCACGCCACCGACTCGGTGCGGAAACCGCCGTCGGGACAGTAGTACACCCGCTCCCGCAGCGCGTCGGCGAAGCGTGGCCGGCCGTAGGAACCCATCGCCATGACCTTGTATTCGTCGCTGGACCGCGTGAATCCGAGGTGCTCGGTGAGGTTTTCGTAGAACAACCCCAACGAGTGCGGCAGTTCCTGGGTGGCCAGCACATCGAGTTTTCCGTCGCGGTAGCGCCCCGCGAGCATCGAGGTGCGCTCACCGCGGCCGTCGACGACGAGAACCGCCGAGTCCGGCTGCGGCGAGGCCAGCGCCGTCGACGCGGCGTGCGCCACATGATGGCGGACGTGGTGCACCACGCCGGGGTCGAGACCCGGCAGCGCGGTGGCCAGGAAACGCGGTGCCCGCGCGGCATACAGGGTGCGCAGATACTCCCAATCGCTGTCGAGGCCGTCGAGGTGATCCGACTGGCCGTCCATCACCGTGGGGTCGTAGGAATAGCCGACGGCATCGAGCTGGTCGGGGGTGATTCCGGCCTGGGCCAGGCACCATTTCGCGGACTCGACGGGCAGTTCCCAGGTGGAGAACGGGACCGCCTGTTTGCCGTGCTTGCGCCGGGAGAAGCGCTCCTCCTCCGCGGCGGCGACAATCTGGCCGTCGATCACCACCGCTGCGGCCGGGTCGTGAAACACCGCGTTGACACCCAGTATTCGCATCTCACACCTCCGTCGTCGCCACGCTGCGCGGCTCGGCCAGCACGGCGCGGAACCACGCCACCGTCCTGGCCAGGCCGTCTTGGTGGGTCACCCTCGGTTGCCAGTTCAGATCGATGCGGGCCTTGCCGATGTCCGGGCAGCGCCGCTTCGGGTCGTCGGTGGCGGCATCGGTGTGCACCAGCGGTGCCGTGCTGTCGGCCAGCTCCCGGATCAGCTCGGCCACCTGCAGCACGGTCAGCTCGTGCGGATTGCCGATGTTGACCGGACCGGCGATATCCGACCGGGCCAGCGCAACCAGGCCCTCCACGGTGTCCTCGACGTAACACAGGGACCGGGTCTGGGTGCCGTCACCGGCCACCGTGATGGGATCGCCGAGGATGGCCTGCCGGCAGAAGGTGGGAACCATCCGGCCGTCGTCGACCCGCATGCCGGGTCCGTAGGTGTTGAAGATCCGCGCCACGCCGACATCGACGGAGCGGGCGCGGTGATGCGCGAAGGTCAGCGCCTCGGCGAATCGTTTCGCTTCGTCGTAGACGCTGCGTGGCCCGATGGGATTGACGTTGCCCCAATAACTCTCGGTTTGCGGATGCTCCAGGGGGTCACCGTAGACCTCGCTCGTCGACGCCAGGACCAGGCGGGCATCGTGGCGTTCGGCCACCTCGAGAAGTGCTGCGGTACCTAATGCACCGGCCCGCAGGGTTTCCAGCGGCAGCCGGTAGTAGTCGATCGGCGACGCCGGTGATGCAAGGTGGAAGATGGTGTCGAAAGGGCGGCTGTCCAACACCTCGGTCAGGTCCCGGGTGATGTCGTGGCGCAGGAACCGGTACCCGCGGCGGCTCTGCAAAGTGGATTCGGCGCCGCCGCACGACGTGGACAGGTCATCGACACACAGCACCTCGGCGCCCTCGTCGAGCAGCCTCGCACACAGGTAGCTACCCAGGAATCCGGCGCCCCCGGCCACCAGCACCCGTCGTGGATCACGTATCACCCGGCACCCCCACCCGTCTGTGTTGTGCTGCGTTTGAACGGGGTTGGCGCGGGTAGCCATGGCCCTCATGACCGCCGGAGACTCGCGAACCACCATCGTCATCGCGACCCGCAATCGCCGCGCCGAGTTGGAGAGCGTCCTGACGCGACTGCTGGACGGGACTCGGTGTCCGATCATCGTCATGGACAACAACTCCGATGACGACACCGCAGCCGCGGCGCGGCGGCGCGGTGAGCGGGTGACGGTGATCGAACTCGACGACAACCTGGGCGCGGTGGCCCGCAACATCGGTGTTGCTCGCAGCAGCACACCGTATGTCGCCTTCTGTGACGACGATTCGTGGTGGGATCCTGGTGCATTCGCGCGCGCGGAGCAGATCTTCGCTGACAATCCCGGTGTGGGTCTGTTGGCGGCGCGCACCGTGGTGTGGCCCGACTTCCGCGACGACCCGATGGTCGCCCTTCTGGCCAACAGCCCACTGGGGCACCGGCCCGGGCTGCCGGGACCGTCCATCCTGGGCTTCATGGCGTGCGCCGCGGTGGTGCGCAAGGCGGCGTTCGACAGCGTCGGGGGTTTCTCCCCGGTGCTGCACTTCCGAGGGGAGGAACAGCTGTTGGCGTTGGACCTGGCCGCGGCCGGCTGGCAGCTGTGCTACTGCCACGATCTGGTTGCGGTGCACAAGCCGTCCAGGGCCCGCCTGCCGGGACCGGCGCAGCATGCCCGGGTGCTGCGCAATGAGGCGCTGACCGCCTGGTTGCGCCGGCCCGTTCCGGTGTGCCTTCGCGCGACGGCGGCCCTGGTGCGCGCCATGGCGACCGACAGGGCCTATGGCACCGCGGCGGCCGAGGCGCTGCGGTTGATGCCCACCGCGCTGCGCCGGCGCCGGAGGTTGCCCGCCGAGCTGGAGGCTGATCTCAGGTTGCTGGAGGAGCCGGCCCCCGGTCGGATGTGACCTCATCGTGTCTGGGCCTGCGAGAGCCCGGCAGCCTGCAGTCGCGCCGCGGTGAGCCGGTCGTAGATCCGGGCCGTGTCGGCGGCGATACGGTCCCACGAGTAGCGCGACTTCGCCCGGTCCCGTCCGGCTCCGCCGAGCCCCCGCGCGAGAAACGGCTTGTAGAGGATCTGGTTGGCGGCGTCGGCGCAGGCTTCCGGGTCCTGTGGTGGTACCAACCGCCCCGTCACCTCGTCGACCACCGTGTCGAGCATTCCGCCGACCGCAGACGCGATCACCGGCACACCGCAAGCCATCGCCTCCAGTGGCACGATGCCGAAAGGTTCGTACCAGGGTGTGCATGCCACCACATCGGCTGACCGGAACCATGCGGGCATGTCGTCGTGGGCCACGGCACCGGTGAAAAGGACGCGGTCGTCGACTCCGAGTTCTTCCGCCAGTGCGCGCAACCGGCAGGCTTCCGGGTCGGCGTGCAACTCCGATTCGGCGGGTCCGCCGACGATCACCAGCTCTGCGTCATGAATCTTGGGTAGCGCCCGGATCATCACGTCGAAACCCTTGCGGGGCACCAGTCTTCCCACCGAGACGATTCTCTTGCGGCCCGTCCGCCGGGCACGTTCACCCACCGGGGAGAACCGGTCGGCGTCGACACCGCACGGGACCACCGAGATCTGGGCCCGGGACCGGCCCATCCTGATCAGTTCGAACACCTCGTCGGTACAGGTCGCCGCCACCCAGTCCGCCCCTTTGGCCACCAGCATCTCGAGCTGCAGCCGCGCCTGTGGGCTGGTGTCCATGGCGCCCTGGTAGCGCCGTTTCACCACACCGAGAGCGTGGAACGTCTGTACGGTCGGGACCTGGGTGTTCTTGGCGGCCAGCTGTGTCGCGATACCCGACATCCAGAAATGCGCGTGCGCCACATCGGGACGACGCCGGTGCCACCGGGTGTCGAGGAACTGGGCGAATTCGCCCATGTACCGGAGCAATTCGTCTTTCGGCAGGATCTTCGGCGGCCCCGCGGGCACATGGGTGACGCGGTAGCCGTCCTCGGTGGGCACGTTCTCCGGCAGATCCGGGTCGTCGCGACGGGTGTAGACGGTCACGTCGTGTCCGCGTCTGGCCAATGCCGCTGACAGCGCGGCGACGTGGACATTCTGTCCTCCCGCGTCGACGCCGCCCAGCACTGCCAGAGGGCTGGCATGTTCTGAGATCATCGCTATCTTCACGCGCTTACTCCTTTCCGGTGCACAGTGCGTCGATGACGTCATCCCACTCCCGGAGAAACCGATCCAGGCAGAAGTGCGTCATCGCGTACTCTCTGGCCGCTTTACCGGCCCGGGTTGCCGCCGATGCGTCGGTGACGAAGTCGGTCAGAGCGCCCGCCAGGGTGGTGATATCGGCACTGACCACCCCGGCGTCGTGTGGAACCACCAGGGGCGCCATGGTGGTAGCGACGCACACCACGGGCATTCCGCAATACATGGCCTCGATCAGCGACAGCCCCAGTGACGTCCACCGTGGGGTGTGCAGGTAAACCGCCCGGCCGGCCACAGCGGGCAACAGTTCGGTGCGCGGGAGGTCGCCGCGGCCGGTGACACCGACGATCCGGTGCTCGGCGGTGTTGAGTTCCTCGCTGCCGATACCCCAGACGTCGATGGGGGTCGCGCGGGAAAGTTCCGCGAGCAGATCGGTGCCGACGGTGCGGCGGCGGCGGACCGGTTCGTTGATCATCGTGGCCGCGGTGGGGATGTTCCCGGTGTACAGCGCGCCGGGATCGGCGATGCCGTGCGTGATCACGGTGGTGGCCGCCGCGCCGTTGTCCCACATCAGCCGGTTGAAATCGGTGACGTGCACCAGCAGGATGTCGCCGCGCTCGCCCACCGGGTGCCTGCTGTCGACGGGGTGCGGACGTGGCGCGTTGTGTTCGACGTACGCCGCGGGCAGGTCGGTACCTGGGCGGCGGCCGAGCAGCTCGGTGACCAGCTCGATCTCATGGGGACGTTGCAGCACAACAAGATCCACATCCTGGGCGGCCAGGTCATCGTGATGTATCTCCCGCGCGTTCGGCCAGTTGCGGCCGCACAGACCCCGTCCGTCGGCGTCGCGTGTGTCGTTCAGGGGCAGCAGGTAACGGTGCGGCCCCCGGACGAACGATTCCGTCCAGGACCCGTGTACATGCCACAGCAGAATCGTCCGCCCTGAGCGCTCGGGAACCACTGTTCGGAACTAGCCGGGCGACGAAGGCGGAAACGCGAAGCGAGAACCACTTCGCTTCCTGGCTCGAGCACTTCGCCTTGTGGATCAGACGGGCTGCTTCATCCCGCTGTTTTCGCACGAGGCTTCCACTACACTCGCGTGTGGTTGAGTAGCAGCCATTCCAGCACGGGCAATACGACCCGCGGGACTTCGAGTTTGCCGGAATGGAGGCTCATGAACACCCCCTCCCGACGTGACTCCGGCTGGACATTGACCATGAGACACGTGGTGTCCGACCCGCAACCTCTGCCCTCGCAGGCACTCACCTTCACCACGCACTGGGTGGAGCCGACGCACGCCGTCGTCAGCGTCAGCGGTGACATCGACGCGGCGAACGCCGACACCTTCCTCGATGGTGCGCTGACCAAACTCGTGCTGTGCCGGACACTGACGATGGATTTGAGAAAGGTTGAATTCTTCAGTAGCGCGGCATATTCCAGCTTGTGCATCCTCGCCCGGCGATGCGCGACCGCTGATGTGGACATGACGGTGGCGCCGAGCGCCTGCGTCCGTCGCGTCCTCGAGATCTGCGGCGGTGCTGCCGGTTTTGCCGTCTCAGATGCGGTTCCGGCGGACCCTTCCCCGGTGTAGCCTCAGCTGCCGCAGGAGCCCGGCGACGGGCTCACAGCGTGGTGGAAGCACCCCGGCCCAGGCGGATCACCCGGTCGCCGCGGCCGCGGCGCTGCATGTCGTCGAGAAAGTCCGACAGCGGCGACGCGAAGACACCGTAGTCGTCGAAGTGGACCGGAATCACCCTCGGCAGATCAAGCAGAGTCGCCAGCTCAGCGCCCTGGTTGCCGTCCATGGTGACGGTGAGCCCGAACGGCAGCCGGTTCCCGGCGGGCAGCCGCGTACCACCCAGATGCAGTACACCCGCGTCGATGGACTGGAACCGCGCCGGGATCTCGTCGAGTTCATCGATCAGCAGGGTGTCCCCCGAGATGTAGAGCCGCCGCGTCATCGAATCGGTGACCGAGCCGACCTCCACCATGGTGCCCATCACCGGCGGCAGGAAGCGGTCGATCGGGGTCGGGGCGTGCCGGCCCGGCAGCGCGGTGAGAGTGAGCCGCGTTGTCCCCTTCTCCAGGTTGAAGGTGGCCCACGTGGGCAGCGCGTGCGCGCGGTGAAAACCCCGCCGCCGCAACCGGGTGGCGGCGTGCGGGGTGGTGATGATGGGGAGCGCGCGATCCAGCCCACCTTGAGCCACCCGGTCCCAGTGATCACCGTGCATGTGGGACAGCACCACCGCGTCCAGAGGCGGCAACTGGTCAATGCTCAGCGCCGGATCCTGTCGGCGTTTCGACACCAGCCCGTAGCCCAGATACGCACGCTGGCCCCGGTGCAGGAAGTTGGGGTCGGTGAGCAGGGTGAGGCCGCCGCAGGAGATGAGGGTGGTGGCGTTGCCCACGAATGTCACGTCGATCTGCACGGCCGGCCTCTTCTGCTGGGTTCAGCGGACTGATCGACTCGCGAACCCCGTGAAGCATCTCGAGACCCCGCAGTCGACCTCGAGATGCGTGTACCCCCCCACCGGCCGCGTTACCCGCGATCGACGAGCCGAGGTACCGCTTCGACCCGCGCGGGCACGTGTTTGTGCCAGGGGGTGCCGGCGTAAGCGTCGCGCCAGCCGGAGGTGGTCAACATGTTGGGAGCGACGCCGGGAACATGCGTGTGGCCGTCGGCATCGGTGAAGTCCAGACCGAACCCGTTCGGCAGCGACACATGGCCGGGCTGCATGGTGGCGCTGACCGCAACGGTCGCCTGCACCGAGCCGGCCGCGGTGGTGATCCGGGCGCACCCACCATCACTGAGGCCCAGCACCTGCGCGTCGTCCACGCTCACCCGTAACGCGCCGTCGGTATCGCGTTTGCGCCAGCTCGGGTCGCGCAGGATGTCGTTGGCGGTGTAGGCGCGCCGCTCACCGGCCGACAACACCATCGGGAACTCAGGTGTGGTGAGGGCGGGGGGCTGCTCCGGGAGTGCGCGGATCTCGTCGAGCATCTCGGGGATGGACAGTGCGATCTTGTGGTCGTCATGACCGATCAAAGACCAGTCGTCGGTGTACTCGTGCACAGTGAACGTCACCCCCGACCGCTCCCGGAGAATCGCCTCGAACAGCGCGTTGCCGTCCTCGTGCCCTGCGCGCCGCAGTGCATCCGGATACGTCCACGACACCTTCTGGGCCAGCCCCCACAACGCGGCGGCGCCGGCCAGCCCCTCCGGCAATGTCGGTCCCAAGGTTTCGTAGAGCACGTAGGGCACCGTCTTGGCCAGCATCGGCACGCTGGAGACTGCAGTCAGGAACGCCTGGGCATAGGCCTCGCGCCCCTGCTGCGCGGCGCGGTGCAGCGGCTCGAGGTCGGCGTCGTCGATCACGCCCAGCGCGCGTACCAGCCGGGCCCAGATCTCGGGTTCCGGCAGCGTCCCCTCCAGCGGCGGAAACAGCGGGTGGCGCAAATGGAATGTGTTGCGCGGGAATTCGAGGTTGAAGAAGGTGGCTTCCGGCTTCTCGAACTGTGTGGCCGCAGGCAGGACGTAGTGGGCGAGCCGGGCGGTCTCGGTCATCGCGACGTCGATGACGACCACCAGCTCGAGCGCCTCCAGTGCCGCGCGCACCGCCGCTGAATCCGCCACCGAGTGGGCCGGGTTGCTGCTCTCGACGATCATGGCGCGGATCCGGTCCGGGTGATCGGTGAGGATCTCCTGGGGCACGACGTTGCTGGGCACCAGGCCGGCGATGATCGGCGCACCGGTCACCGGCGTGCGACCCACCCGTCCCGGGCTGAACAACGGCGCGAAACTCGAATGCAGATGCTGGCCACCACGTTTGGCGAAATTACCGGTGAGGATCCACAACAGCTTGTTGAGATACGAGCACAGTGTGCTGTTGGGGGCCTGTTGGATGCCGAGATCTTCGAACACCGACACACTCTTGGCGGCAGCGATGCGTCGCGCGGCGGATCTCAGCAGGTCCTCGGCCACACCACAGCGCTCGGCGTATTCGGCCACCGCAACATCCCGCAGGACCGCCCGCACGTCATCGGCACCGTGCACGTGGTCGCGCAGAAACGCTTCGTCACAGAGGTTTTCCTGTACCAGCACCGCCGCCAGTGCGGCCAGACACCAGGCGTCGGTGCCAGGCCGCACACGCAGGTGGAAGTCGGCCATTTTCGCGGTGTCGGTGATCACCGGGTCGATGACGACCATCGACCGGTCCGGATCCTTGGCGATGTCGTTGAGCACCACCCGTGCCCGCGGGAAACTCTGCGACATCCACGGGTTCTTGCCGACGAAGACGCTCACCTCGGCATGCTCGAACTCGCCTCGGGTGTGGCCACCGTACAGTTGCTGATCGACCCAGAACTCGCCAGTCTTCTCCTGCGCCAGGGCGTTTGAACGGTACCGGGCGCCCAGCGCCTTGAGGAAGGCACCACTGTATGCACCGCCCAGGTGGTTACCCTGGCCGCCACCGCCGTAGTAGAAGATCTTGTCCCCGCCGTAGCTGTCGCGGATGCGGCGACATCCGTCGGCGATCTCGTTGATGGCGGTGTCCCAGTCGACCGCTTCGTAGCCGCCGTCGGGCCGGCGACGCATCGGAGAGGTCAGGCGGTCGGCATTGTTCTGGTAGTGATCCAGCCTCAGCGCCTTGTTGCAGGTGTACCCCTGGGAACCGGGATGGGCCTTGTCACCCCGAATCCGCGCCAGCGTGCGGCCCTCGGTGTGCACGACGATGCCGCAATTGCATTCGCACAGAATGCACGCGGTGGATTGCCAGGAATCGGACATCGAGAACCTCCGCTCGGAATGACCCCAGCTCGGCTAGACGGTCCGGTCTAGACTAAACAGTCTAGTGAGTCCGGTCAACGATCGGTTTCCACCAGCGCGCGGATGCTCGCCCCCACCGCGGCCAGCGCCGCGGTATCGCGTGAGGACAGCGCGATCACGAACGCCCCCTGAACAAGTGCCAGGACGGTGTGGGCCAGGTCGGCCGCGCTTCGGTCGGCCCGGACGTCCCCACGCTGCTGACCCTGGCGCAGCATGTCGGTCAAGGTGTCGTGCCACACCGCCATCGCATGGGCCAGCTGATCGCGGAAGGCGGCCGAACCGGCGGCCAGTTCGGTGGAGAACTTCCCCGCCAGGCAGCCCCGCTGGAATTCGGAGTCGACGAACAAGTCACTGAGGGTGGTGTAATACCGTTCCAACGTCTCGGCCGTGCTGCCACCCCCGTCGCGCGCCGCGGCGTCGAGCAGCTCCAGCTGCAAGGACATGTAACGGTCGAGGACCGCCAGTCCGAAGGCATCCTTGGACCGGAAATGGTGGTAGAAAGACCCCTTCGGCACCCCCGACGCCTCGAGTACCGCATCGACAGTGGTGCCGTGAAAGCCGTTGGCGTAGAACAGCTTCATCCCCTGCCGCAGCAGCCGCTCTTTGTGTGTGATCTGGGTGGATTGTGCCATGGTCCCGCAATTCTAGACGGTTTGGTCTAGCTTTCATCGTGTCTCTGTCATACCGTCACGAGGAGTGGTCCGGTGTTTCCCGAGTTGTTCTCCGTGTCCGGCAAGACCGCGTTGATCACCGGCGGCACCAGTGGGATCGGCCTGATGATCGCCGAAGGCTATCTGCGTGCCGGAGTGCGGGTCTACATTTCGTCGCGCAAACCCGAGGCCTGCCGTCGCGCGCAGGAACTGCTTTCACCATTGGGCGACGTGCGTGCCATTCCGGCTGATGTCAGCAATGAAGACCACTGCCGTGAATTGATAGCGGCTGTCGGTTCACAGGAACAGGCGTTGCACATTCTGGTCAACAATGCCGGTGCCACCTGGGGCGCGCCGTTCGACTCGTTTCCAGGCGCGGCTTTCGACAAAGTGCTCACCTTGAACGTCAAATCCCCGTTTGTGCTGACCCAATTGGCCCAACCGCTACTGGAGGCCGGTTCCCGTGACGATGATCCCGCCCGGGTGATCAACATCGGGTCCATCGACGGGCTGACCGTGCCGCGACTGGGTACGTTCTCGTATTCGGCATCCAAAGCCGCCCTGCACCAGCTCACGCGCCATCTGGCCTACGAACTCGCGCCGACGATCCTGTGCAACGCCATTGCGCCGGGGCCGTTTCCGTCCAAGATGATGGCCGCGACCCTCGAGGCCGCCGGCGACCGGCTGGCAGCGGCAACACCGGTGAAACGCATCGGCCGCACCGAGGACATCGCCGCCGCAGCGGTGTACCTGGCGTCGCGCGCCACCAATTTCATGACGGGTGCGGTGCTTCCGCTCGATGGCGGACTGAGCACCACCGCCGGGCTCAGTTTGTAACGAATCGGCCGGTAATTACCGCTTCCCGGCAATCTGGGTATTTAATTGGTGCCATGAGTGGGGGCAAGTTCGAAATCGGCACCGCGGTTCGGACCACCGATGACGCACACATCACCGGACGCATCGTCGAAGACTTCGGTGACCTCGCCGGTGTCGAGGTGGTCGTGGATGCCCAACAAACCGCAAAATCCCGCCGCTGGGCCGTCGCCCTCGATGACGGCACCATGGTCTTCCTAAACGACGACGGGATCGAACCGATCAGCTGAGCGGTCCCCCGACTCGGTGCCACCGGCGTTTCACCGGGTCGATACCCGGGTAGAGACCTCACGTCGGCGCACAGCCCCTAGCGCCGCATCGTGAATGCACCCGAGTTTTCGTGGAGGTAAGCCGTGTCTGCCGAGATTTCGAACAACCAGGACGTCGTCGACTACCTCAAGGCCCAGCACCAGACCATCAAAGCGCTGTTCATCGAGACTCTGGACGCCCCCGATGCGGCCGCTCAGGAGAAAGCCTTCAACCAGCTCCGCGCACTGCTGGCCGTGCATGAGACCGCCGAAGAGATGATGGTGCATCCGAGGGTGCGCCGGAAGGTCGACGGCGGAGACCGGATCGTTGCCGAGCGCCTGCACGAGGAGCACGACTCGAAGGTCGCGCTGCAGGAGATCGAAAAGCTGGACTTCGGCACCGCCGAGTTCAGCAAAGCCGTCATCCATCTTCAGCAGGCAGTGCTCGAACACGCGGAAAAGGAAGAGGCCGAGGAGTTCACCCGGCTCGAGGACGAACTCGACCGCGACGAGCTGACCAAGATGACCGCCGCCGTGCAGGCCGCCGAGCGCATCGCGCCCACGCACCCGCACCCCGGCGTCGAATCCGCGCTGGCCAATTTCGCGGTCGGCCCCTTCGCATCGGTGCTCGACCGGGCCAAGGACGCGCTGGCCGGCCGCTAACCGGCCAGGTCTGCGATGGCTTCGGCGCTGTGCAGGTCGGCGTAGGCCACCGAATAGCGTTGCGCCAGAGCCACCGCGATATCGGGACGCTGCCAGAGCTCACCGGCACTGGCGGTGCACAACCACAGCGTCAGACCGTGCGCGACGGAGGCGCGGTATCGCAGCCACACCTCATCCATCGACGGCAGCTCGTCGGGGGGTAACCCGAGCGCCTCGCGGTAGAGCTCCAGCAGTTCCTGTTCGCTGCGGCGGCGGTCGTCGACGGTGAGGGCGCCTTGGAGGAAGTACCCGAGGTCCAGCGACCAGTTGCCCCGCCGCGCCACCTGCCAGTCGAGGAAGCCCACCTCGCCGCCGGGTAGCACGTAGGTGTTGCCGATGTGCGGATCCCCGTGCAGCAGTGTGGGTGTCGCGCTCAGCGAACGGATGTACGGTTTCCAGATGCCGTCGATCAGGCCGTCGATGGTCAGCGACTGCACCGCAGCCGGTGCGTCATCGCCCAGTCGTTCCAGCGCTGCGGGCAGCGGGGCGGCCTGCATCCCGTCCCAGGGCACAAACGGTTCCAGCCACGCCAGTTCGGGTCGCTGCGCACGTCGTCCCCAGAACCGGCCGTGCATGCGACCCAGCCCGCGGACCCCGCTGGCCGCCTGCTCGACGGTCAGCGGCCGGGTCGCGTCCCTGGGGTCTGCGCCCCGCGCGGTCAGATCCTCCATCACCAGAAGGAAGTCCTCGGCATCCTCGTCGATCACCGCTGCGTACACCGCGGGACGTTCCAGCGCCAGATCGACGTCCGCCCGAAACAACCGCGGTTCGTGCAGGAGGCCGCTGGTCAGCCGGATCAGGTCTTTGTGCGCCGGGTCCACACCCTTGACGAAGACGGTGGCCGGGCCGGCGCCGGCGCGGTAGGTCAGCGCCAGTCGCGCACGGCGGTTGGTGCCGTCGTCGCGCATCTGGACGGTGACGGAGTCCACGACCGCGCCCGGGAATGCCGCCGTCAGCGCATCCGTCAGCCAGTCCGGAGTCACCTGATCCCAGTCGCCGGGTACCAGCGCAGCGGTGGTCATGACAGCACCGCAGGCATCGAATCCCACCCGCGCACAGTCGATGTCGGAGACAAGCGCGCGGAGTCCAGGTCCACATCCCATTCCGGGAACCGCTTGAGGATCTCCTCCAAAGCAATGCGGCCCTCCAGCCGCGCCAGCGCCGAACCCAGGCAATAATGGGTGCCGACACTGAACGCGAGGTGCTGGCGCGGTTCGCGGTGGATGTCGAAAACGTCGCCGTCGGGCGGGAACTGGCGGTGGTCGCGTACCGCCGCGCCGATCAACATCATCATGACACTGCCCTCGGGGACCGTCTGCCCGTAATAGGTGACATCACGCGTCACATAGCGCGCCACATGCGGTGCCGGCGGCTCGAACCGTAGCAGCTCCTCGACCGCCTGCGGGATGAGCGCCGGATTCTGCACCAGTTCACGCCGCTGTTGCGGGTGTTCGGCCAAAACCTTTGCCGCCCAACCGATCAGCCGAGTGGTGGTCTCGTTACCCGCGCCGGCCACCACATTGAGGTAGATCAGCAACTCGTCGCGGGTGAGCGTGCGGGTGATGCCGTGCTCGTCGGTGAACTCGACATTGAGGAGCTCGGTCATGATGTCATCGGAGGGGTTGTCGGCACGCCAGTCGATATAGGCCTCGAAGATCTGCCCGGTGACCAGCCCGTCCTGCGCGGCACTCATCGGCTTTCCCGCTTCGGTGCGCAGTTGAGCGTTTCCGTGATCGCGGATCATCTCCTGGTCGTTCTCCGGAATGCCCAGCAGGGCGCTGATCACCCGCATCGGCATGATCGCGCCGAAGTCGGTGATGAAGTCGAATTGCCCGCCTCCGACCAGCGGGTCGAGGCTTTGTGCGCAGAACTCGCGGATCCGCGGTTCGAGGGCGTTGATCTTGCGTGGGGTGAACATCCGGGCCAGCAGCTTGCGGTGGATGTCGTGAATCGGCGGATCCTCGAAAATCAATGCGCCCGAGGGAATGTCGATGTTGGCCTTGATGAGTTCCAAGATCGCACCGCGAGCCGAACTGAACGTCTCGTGGTCCACCAGGCCTTTGTTGACGTCGGCGAACCGGCTGACCGCATAGAAGTCATGGACCTCGTTGTAGTACAGCGGCGCCTCCTCGCGCAGCCGCGCGAACACCGGGTAGGGATTCGTGTTGATCTCGACGTCGTACGGATCGAAGTACGGCTGGGATTCAGGGACGGCCGCGGGCCGGTCCGTACGGGTCTCTGTCACAGGCATCGCCTCTCTACGCGTGTCCGAGCGTAGGTTACGCGCGTAAGCAAGTCCAGGCGTGACGTTACACCAATTCGTGTCGATGTCAGGTCGATGCGCGGTGGATCAGACGTGCGACGTGCTCCCCCGCCGCCTCCGGCCTGCCCGGATAGCCGAGTTCGGCCATGATCGCCGAGACCGAGACATCGACGATCCCCGCCGCGTCGAACCCCACCGACGTCAGCGGGGGCGCGCTCACCGCCCCCAGCGGGCCGGCATCCACGCCCATGACGGCGAGGTCGCCGGGGCACCCCAGACCAGCCTGCCGAATACCGTGCAGCACCACGAACGCCGTTTCGTCGCTCTGCGCGCACACCGCGGTGACCCCGGCAGCGATCCACTGATCAACCACCGTCTGGGCGTCGGAGCCGTCGGTGCGCACGGTGCGCACGTCGACGTCGGGCAGGCCCCGGGCGCGCGCCGCCGCACTGACACCTTCGAGCCAATAGTCACCGAGGGGCCGGAGTTTGGGTGAGTCGGTGAACGCGAAGCCGAGCCGCCGATGCCCCCGGTCGATGAGGTGTTGCACCCGCATCGCGCCGACCGTCACATGCAAGGACCCCAGCGCACGTAACTCGCCGCTACCCAGATGGATCTGCGGGATACCCGCCTCGCTGATCGCTGCCAGCGCCGCACCACTCAGAGGGAACACCGACGTGACCGCCATGGGATGCAGGTTGGCGATCGCCTCCACCACATTGCGGTCATCATCGGTCTCGAACTGCAGACTGAGCACGATGCCGTGTTCGGCCAGCGCGGTGGTCAACCGGCTCCCGACCTCGATCGGCAACTCGCCCAACGCCATTCGAGGGACAACGTAGAGAACCACGCCACTTCCCCCGCTGGCGAGATTACGTGCGGCCAGGTTGGGCCGGTATCCGAGTTGCGCCGCGGCACCGCGCACAGCGGCACGGGTCTGCTCGGAGATCCGCTGCCCCGCGACGTTGTTGAGGACGTAGCTGACCGTAGCCGTCGAGACGTTCGCCAGGCGCGCGACATCCGCTTTCGTCGGGCGGGCAGATCCCCGGACGGCCACGGTCACCTCCTGGGTCCTATCGTGGCACGCCGCCGAGCCGAAGGCGGCCCGACCTCAGTCGGGACTGCCCTCGGAGTCATCGAAGAAGGACCACTGCCCGTCATGCTCCACTTCCATCCGCCAGCCCAGCTGCGAATTGTCGGCTTTCTGGTCCACGAACCATGCGTGGGCGTCTTCTGCGCTGGTGATCTCCTTGGTCGCGACGATGTCGCCCATGGGGTTGAGCACCCGGTAATTGGCCATTGTGTTCTCCTCTTCGTTGAAGTGATGTGATCAGCCGAGCAGTCCCATGGCCGGAATGCCAAGGGACATCAGGGTCAGGGCGAGCAGAAACCAGCCGGCGCCTTGCCAGATGGGCCAGGTCCGACCGGCTCGCCAGTCCGAGTAGGTCTTGCCGAACGCGACGACCGCACCGGCGAACAGCACCAGCGGTGTGGCGACGGCCTTGGGTACGGATTCGCGGTCACCGACCGCGTATACAGCGAACGCGGCACCGGCCAGTAGCACCACCACGCCGACGTAGGTTGCGGCCGACCGGAACGCCTTGGGGTCGTGCCACCGCTTCTCGACATCGCGGGATGAGATACCGATCCTCCTCAACGATTGCGGCGGCGGACCCAGACGATCACGCCTATCACGGCGAGCACACCGAGCAGCACACCGGCGTCCAGTCCCGGATTGCGCCGCACCTTTTCCTGCACGAGGTGTGCACGCTCGGCGGCGATCTGTTTGGTGTCCGCCACTTTGGCCTGAACCTGCGCCTTGACGTCCGCTTTCTCAGCCAGTGCACTGACCGTCTCGCCGAGTTCCTGCCGCGTCTTGGCGATGTCGGCCTGGATGTCGTCGATGCTGGCATCCGGACCCGGTTCCGGGGTGGTGCCGTCAGTGGTGTCGGCCATGGCGCGCTTCCTTCACTTCCTCGATGTCGTGTTTGACGTTGTCCACGGTCCGCGGCGCGGCAGGGGCCACCTGCTTGATCTCCTTCTTGCTGATGACCGCCGCGATCCCGGCTCCGCCGAACAGCACCGCGGCCACGATGAGTGCAGCTGCCCAGACCGGCAGCACCAGCGACAGTGCGGCCACGATGGCAGCGATGAGCGTCGCCGCGCCCAGCAGGCCCAGCACCGCGGCAGCGCTGATCAAGCCGGCACCCTTACCCGCGTTCGCAGCGGACTGCTGGAACTCCTTGGTGGCCAGCTTCAGCTCGTCTCGGACCAGACGTGTGGTCTGCGCCGAGAGCTGACTCACCAACTCGCTCAACGACGGATCCGCCGTCGGACGTTCGTGGTGTGCAGTCACGATGATCCTCCACATGCTCGCCGAATTGCCAACAGGTCTTTCCCGGATTACCCGCATCGATCCGGAACAACCCATCGGCACGAAGGCCGCTTTGAGGGTTTCGACCGGCGGTCTGGGGGCACCATCTCTGCAGGAAGGGAGGTTGCCCATGTCGAAACATCCCCCAGATCAGCTGGCCGCGCGCCGGGACACACACGCCACCCGCGAGCAGGTGTGGAATGTGCTGGCCGACGGGTGGACCTATTCGCAGTGGGTGGTCGGGAACAGCAGGATCCGCGCTGTGGATGCCGACTGGCCCGCACCCGGCTCCGCGATCAAACACTCCATCGGGTTGTGGCCGCTGGTGATCAACGACGAGACCGTAGTCGAAGAGTGCGAGCCACAGTCCAAGCTGGTGTTGCTGGCCAAGATGGGGCCCGCCGGAGCCGCGCGAATCACATTGCTGCTCAGCGATACCGACCAGGGCACCTGCGTCGAGATGGACGAAGTCCTGGTACGTGGACCGTTGGGCTGGCTACCGGAATCGGTGGCGCTGGCGCTGATGTGGCCGCGCAATCGCGAGGCGCTGTGGCGGTTGACGTCGTTGGCCGAACGCCAGGTGCCCAGTGAACTCGAGGACTGAGGAATCCACCGTCGATGCGGTGGTGATCGGCGCGGGTCACCACGGGCTGGTGGCCGCCGCCATGCTGGCCGACGCAGGCTGGGACGTGGTGGTCCTGGAAGCCCAGCCCACACCCGGCGGCGCTGTGCGCTCAGCCGAGCTGACGCCCGGTTACACCGCCGACCTCTTCTCGGCCTTCTACCCGCTGTCGGTGTCGTCACCGGCGCTGCGCGAACTGCACCTGGAGGAACACGGGCTGCGCTGGACCCGGGCACCGGCGGTGGTGGGTCACCCCCGTTCCGCGAGCGACACCCAGGCTCCGGTGATCTACCCCGATCGGCAGCGCACCGCCGAAGAACTCGATGAGCACTGCCCAGGTGACGGGGCGAATTGGCTGCGGGTGACCGACGAGTGGGCCGCCGTCAAACAGGGCGTGCTGGATGCCTTGTTTGCGCCGTTCCCGCCCGTGAAGGGCCCGATGCGGTTGGTGCGCGCGCTCGGCACCGCGGGGGCGCTGCGGCTTGCGCACCAACTGCTGCTGCCCGCCACGGTGCTGGGTGAAGAGCTGTTCGCGGGCGACGCGGCGCGAACCCTGTTGATGGGCAACGCCATGCACGCGGACATCCCGCTGGATGCACCCGGATCCGGCGTCATGGGCTACATCATGACGATGCTGGCCCAGGATGCCGGCTTCCCCGTACCGGTCGGCGGGGCCGGCGAGTTGACGGCTGCGCTGGTGCGGCGGGCGGAGAGCGCCGGCGCGCAGGTGCAGTGTGGACAGCCCGTGGAACTGATCGAGGTGCGCGGCTCCCGAGCCGTCGCTGTCCGCACTGCCGGCGGGCGGCGGTACCGGGCGCGACGCGCCGTCGTCGCCGACGTGTCGGCCCCTCAGCTTTTCGAGGTGCTGCTACCGCCCGAGGCCATCTCGCCCGGATTGGCGCGCAGCATGGCGCATTTCGTGTGGGACACCCCGGTGGTGAAGATCAACTACGCGCTCGATGCCCCGATCCCGTGGCGCTCCCCCAACCTCAACAGCGTGGGCACCGTGCACGTGGGTGCCGACAGCCGAGGCCTGATCCAGTGGATGGCCGACTTGGCCTCCGGTACGGTGCCGCACAAACCGTTCATGTTGTTCGGGCAGATGACCACTGCGGACGCCACCCGTTCCCCGCACGGTACCGAAAGTGCTTGGGCGTACACACATCTGCCCCGTAACGTCGCCGACCGCGCATCCGCCGAGAAGGTGGCCACCGCGGTGGACCGCACCCTCGAAGAGCACGCTCCGGGATTCAGCGGGCACATCGTGGACCGTCACCTGCAGGCTCCTGGCGACCTGGAGGGTGACGACGCCAACCTGCACCGCGGTGCCGTCAACGGCGGGACGTCAGCGTTGTTCCAACAGTTGATTTTCCGGCCGTACCCGGGGTTCGGACGTCCGGACACTCCGGTCGAGGGGTTGTTTCTGGGTAGTGCCTCGGCACCGCCCGGCGGGGGTGTGCACGGGATGTGCGGCCGTAACGCCGCGCGGGCCGCCCTGGCGAGCGACGGGGCCCGAGGTTGGCCCCGCCGCAGCATCAATCGCAAGGTGATGGCACTGCTGACGAAGTGACCGTCACTGATCCGTGCCGCGGCCCGTCTTGGTCTGTAGTGCGTCGATCATCTCGGAGGCCTGCGCTTTGGTCAGATCGGCCGGCACCTCGTGACCCGCTTCCTGGGCCAAGGTCTGCAAATAGCTGCGTTGCGGACCGGTCATCGGTTCGTCGCCGGTGACCCAGTCTTCGGGATCCTTCTCGGGGGTCTCACTGGGGGCGCGGTTCTGGTCGGTACTCATGACTCGGGAGTGCCCGTCGCACACGCGTTCGAAACACGGGCTCGGAGGTCAGTGCGCGCCGAATGCCAGGAGGGCGACGTCGTCGTCGGGCTCCAGGGTCGGGATGAGCGCGGCGAGGTCCTTGATCAGCCCGCGGGGCCCCGGCCCGGCGCGCTCGAGCGCATAGGCCGCCAGGCTCTCCTCGTCGAACGGTGTTGCACCCCGGCGGGCTTCGACGATCCCGTCGGTGAAGAACAACAGCGTCTGGCCGGGGTTCAGATGCACGGTGCACAACTCGAAGGCGGCCTCGCGCACCGCGCCCACCAGCATTCCGCCGCTGGATCGCACGTGGGTGACCGTGTCGGCGGCGGGGTCCAGGAGCAGTCCCGGCGGGTGGCCCCCGGTGGCAATGGTGACCGTGAACCCAGTTCCGCCGTCAGCGGGTTGCAGCGTGCCGAAGAGTACGGTGCAGAAGCGCCGCGGCTCCATCTCACGCAGCAGGATCGAATTGAGCTCGGCGAGGGCATCCCTGGGGTCGGCGTGGTGCAGCGCGGCGGCACGCAGGGTGTAACGGATGAGTGACGTCACCACGGCCGCGCCGACACCGTGCCCTTCCACGTCACCGATGAAGAACGCCCAACGGTCGTTACCCAAGCCGAAGACGTCGTAGAAGTCGCCGCCGACCTGGCGAGGTGAGGCCGGATGGTAGTGGGACACCACGTCCATTCCCGCGATGTCCGGCAACGACGGCGGCAGCAGGGTCTGTTGGAGGGCCGTCGCGTACTCCTGGATCACATCGCGCTCACGTTCGGCGAGATCACGATTGCGCAGGGCGTCGTCACGGTCGAGCCTGGCGTCGTCGCGTGCCCCCTCGGCGGCATCACGCTTCGAGCGTTCGACCCGTATCGCATCCAGTGATGCGAGCCGCCATTCCAGTTGTTCCATGACGATCGCGGCGAGGTCCTCGAGTACCGCGAGATGCGCCTCTGGATTGTCTCGTGGGCGCGAGTCCATGACGGTGACGGTGCCCAGCCGGTACCCGTCTGAGGTGGTGATCGGGGCACAGGCATAGAAGCGGATCCCATGCTTGCGCACGAAGATGTTGTCCGCCGTGCGCGGGTCGGCCAACGCGTCCGACACCACCTGCGGAAGCTGATCGGTGATGACCAGGGCGCACAGGCCTTCCGCGGGCCCTACCTGTCTGAGCTCGGGGTCCAGCCCGTGCACCGCCATGAACCAGATCCGGCTCTGGTCGACGATCGATACCTTGGCCATCTGGGTTTCACATACCCTCGCGGCGAGGATGGCGATCCGGTTGAACACCCGCTCGGGTGGCAGATCGAGCACGCGGTACCGCGCGACCGCCCGGACGCGGGCGCTCTCGGCGGTCTCCAGTGGTGTGAGATTGTCGTAACTGATCGTCGGTCCCGGATCGAGGTGGCTCCCCCGCATGTCGGGGGATTTCGGCAATGATTTTGTCAGGTCGCCGACCGTTTGGCTCGAGCAATACCTCAACCTGAGGCGACAGATCAGTTTTTCGTCACCGATGTGGCGTAGTGGAGTTGCACGGTGGTGCCGTTCGGATGGCCGTCGATGGTGCAACTGTCGGCGAGCGCACACATCAGCGCGATACCGCGACCCCGGGTCCGCGTGGGCTGTTGCTCCGGCGGGTCGTGCCAGGTTCCGCGGTCGGCAATCGAAACGCAAAGATCTTGTGCGCCAGGGTCATAGATCGCACGAAGGGTCATGGCCCCCGAACTGAGCCGGTGGGCGTACGCGTGCTCGGCACAGTTGGCCAGGGCCTCGTAGGCACTGATGATGATGTCGCTGAGCCGCGCCGGCGTCAGATCCGCCACTTGGGCCAGCCACGTGATCAGATCGTCGCGCAGCACGGATGCGGTGCGCGCGTCGGCTGGGCCGGCGCGCACGAGTTGCGCCGGAGCACCCGGCGTCTGCGCTGACGAATTCATGGTGAAGGCGTACCCAGTCGCAGGAGGATCGCACCACATTCGAGCAGGTCGCTTTGCTTTGTGATCAACGCGTCACCGTCGACGACGGAGTTTGCGCTGGGCGACACCGCTTGTGGCACAGCGACATCACGATCGCGATCCGGGTCTGGGCATAGGCGGCCACTCCGGACGGAAGTGGGTGGTGGTCCCGGCTGGGTTCGAACCAGCGACCTTCCGCGTGTGAGGCGGACGCTCTCCCACTGAGCTACGAGACCGTGAGACGAGCAGGAACACTAGCACGAGGAGGCCGCTGCCCTGGAATCGCCTGGTCGCTTCGATGCCCTGCGCGTGCTGCGACCACTCCTGGGCGTTGCTTATACTCGGCGGTAACAAGCCGTCCGCAGCGGCAGGTGTCCCACCGGCGGCCTGCCCCGGCCATCACAGCGATGGCCCGATACGTTTCGACAGGACCATGAGCATCGAGAGTTCCGTGACTACCGACGTGCCCGCGCCTGCCACGGCAGCCCCACCCGACGTGGATACCTCCGCTACCGACGCTGAAGTGCAGCCCGAGGACGACTACGGCACCACGCCCGGTGGTCCGACGATGATCTGGATCCTCACCGGTATCTTCGTGCTGGCGACGTGGCTGCGCCGGCGTTATCGCAAGCGTCGCGAACTGCGCTGAACGACAGCGCTTTTCACATCACTTCTCGTCGTCGGGGAACTCGATCGGCGGCGGCAACGGCGGCGACTTCTTCAGCCATTCCCGCAGCCGCACCAGCTGGCTGGCCACCAGCGCGATCCCGAAGAACGCGACCACCGCTATGACGATGGCCGTGGTCATGGTGCACTCCACGTGCTCATGGTTGGCCTTTCACCGGAATAAGCCCCTCACTGTTCACGCTACTCACTCCGCGCACGACCGATGCGCGGGTAAACATGAGAAAACACGGCCGAGCACGGCCCGACAGTGAGGAACGAGATGGCACGACACCAGGCGGTTCATGTCGCATCAGCCGGCGCAGCGCTGGAACTCGCGGAGGTGGAGACCACCTCGCCGGGCCGTGACCACGTGCGCATCGCGGTGGCCGCCTGTGGGGTGTGCGGCACCGACCACGCGTTCGTCAACGGCGGTTTCCCGGGGCTGACGTGGCCACTGACGCCCGGGCACGAGATCGCGGGAACCATCGCCGAGGTCGGCGAGGGCGTGCAGGATTACGCCGTCGGTGACCGGGTGGCCGTCGGGTGGTTCGGCGGCCACTGTGGCCGCTGCGTGTCGTGCCACAGGGGCGATTTCATCCACTGCGCCAACGGTCAGATCCCCAGCTGGCACTACCCCGGCGGGTATGCCGAATCGGTGACGGCGCCTGCCAACGCGCTGGCCCGCATCCCCGACGAGCTGTCGTTCGCCGAAGCCGGCCCCATGGCGTGCGCGGGTGTAACGGTGTACCACGGCTTGCGCGAGACCAAGGCCAAACCGGGTGACCGGGTAGCGGTGCTGGGCATCGGTGGGCTGGGGCACCTGGGTGTGCAATTCGCGCGGGCCATGGGGTTCGAGACCATCGCGATCGCCCGCGGCGCGGACAAGGCGCAGGACGCACTGGAACTCGGTGCGCACCACTACGTCGACTCCACCGCCGGCGACGTCGGCGCGGCGCTGCAGGCCCTGGGCGGCGTGTCGGTGGTGCTGGCCACGGCCGCCAACTCCAAGGCCATGGGCGACACCGTGGGCGGGCTGCTGCCCCGCGGTGAGCTCGTGGTGGTCGGGGTGACGCCCGATCCCCTGCCGATCAGCCCGCTGCAACTGATCACGCCGGGAATCAGCGTCATCGGGCACCCGTCGGGTACGGCGCGCGACGTCGAGGACACCATGAAGTTCGCAGTGCAGTCCGGGGTGCGCGCCCGCATCCAGGAAGTGCCGCTCGCTCAGGCCGCCGAGGCCTACGCGGCGATGGACGAGGGCCGGGCCCGCTACCGCATGGTCCTGACCGTCTAGCGAGTCGACCGAGCCGCGCGAGGAACGAGCGCGGTGAGGAGCGAGCAGGGCTTGCACTGATTCGTCCTGCTCAGGACGCTTCTCGCCGCTAGGGTCACAGCATGATCCGGCAGGTGTTGGGCACCGCTGCTGCTGTCGGTGTTGCCGCAGCGTGGTGTGCGGCACCTGCCGGCGCGCAGAACCTGGTGGGCTTCACTTCCCCGAGCGGCAACATCGGCTGCTATGTCGACACCGACTACGTGCGCTGCGATATCGCAGACCGCGATTGGGCGGCCCCTCCGCGGCCGGAGGACTGCGAGTTCGACTTCGGGCAGGGCATCGCCTTCGCCACCGGCGAGCAACCGGCTTTCGTGTGCGCCGGCGACACCGCGTTGTGGGCCGGCGAGCCGCTGGCCTTCGGGCAGTCGGTCGACGTCGGCGTGATGTCGTGCACCAGCCTTGAGGCGGGGATCACATGTCAGGACACCTCCAGCGGCGCCGGCTTCACGATTTCGCGGCAGGCATACGAGCTGTTCTGAGGCTGTTCGCCGGGTGGAAACCCCCGCCGAACTAGGGATTTGTGTCCGCCCAGGTAATTGCATTAGTGTCATGCCTCGCAACGAGCGACGATCTCGCTCGTAGCACGCGGATGTAGCGCAGTTGGTAGCGCATCACCTTGCCAAGGTGAGGGTCGCGGGTTCGAATCCCGTCATCCGCTCGAGGGTGTAGAGGCATCAACCCCATGGTGGAGTGGCCGAGTGGTGAGGCAACGGCCTGCAAAGCCGTGCACACGGGTTCGATTCCCGTCTCCACCTCCACCAGAGTCACCCGGCGCGATTAGCTCAGCGGGAGAGCGCTTCCCTGACACGGAAGAGGTCACTGGTTCAATCCCAGTATCGCGCACCACAATTCGTGCAGGTCTTGCCGGACGCCGCGCAACACCTAGCCTCCGCACAGGCATCCCCAAGTTTTTTGTCGGTGGTCGCTGCCAGAGTGTCTTCCATACCCACGGAAGGACTCGAGTAATGCCTTTCACCTCATCCGTCGACTCGGTCGACGTGCCTCTCGGCTGGCGTTCCCTGGCCGGCCGTCTCACCCCGGAGCAGGTCCGTCATCTCTCGGCGATGGAACGACACCCGGCCTACACCCACCGGCCCCAGCTCTTGCTCCTGGAGGCGCTGGAGTACGTCCAGCCCGGTTCGGTCGGCGATTACGTCGCCGCGCGGGTGGCGCAAGCCTGAGCACGTAACGGGCGGACGGTCGTGTTCCGATACGGTTCACGACCAATCACACCTGTTGGGGGATCCGTATGAAGATCGCCGGTGCGCTCGTGCTGACCGCGATGACGCTCATCTGGCCCGCTACCGCGTCCGCCCAGAACTACCGCACCCAATCGGGACGGGTCCTGTGCGCTGTCACCGAAAACCACGATGACGGCCGCCCCGGCCCCCACGTGGTGTGCCAGGGCGCGTTCGTCCAAGCCCCGGCGAACGACGACCTCGTCGTGAGCACCGGCGACGGAGGCTTCTACTGGGCGCAAGGCAACATCGCGATCGACGACCCCACCACGAACATGACCTACGGTCAGACCTATCAGCAGCAGAACTGGACCATCGACCACGAAATCACCGGCACCCGGTTCACCAATACCTCGACCGGCCACGGCATCTTCGTCTCGGTCGAGAACGTCTACGCTTTCTGAGCCCTCAGGCCACCACCCGGATCTTCGCCAGCGACCCGTCCGCCGGGTCCGGCAGCGCCATCCCGGCCTCTAGTCCGGACCTCAGGTAGTCGATCACCGGCTGGTTCAACCGTTCGCCGGGCACCACCACGGGAATTCCGGGCGGGTACGGCGTGATCTGCTCGGCGGCGATGCGCCCGGCCGCCTTGTCCGCGTCCACCATTTCGGTCGGTCCGAAGAAGGCATCGCGCGGCAACAGAACGGTTTCGAGTTCCAGTTCCTCCGGTGAGGCCAGTTCGACAGCCGGGGGCTTGTGGAACGACTCGGCCACCGCACGCCAGTCGTGCAGCGCCGCCAGCAATCGATCGGCACTGTCGCTGTCATCGGCGAACGACAGGGTGGCCAGGATGCGGCGGTGATCGCTCATGCCGACGTCGATACAGCGCTGTTCGCGTAGCCAGTCCGCTGCCTGATAGCCCGACGTCCCCGTCTCGGACACGTCCATCAACACCTGCAGGCGATCCAGATCATGAGAGGCCTCCGCACCCAACAGCTGCTCCTCGAGCACGAGCACCCCATCGATCTCGTTCGCCGCAGCGCGGACCTCACGCGCCAGATCGAGCGCTGCTCCGAGCAATTCGTGACCGTGCTGCACCATCTGGCGTCGCCAACCGTCGAGCGCGGAGTACACCAGCACGTTGGGACTCGTCGTCATCAGCAGATCGGCGCACGCCGAGAGCCGGTCCCGGTCGATCAGCTCGCCCTGGACGTGGAACACCGACCCCTGTTCGAACCCGGCACCCATCTTGTGCACACTCACCACGCACACGTCGGCGCCGGCGTCCATCGCCCACGTCGGCAGATCCTCGTGGAACGGTAGGTGCGCACCCCAGGCTTCGTCGATGATCAGCGGCTTGCCGCGACGGTGACACACCTCGGCGATACCGGCGATGTCGGCGCACGTGCCGTACGGGCTGGGGCTGATGATCAACGCTCCGGCGGCGTCGGGGTAACGCTCCCAGGCTTCGTCGACCTGCGCCGGCGACGGCGGGTGCGAGAGGTGGTGTTCGGCGTCCCATTGAGGGTGCACCCAGCGCGGCTGTACTCCGGAGAAGATCAGCCCGGCCACCACGGACTTGTGGCTGTCACGGCTCAACAGCAAGCCGCCGTCTATTCCACCGGCCACGGCCATCATGGCGGCCTTGACCGACAGCGAGCTGCCGCACGTGGAGAAGAAGGCGGCCTCGGCCCCCACCGCGTGGGCCATCAACGCTTCGGCGCGCGACAGGAAACCGCCGCTGGATTGCCGGTCATCGAGCCCGCTGCTGGCCAGCAGATCGGATTGGAACGCCTCGACGCCCAGAACCTCAGCGACGCGCTTGTCGATGCCCCGGCCCTGCCGGTGCCCGGGCGGAGTGAATCCGTAGCGGTTGCGTCGGTGGTAATCGGCCACTGCGTCCAGCAGCGGGGCCTCGTCCTGTTTAGAGCGCGACTCCGGCGAGTTGGTCATGCCCGCCCGGGTACCCGAGTCCGAGATGGTCACGCAGGGTGGTCCCGGTGTATTCGGTGCGGAACACCCCGCGCTCCTGCAGAAGTGGCACCACCTTGTCCACGAACGGATCCAAGCCGCTGGGCGTGACATGCGGCACCAGGATGAACCCATCGCTGGCGTCGGCTTGGACCAGTTCGTTGATGGACTCGGCGATGGTGGCGGGCGAGCCGATGAAACTCTGCCGGCCGGTGACTTCGACGATGAGCTCGCGGGTGGTCAGGTTCTCGGCTTCGGCCTTGGCGCGCCATTCGTTGGCCGTCGCGATCGGATCGCGGTACATCCGCACGCTGGCCCGGCCGCGGGCGATGGTGTTCTCACCGACGATCGGGTCGACGGTGGGCAGCGGCCCGTCCGGATCGTGATCGGACAGATCGCGGTTCCACAGCTGCTCCAGGAACTTGATGGCGGTGGCCGGTGACACCTGTGCCAGCCGAACCTGTTGCGCCAGTTCGGCGGCCTCGGCGTCGGTGTCGCCGAGAACGAAGGTCGCGGCGGGCAGGATCAGCAGTTCGTCGCGCCGCCGCCCATAGGCGGGCAGGCGACGCTTGACGTCGGTGTAGAACGCCTGGCCCTCCTTCTGGGTGCCGTGCCGGGAGAAGATCGCGTCGGCTGCCGCGGCGGCGAACTCACGGCCGTGGTCGGAGTCGCCGGCCTGGAAGATGACCGGCCGGCCCTGCGGGCTGCGCGGCACGTTGAACCGGCCACTGATGTCGAAATGCGGATTCGAGTAGGTGAACGCCCCGGCGTCGGCGTCGGACAGGAACACTCCGCGTTCCTTGTCGGCGACGATTTCATTGCCGTGCCACGAGTCGAAGAGCACATGCGCCGCTTCCAGGAAGCTCTCGGCCCGCTCGTAGCGCTGGTTCTCGGGCAGGAACCCGCCGCGGCGGAAGTTCTCGCCGGTGAACGCATCCCAGGAGGTGACGACGTTCCACGCGGCCCGCCCGTCGGACAGGTGGTCCAGAGACGCGAATTGCCGTGCCACTTCATAGGGTTCGTTGAACGTCGAGTTGATGGTCCCGGTCAGCCCGAGCCGCTCGGTGACCGCAGCCAACGCGGCCAGCACCGTGAAGGTGTCGGGGCGACCGACCACGTCCAGGTCGTAGATCTGGCCGTTCTGTTCACGCAGACGCAGGCCTTCGGCCAGGAACATGAAGTCGAACTTGCCGCGCTCGGCGGTCTGGGCGAACTTCACGAACGAGTCGAACTCGATGTGACTGCCCGAGGCCGGATCGCTCCAGACCGTGGTGTTGTTGACACCGGGGAAATGAGCGGCGAGGTGAATCTGCTTCAGTGGCTTGCTCATTGGCACTCCTAAGACGCCGTGGCGTAACGGTTGGCGGGGCGGCCGAGCCCCAATGTCTCCCGCAGGGTGGCGGCCCGGTAGCCGTCACGGAACAGGTTGCGCCGCTGCAGCTCCGGAACCAGTCCGGTGGTGATCTGTGCCAGATCGTGCGGCAAGGTGGCGGGGCGCAGCCGCACGCCCGCCGCACCCGCGGCGTGCCACTGTTGCACCACGTCCGCCAGCTCGACGGGTGTACCCACGAAAACCTGCGCGTCGCTGCTGAATTCAGCACCGGCCAGGTCATCGAGACGGGCCTTGCGCTGCGCTGCCGCTTCACCGCTGTCGGCGAGGAACACCACCAGGTCGGCGAACACCCGCACCGACTCGGCACCGGCGGGTCGTAGTGCGGCGATCCGCTCGGCGATGGAGCGGGCCTCCCCCGCATCACGCGGGGTGACAAAAGCGACGTCGGCGCCGCCGGCGGCCAGCTTGTAGGCGGGCTCACCGTGGCCCAGGCTGGCCACGATCGGTTGGCCCTGCGGCGGGCGCGGGGTGATAGACGGTCCCTTGACCGAGAACCAGTCCCCCTCAAAGTCGATGTAGTGCAACTTCGTCCGGTCGATGAACCGTCCGGTGGCGACGTCGCGGATTTCGGCGTCGTCCTCCCAGCTGTCCCACAGCCGGCGCAGCACCTCGATGTAGTCGGCGGCCTCGGACAACAACTCGGCGGCCAGCGCCTGCCCCTGCGGGCTCTGGAATCCGGCGTCCGGCAGGGCGGGGATCTGTCGCCGGCCGAAATGCGCCGCCGCGGCCGGATTGGGCGCCACCTGGATGCGCACCCCGGCCCGGCCCGCGCTCACATAGTCCAGGGTGGCGATGGCCTTCGACAGGTGAAACGGCTCGGTGTGGGTGGTGATGGCGGTGGGCAGCAGACCGATGTGACGGGTCAGCGGTGCCACGCGGGACGCGATCAGCACGGCATCCAGGCGCCCCCGCACCCGGTCGGTACGACTGTCCACCCGAAGCTTGTCGTCGGACTGCAGCGTCAGACCATCCTCGATGGTGACGAAATCCAGCAGACCCCGTTCGGCCTCGGCGATCAGGTCAGCCCAGTACCGGGCGGTCAGCAACTCGGTGGGGCGGGCGTCGGATTCGCGCCATGCGGCGGGGTGCCATCCGGCACCGTCGAGCGCTACGGCGAGATGTAGATGATCCGAGGAACCGGACACAGCGCATTCCTTTCGGTGACGTTCTCAGGGGCAACCCGGTGGGTGTCGGGAACATTCCGCAGGGGGTCATCCCGTGTTCCAGTGTCCGACTCATCGAGGCCGCGGGCGAGGGATGTACGCAGCCTGATGCCAACTGCCCCCGGAATGCTGCGGCCCTGCGGATCCGTTGGACGCAGCGGCGGGTTTTGGCGCTCGCCAAATCGGGAATCTGGAACCCGATGAAACGTTGGGAGGCTTTGCAGTGATTGAAGCAGCGGTGCTTTTGTACCTCGTGGGCGCAGGGATCACTGCTGTGGTCACTTTTGCGTTGGCCAGACATTGGCGTGACATCGCCGGGCCGGGCGCCCACACGAGGTTGCTCAGTGCGATCGCCGGTGCGCTGTGGCCGCTGGTAGTCGTCGGTGCTCTGCAACTCGGGGCCATTGCCCTGGTGGTGGCGATGATCCGGGGGCGCCGGGATTCGGCCTCCGATTACGCCTTGGTTCGATGACCGACCGCATCGAGGTACAGCGGACCATAACCGCGCCGGCAGCAGACGTGTTCGCCGTGCTGCGGGATCCGCAGGGCCATGTGGCCATCGACTCCTCGGGCATGTTGCAAGGCGCCACCGGCGAGCCGGCAGCGGCGGTGGGCGACGAGTTCGTGGTGCACATGGATCGGGAAGCGCTCAACGACTTCCCCGAGATGGGCCGCTACGACGTGACAGTGCAGATCACCGAATTCGAGCCGGACGCAGCGATCGCCTGGACCATCCTGGGGCAGATCAAGCCGCAGATCGGTCACGTCTACGGCTACCGGCTCCAACCCGCTGGGGACAAGACCGTCGTCACGTCGTTCTACGACTGGTCGGCGATCGATCAGAAGTGGCGGGATGCCGGGATTTTCCCGGTGATCTCCGAGCTGGCGTTGCGGGCCACGCTGGGCATTCTGGACCGCACGGTGCGCCGCGGCTATCCGCGGGGCTGAAAAGCATCGAGGCTGCGGTGACGC
The DNA here is from genome assembly GCF_057656995.1 of Mycobacterium sp. Soil_C_30. Lineage (NCBI taxonomy): Bacteria > Bacillati > Actinomycetota > Actinomycetes > Mycobacteriales > Mycobacteriaceae > Mycobacterium > Mycobacterium sp. Soil_C_30. The sequence continues at coordinate 229,013 of NZ_JBDGJH010000007.1, read as the reverse complement.
CGAAGGATCGACGTAACCGCAGCCTCAACGAATGATCAGATGCAGGGCGTGAAGAACGGCGTGATCTGCGGACCGCACATCAACGGGATCAGGCGCGGCGGCGCCTGAGGCGGCGGGATCTTGGTGAGATCCGGCAACTGCGGCGGCGGCAGCTGGGCCAGGTTGGGCAACTGCGGCGGAGGCAGCGACGGCAGGGCCGCACCCACGGCCGCCCCGGTGACGCCGTTGACGATGGGCGTCAGATCCGGCCACAGGTTGACGCCGACACCGATTCCGGGCAGGCCGAGCGTGGGCGCGACCTCCACCGGCACATCATCGATCAGCGAGGTCTGCACCAGCGGCTCACTGAGCTGAGGCGCAGGCAGGTTCGCCAGGTTTTCCGCCGGAGTGAGGTTCGGGTTGAAACCCCACTCGTTCTTCGGCTCGTTGTTCGCGGGCTCCTCCGCGGGGGCCGCGGTGCACTTGACCTCGCCTCCGCCGACGGACGCACCGATCGGGGAGGCAGACGCGCCACCACCGTTGGGGACGCACTCAGCGTTGCCGATCGCCGGAGTGACGACCGTGGCCAGCGCCATCGGGGCTGCGGTCATCGCCGCGCCCACCAGCAAAATGGCGGCTGAGTGCCGGTTCGGACGTTTCATTGGGGCCCCTCGATCGCAACCTCGTCAATTCCGCACGCCAGCTTAAAGCAAAGACGCGCTAACTTCCGAACTTCGGCGAACACGCCGACCGACGACACGCCGTCCGAGCAGGCACTGAACGGCGTGCACGGCACTCGGGTCGAAAACTCAGCACACGCGAGAGGATGCCGGACGCACTCTGCGCGGTGCGACAGAGCGGGTGGTGACGCAGCGAATCCGGTGCCGCGGCGAGGTGGGGACGCGAGGGCGAGATGGCGCCCAGCAACACACCGTGCGGGCCGATCGATCGATTTACAGCGCGGGCGGGCCGAACGGCGCTGCGACGCACGTCTCGGTCCGAGCGTCCAACATCCCTGGCGGGCACCCGGTCTCGCACCCGATGCCGGCTTGCTCGGCGTTGACCACCTGCCCCGGTTGGCAGCTCGACGATGCGACTTCGGAGGTGAGTGGTGCCATCACCAGGCTGCCGAAGAACAGGGCGACGGCCGCGAAGCCGAGAAGGATGGGACGCATGGCTGGCCTCCGATGGGCGAGTTCGCAGGTGGGCTGGTAAAACTGTGACATAAGTGACAGTTGTTACTGATGAGACACGCCGCGTCAACTTTTGGTTGACGGTCCGGCGTCGTCAACCTACGGTTGACGCATGAGCACATCCCCCGCGAAAGACGCCGTCAGTCTCGACACCCTCATCCGAGCGATCAAGAGCGTTCACAGCGACGCCCTGGAGCAACTCACCGACGCGGTACTGGCCGCCGAATATCTGGGCGAGGTGGCCGACCACCTCATCGGACACTTCGTCGACCAGGCGCGCCGCTCGGGCGCGTCGTGGACCGAGATCGGCAAGTCCATGGGCGTCACCAAACAAGCCGCCCAGAAGCGCTTCGTCCCCAAAGGCGACACCATCGACCCCAACGAGGGATTCACCCGGTTCACTCCGCGCGCCAAAGCCGCCGTGGTGGCTGCCCAGGACGCCGCCCGTGACGGCGGTAACCAGCAGATCGCCCCGGAACACCTGATCCTCGGCGTGTTGGGTGACGCCGACGCGCTGGCCACCCGGCTGTTGCTGGCCCAAGGTGTTGCGCCCGACGCGGTGCGGGCGAACATCGAGCTTCCCCCAACCGGCGGCGAGAGGCTGGAATTGGTGCCGTTCAATGCGCAAGCGAAAAAGGCGCTGGAGCTGACGTTCCGGGAAGCGCTGCGACTGGGACACAACTACATCGGCACCGAGCACATGCTGCTGGCGCTGCTGGAATCCGAAGACGCCGACGGTCCCCTGCGGCGAGCCGGTGTCGACAAGGACCGCATCGACGCCGATCTGGTCACCGTGTTGGAATCACTGTCCAAGAGCTGAGCTCACATTCGCGCCGCCGCGAACGTCTTCATGATGTGAGTGTGCGTCCGTTCGAAGAGGTGGTGGCCCAGCACGGGCCGACGGTTCTGCGTGTATGTCGCGCAGTCGTCGGGCCCGACGACGCCGAGGACGCCTGGTCCGAGACTTTCCTGTCGGCGCTTCGGGCCTACCCAGGCCTGGCCCCCGACGCCAATGTCGAGGCGTGGTTGGTGACGATCGCGCATCGGCGGGCCATCGACATCGGCCGGGCCCGCAGCCGTCGGGCCACCCCCACGGACACCATTCCGGAACGGCCCACTCACGCCACCGACCACAGCTCGCTGTGGAACGCGATTCGACAGTTGCCCGACAAACAACGTCAGGCCGTCGCCTACCACCACATTGCCGGCCTGCCGTTCGCCGAGATCGCCGAGTTGTTGGGCAACTCCCCCGCGGCGGCCCGGCGCGCCGCCGCCGACGGCATCGCCGCGCTGCGCAGACACTACCGGGAGGACGAATCCGCATGACTACCAACATGTTCGCTGCATCCGGCGACGATGCCACGCTGTCGCGCCTGCACACACGATTGGCGGCCACCGCCCACCAGCAGGAGCTGCTCGACATCACCTACCGCACCGTCGACACCCCGGTGGGTGCGCTGTTGCTGGCCGCGACCGACGTCGGTCTGGTCCGGGTGGCCTTCGCGGTGGAAGACCATGACGCGGTGCTGACGTCCTTGGCACAGCGGATCAGTCCGCGCATCCTGCGCTCACCCATTCGGTTGGACGACGCCGCCCGCCAACTCGACGAGTACTTCCGGCACCACCGCACCGCCTTCGAGCTGCCGTTCGATCTGCGCTTGGCGCAAGGTTTCCGGCGCACAGTGGTGGAACACCTGAGCGAGATCGCCTACGGCCGCCGCGAGTCGTATGCCGAGGTGGCCAGCGCCGTCGGAAGTCCGCGCGCCGTCCGCGCCGTCGGCTCCGCGTGCGCACGCAACCCTCTGCCGGTCGTCATCCCCTGCCACCGGGTGGTCCGCTCGGACGGTTCACCCGGCCAGTACGCCGGCGGCGCGGCAGCCAAGTTGACCCTGCTGGATTTCGAGGCGGCGTGAGCGCGGGAATGAAATCGAGCCGCCGCCCGTAGCACTCGTCATGAAACTCAACGAGGCCGCGCGTGAGCTGATCGGGCCGGGCGCCAACGCAACCCTGGTCACCCTCAATCCCGACGGCAGCCCGCAGGTCAGTCTGGTTTGGGTGGCACTGCAACCCGGTGAAACCGATGACGAGCTGGTGGTCGCACACCTGACCGAACACAAGAAGGTGCGCAATGTGCGCCGTGACGGGCGGGTGGCCGTGACGATCGTGTCGAACGCCCCGTCGGCGGTGATGCTGCCGTACCTGTCGGTGACCGGCACAGCGCGCATCGTCGAAGGCGGCGCACCGGAGCTGCTGCGCGAGCTGGCCGCGACGCTGGCCGGTCCGGATTCGGGGTTCCCGCCGGCGGATGCGCCGCCCGGGTACCTCACCAGAATCGTCGTGGACAAGGTGGGCGGCGTAGGACCCTGGATCGACTAGAGCTGGACCCAACCGGCTGTGGACACCTGTCCGATATGTCATCATGCGACACATGCGCCGATGGTTGTCGATCCTGACCGTTATGACCGCAGTGCTGGGCTTCAGCCTGGTCAGCCCGGCTGCCAGCGCTGCGGGCACCGTCATCGGCAAGATCGGCGACACCCTGCGGGTCGAGTACCTGGGCATCGTCGCCGACGTGACCGTGCTGGCGCCGGTGCCCTCGGAGATCCCGCCCGGCTTCGGCTACCCACCCCGCGCGCCGCGGCATCAGGTGTGGAAGTCGCAGGTGGTGGTGCAGGCCAAGGAAATGCCGGTTCCCTACGCCATGGGGGTGTCGTTCTGGTTCCGCGGCGTCACTCCCACCGGCGACGCCTACGAGCCGCGCAACAGCGATGCACCTGATGCGTTGCAGCACGGTCTGCTGAACGCCCCGGCCGGGTCGACGGTCGCCGGTTGGGTGTACTGGGACTGCTACCGCGACCTGGTGACCAACGTGGTGCTGGTGGACAAGAAGACCGGTGTCCGTCTGGCTCAATGGAACATGTGACCGCACTGCACGTCTCTGCCGCCACGGCGGCCGATGTCCAGGACCTCGCCGACGTGGCCGCCCAGACCTTCCCGCTGGCCTGCCCGCCGTCGGCGACCGCCGAGAACATCGCCGAGTTCATCGCCACCAATCTGTCGGCCGAGAAGTTCGCCGAATACATCGGCGATCCCCACCGGGCCGTGCTGGTGGCCCGCGACGGAACCGCCGCGGTGGGTTACGCGATGCTGATCCGCGGTCTGCCCGACGATCCCGACGTGCAGAAGGCGGTGACGGTGCTCCCGACGGTGGAGCTGTCCAAGATCTACGTGCTGCCCAGCAGTCACGGCGGCGCGGCCTCGGCGGCGTTGATGTCGGCGGCCATCGACTACGCCGTGAGCCGGGGCGCCAAGAGTATGTGGCTCGGCGTGAACCAGGAAAACCAACGCGCGCAACGGTTTTACACCAAACAGGGGTTCACCGTCACCGGCACCAAGAGCTTCCGGCTGGGCCAAGGCGTCGAGCACGATTACGTGCTGACCCGACCCGTCTAGAGCTCCATCCCGGCCGCGGTCAAGGCCAACAGACGCGACGTGGCCCGCAGATACTTCTTGCGGTAGCCACCGGCCAGCATCTCTTCGCTGAACACGGTGTCGAGTTTGTCACCCGAGGCCACCACCGGAATGCCGGCGTCGTAGAGCCGGTCGGTCAGCGACACCAGCCGCAGCGCCACATTCTGGTCGTCGAGGGCGTGCACGCCGGTGAGGAACACCGCGCTGACACCTTCGATCAGCGTCAGATAACGCGACGGATGCATGGTGGCCAGATGTGCACACAGCGCGTCGAAACCATCGAGTGTCGCTCCGGGCACGGAGGCCGCTCGCGAGGACACCTCGTCATCGGACAGCGGCTCGGGCGCCGGCGGCAGGCCGCGGTGCCGGTAATCCGGGCCTTCGATGCGCACGGTGGTGAAGATCTGCGACAGCGTGTTGATCTCGCGCAGGAAATCCTGTGCCGCAAAACGTCCCTCGCCCAGCTGTTCGGGCAAGGTGTTGGAGGTCGCGGCGATCGACACACCACGCTCCACCAACTGGCTGAGCATCCGCGACACCAAAGTGGTGTTACCGGGGTCGTCGAGTTCGAACTCGTCGATGCACACCACCACGTACTCGCCCAGCAACTCGATGCACTCGACGAAGCCGAACACCCCGGCCAGCTGGGTCAGTTCGCCGAAGGTCGCGAACGCCGCGGGCGCGGGCGAGGTGGCCGTCAGCTGGAAGTACGTCGAGGCCAGCAGGTGGGTCTTGCCGACACCGAATCCACCGTCGAGGTATAGGCCGACACCGGGCAGTACCTCCCGTTTGCCGAACAGCTTCTTCTTACCGGCCCGCCGCTCGGCGGCCTGCTCCGAGAACGCACGGCATTTCTGCACGGCAGCGGCCTGACTGGGCTCGGCCGGATCCGGGCGGTAGGTGTCATAACTGACGTCGGTGAACGTCGGCGGCGGAACCAGCTGAGCGATCAACCGCTCCGGTGACACGGTCGGGCGGCGGTCAACGAGGTGCGTCAGCGCCGGGGCCTCCGAGGCCGAGGAGGTGGGGGCGTTCATGCAGGCACTGTAGCGACGTGCTGCAATCGAACTCATGGCGCAACCCGACCCTGGGACACAGCTCACACTGCTGACCGGCACTGGCACCGTCGACGAGGCCATGCTGCCGACGCTCTACCAATATCCCGAAGAGCTTCGAACATGTTGGGTGCGCGCGAATTTCATCAGCAGCCTGGACGGCGGCGCGTCCGTCGACGGCAAGTCCGGCGGGTTGGCCGGCTCCGGCGACCGTGCGCTGTTCAAGGTGATGCGGGAGCTGGCCGATGTGATCGTGGTCGGCGCGGGCACCGTGCGCGCCGAGAACTACGGCGGTGCGCAACTGACGGTGGCGCAGCGGCAGGAGCGCCAGGCCCGCGGTCAGGCCGAGGTGCCGCCCATCGCGATCGTGAGCAGGAGCGGCCGGCTGGACCGGGACATGCTGGTGTTCACCCAGACCGAGGTGCCGCCGTTGGTACTTACCTCGGCCGACGCCGCGCCGGGTGCGCGGTCGCTGCTCGGTCCCGCCGCCGAAGTGCTGGACTGCTCGGGCGCCGATCCCGAGTCGGTGGACGCCGCCACGCTGGTGACGGTGCTGGCCGCGCGGGGACTGCTGCGAGTGCTCAGCGAGGGCGGTCCCAGTCTGCTGGGCACGTTCATCAGCGCCGGCCTGCTCGACGAACTGTGCCTGACCATCGCACCCACGGTGGTGGGCGGCGAGTCCGGGCGCATCGCCCACGACGCACGCGGCCGTCTGACGGCGATGAAGCGGGTACACCTGATCGCCGATCAGGCCGGGTACCTGTACACCCGCTACGTCCGGGACGCATGAGGGCCGGCGGACGGCGCATGGGCACAGCGCGCCAATCGCTACTGTGGGCTGCATGAATCGGCCCGTCCACCTCACCGCTTTGGTCGCAGTAGCTGCGTTGCTGGCCGGATGCGCGCCGGGTTTGGCGGCCAATCCGCGCTACGCCACCGACGTCGGGCGCGACGGCGACAGCCCGACCACCAGCTCCGAGGCACCCGACGGCCCGCCGCCCATCGCAGCGCCGAAGAACGACCTGCCCTGGCGAGAGTGCACCTCTCAGGTGTTCGCCGATGCCGCGCTGCCCGCCCCGCCGGCGATCAAGCTGGACTGCGCCACCTACGACGCCGACCTCGACCCGATTGCCGGGGCCACCGGCACCATCACCGTCGGTGTGGTGCGGGCCCGCTCGGTGCAGACGCCGCCCGACGCGGGTCCGGTGGTGTTCACCACCGGATCGGACATGCCGACGTCACAGCAGCTGCCCGTCTGGCTGTCCCGGGCCGGCGCCGACATCCTCAACAGCCATCCGATCGTCGCCATCGACCGGCGCGGCATGGGGATGTCCAGCCCGGTGGACTGCCGAGACCTCTTCGACCGCCAGGAGATGCGCGACCAGGCGCAGTTCGAACCCGGTGACGACCCGGTGGCCAACCTGGGTGCGATCACCATGACGGCCACCACCAGCTGCACCGACACCATCGCCCCCGGCGACAGCGCCTATGACAATGCGCACGCAGCCGAGGATCTGGAGCGGCTGCGCAGTATGTGGGACGTACCCGCGCTGGCGCTGCTCGGGATCGGCAACGGCGCACAGGTGGCGCTCGCCTACGCCGGGGCCCACCCCGACAAGGTGTCGCGGCTGGTGCTCGACTCGCCCCTGCCGTTGGCGATATCCGCCGAAGCCGCCGCCGAACAACAGGTGCGCGGCCAGCAGGCCGCGTTGGACGCGTTCGCCACCCAGTGCGCCGCCATCGGTTGTGCGCTGGGCCCCGACCCCAAAGCCGCGGTCGCCTCGTTGATCTCCGCGGCCCGCGACGGCCGCGGCCCCGGCGGCGCGGCGGCCTCGCAACTGGTCACCGCGATCGTCACCGCACTGGCCTTCCCGGACGGGGACCGCGTGACGAGCACCAACAAGCTCGCCGATGCCCTGGCCGCGGCCCGAGGCGGCGATGACAACCAGCTGACCAGCCTGATGAACCAGGCCGAGGCACTGCGCGAGTCCGACGGCCAGTTCATCAACCGGTGCAGCGACGCCCTGAACCGCCCGACCCCCGACCGGGTGCGCGAGCTCGTCGTCGCCTGGAACGACCAGTACCCGCAGTTCGGTGAGGTTGCCGCACTGAACCTGGTGAAGTGCCTGAACTGGCCCAGCGGCAAGGCCCCCGAGGACCCGAAGGACCTCAAGACCGACGTGCTGCTCCTCGGTGTCCAGAACGACCCGATCGTCGGCGCGGACGGGGTGGCGGCCACCGCAGCCACCATCATCAACGCGGGGGCAGGAAGCCGGCGGGTGATGTGGCAGGGCATCGGGCACGGCGCCTCGGTGTACTCGGCGTGTGCCATGGCCCCGTTGCTGGATTACCTCGGTAGCGGCAAAGCACCGCCGACCGACACCTACTGCCCCGCCTGACCCATCGCCATCCGGCTCCGGTGTACGGTGCGCACGTGACGGCAGTAGACGCGGCACGCACCCGCCTGTTGAAAGCATTCCGCCCACGCACCACTCCCCCGAGTGTCGCGACGGTGTTGCGGTCCATCCTGTGGCCGCTGGCGATCATGTCGGTGTTCCACCGCAGCTACGTACTGGCCACCAACGGCTACATCACCGACGATTTCGGTCCCGTCTACCGCGCCGTCGTCAACTTCAAGCTCGGCTGGGACATCTACAACGAGAACTTCAACCACGTCGACCCGCACTATCTCTACCCCCCAGGGGGCACGCTTCTGCTGGCGCCGTTCGGTTACCTGCCCGTCGACGCCTCGCGGTACTGGTTCATCGCCCTCAGCACAGTGGCCATCCTGGCCTCGGCGGTGATCCTGCTGAAGATCTTCAAACTGTCGTGGACCTCGGCCGCGCTGCCCGCCCTGATCCTGGGGATGTTCCTCACCGAATCGGTAACCAGCACACTGGTTTACACCAACATCAACGGCTGGATCCTGCTGGGTGAGGTGCTGTTCTTGCTGTGGCTGCTCGACGGCCGAAGCAGCCGCGAATGGCTGGCCGGCATCGCCATCGGCTTCACCCTGGTGGTCAAACCCTCCCTCGCACCGCTGCTGCTGCTACCTGTGCTCAGCCGGCAGTGGCGGGCGCTGGTGGGCGCGTTCGGGGTGCCGCTGTTGTTCAACATCGCCGCCTGGCCCCTGGCCAGTGATCCGATGAATTTCATCGAACGCACGGTGCCCTACATCTTGAGCACCCGCGACTACTTCAACTCGTCGATCCTGGGTAACGGCATCTACTACGGGCTGCCGATGTGGCTGATCCTGGCACTGCGAATCCTGTTCGGGCTCTTGGCTGTGGCGAGTCTGGTGCTGCTGTACCGCTACTACCGCACCCGGGACCCGCTGTTCTGGCTGCTGACGTCCTCGGGTGTGCTGCTGACCGCCTCGTACCTGGTGCTCTCATTGGGCCAGGGCTACTACTCCATGATGCTGTTCCCGTTCGTCATGACGGTGGTGCTGCCGAATTCGGTGATCCGTAACTGGCCGGCCTGGCTGGCGATCTACGGGTTCTTCACCATGGACCGATTCCTGTTGTGGCACTGGCCGACGACGGGCCGGTTCCTGGAGTACATGAAGATCACCTACGGCTGGTCACTGCTGCTGATCGTCATCTTCGCCGTGTTGTACTTCCGGTATCTGGACGCCAAAGCCGACGGCCGCCTGGAGCAGGGAATCGATCCGCCATGGATGACGCCTCGGCAGCAGCGCGATAGCGTAGGCGCATGAGTTTTCAGCGAGCAGCGGATCGCGCATGAGCGGGCATTTGTCAGAGCTGCCCAGCCCGAAGGTCGCCCTGACCGATGACCAATGGCGCGAGAAGCTCAGCCCGGCGGAGTTCGCCGTGTTACGGCAGGCCGGCACGGAGCGCGCCTATACCGGCGAATACACCGACACCAAGACCGAAGGCGTGTACCAGTGCCGGGCGTGCGGGGCCGAATTGTTCCGCAGCACAGAGAAATTCGAGTCGCACTGCGGCTGGCCGTCGTTCTTCGACCCGTCACATTCCGATGCGGTGATCCTACGTCCGGACTCCTCGCACGGGATGAAGCGTGTCGAGGTGCTGTGCGCCAATTGCCACAGTCATCTGGGCCACGTGTTCACCGGTGAGGGGTACCCGACGCCCACCGATCAGCGATACTGCATCAACTCGATCTCGCTGAAGCTGGTGCCGAAAGGCTGACCGGTGTGCCGTCGGCGTCGCGTCGGATCAGGCCGCGGGCCTCGAAAGCATCCAACCAGCCCGTCATCGGCCACCAGCCCCAGCGCCGGTGGAACACCTGTGCGTTGCGCAGGATGTCCTCGAGGTGCTGCACGGGCGGATTCGACACCGGGTGGTGTTGGTGGAACGCGTGGGCGCCTCCCACCCAGCGCAGGCCCACTCCGGCCGCAGCCGCGCAGTGCGCGAAATCGGTGTCCTCGCCGCCGTAACCACGGTAGAGCGGGCAGAAGCCGCCGATCCGCTGCCATGTCGCGGCCGTGACCGCGAACGACAGCGACCAGAACAACCGGTACTCGTCACTGACCGCCACCTCGCCGTCGGGCGGAGCGGGACGGGCCGGATGCGGGTTCACCGCCAGCCTCGCCAGGTCGTAGCCGTCGGGTCCGGCGGGTGGCAGATAGGTGACCGGCCCGCACAGCAGCGCGTCGTGATGGGCGGGCAGTTGTGCCGCCGAAAGATAGCCTGACAACAGGTTCCGGCCCGGGATGCAGTCGACGTCCAGGAAGACCAGCAGCTGCGCCCCGTCGGCCAGAGCGGCCGCGGCACCGATGTTGCGGGCCTGCGCCAGCGGCAGCGCCGCCGGATCCCCATCGCAGCGCACCACGCGAGCAGCGTTGCCGGCGACCTCGGCGACGGCGGGATCTGCCAATGCGACCACCACATGCAGATCGGGCCGGCGGATACCGGCCGCGAGCCCGTCGAGCTGGCGGCGCAGATGGCCGTGGCGGCCGTGCACGATGGTGATCACTGCTGTCCTCATCGCGTCGCCTCCTTCCCACAGCGCCGGGCGGTTTCTTCGATGGCCGCCGCCGCCCTGGCCGCGGCGCCCGGGACCTGCCAGCGTCGCCATCGGGTGGTGTCCGCCGACCGGGCATGGGTGAGCAGGGCGGGCCAGGCACGCCTGGCCGGCCACTTGTTGGCGACGACGGCGAGTGCGTGCTGGCGCAGTACCCGCGCGGTCATGCGCTGCTCGTCGAACGGGCGGGTCTGCGGAATGATCACCGCGGGTTTCTCCGCGGCGGCGATGTCGGCGACGCAACCCTGTCCAGCGTGTCCCACCACGACGTCGGCGGCGCAGATCTGTGGCCACGGATCGGGGGTCCAAGGGCCACCCGGCACACCCAGGGATGTCCACCGATAGGCCGGGTTGTCCGCGGCCACCGCTGCCACCGTCTCGGCGTCGAGGCCAGATCCCCCGGCCCCGCCCAGCACCAGCACGGTGGGCAGGTCGCCGCCCTCGCCGGCGGGCCTCGGCCTGCCCTCGAATCGGCTGATGCCCCCGACGTAGCTGGTCTTGTTCGCGTAGGAACGCAGCCACGGTGGCTCGCACAGTTCACGGGGCCATGGGGCGATGATGTGATCAGCCAGCCGGTACACCAACAGGTGCGGGGCATCGACCCGTTTGCCGGGCTGCGCCACCACGATCACCGGCACACCCAGCAGCCGGACGAACGTGGCCACCTCCACGGACACGTCGACCACCATTGCTTCCGGGCGGGCGTCGGCGACCCAGCGGGCGATGGTCTGCATCCGCGTTCTCAGGCCGGCGTCGTGATGGGGAACCCAGTGCAGGGCACCGTGCGCGGTGGGTTCGGCCACCTCGTCAGCGGTGTCGTCGCGGGCCAGGGTGACGGTCTGCGTGAACGGTTGCGCTCCGGTCAGCTCAAGCGACGTCAGTACGGTAACCGGCCGCTGCAGCTGCCGGCCGATGCTGACCGCACGGCTGAGATGACCCCGGCCCTGGTGATGGACGTAGTACCCGATCATCAATCCCGTCCGTCGTGTCGTTGATCATGCTGCGGTACAGGTCGACGTAGGTGCTCACCATCGCCGGTGCCGAGCATCGCAGCACCGCGTGCCGGCGCACCTGTGTCCGGTCCAGCTCCATCGCCGCCGGGATGGCAGCGGCCATGGCGTCGACGTCATCGGGTGCGATCAACCGGCCGCTCGGCGGCCCGACGATCTCGGGCACTCCACCGCGGGCGAATGCGACCACCGGGGTGCCGCACGACATTGCCTCGGCGACCACCAGCCCATACGGCTCATCCCAGGTCGGCGTCACCAAGGCGGCCGCCGAACTGCCGACCAGATCCGCCAGTGCCGTCTGGTCGAGGTGGCCGACATAGCAGATGTCAGGGTCGAGTTCCGGGGCGATGGACCGGCAGAAGTACGCCGGATCCGAGATCGGCCCGGCGATTTTCAGCGGTAGACCGGCCCGCCTGGCCGCCTCGATGGCCAGATGTGTGCCCTTCTCCGGGGTGAGCCGGCCGAACCAGACCAGGCCCGCTCCGCCGGGACCTTGCGGCCACCTGTCGATGTCCACACCGTTGGGCACCACCGTCATGTCGTCGATGGCGTGGTTCCAGGCGTCGGCGGTGTACCGGCTGACGGCGGCAAACCGGGTGCCGACACCGCCGGTCACCGCCACCGCCGATTCCATCCACGGCGTGGGCGGGGTGTGCACCGTCGTCAACATCGGGGTGCTGAGCAACGGCGCCATGGCCACCGGCAGGTGATGCAGGCTGTGGTTGTGGATGATGTCGAAGTCGCCGCTGGTGGACAACTGCATCATCAAGCTCAGATACGCGTGATGATCGGTCATGAACTGATGAGCCGGCATCGACGAATCACCTTGTGCCGCAGGGGAAAGCGTGAGCTCATGCACTTCCAGTGTCGCGCAGCCGAGTTCGGGATCCGACCCCTCGCCGGCGTAGAGCACCACGTCGTGGCCCGCTCCGGCCAAAGCGCGGGCCAGGTGCCACACATGGGCTTCCAAGCCGCCGGCGAATGGCTGACTGATCGGGAACCGATTCGAGGCGATCAACGCAATACGCAGCCGCGGGCTCACGTCTGCCTCCCGCGCACACCGAAATCGACTGCGCCCAAGCGGTTGTCGCGTCCGGCGGTGGAGTGGCCCACGATGGGACCCGACTGCGCCCACGACAGGACGCGCATTGTTGTCGCTGGCACAGTGGCAACGAGCACGGAAAAGTGAGCCTTTCGGAAGGGAACAATATTCAGTAATCCCCGCTGGGCTGCGGGGCGGACGCGGGGTACCCCGCCACCGCCGGTTCAAACACCGTCCGAGGGCTCGGATCATTTCATGGGATCTATTGACAGATAGTCGGATTCGTCTACGCAGGAACCACGCCTACAGTGCGTGCCGCGCCGGTGTACGCGCGAATCGCGTCACCCGCCACGCGATCCCACGAATAGCGGGACCTGGCCCGGTCCCGTCCGGCCGCGCCCATACCCCGCCCCGCGAACGGTTCGTGCAGCAGTCGGCGAGCGGCTTCGGCGAAGCGCAGTACGTCACCGGGAGGAACCAGACGTCCCGTCACCTCGTCGACGACGATGTCGATCGTCGCCCCGACCGAGGTTCCGATCACCGGGACTCCGCAGCTCATCGCCATCAGGGCCGCCGCACCGGTGGGTTCCGAGACCGCCGGGTTGACATAGACGTCGGCCGAACGCAGCAACGCGGCAAGCTCGCTCGGGTTGCGCACCTCCGCAACGGTCACGCGCTCCCCCACATCGGCGGCGCTGGCGATCTGGTGCAGCCGGGCGGCCACGTCCGACGACGGTGTGATCGTCGGATCCACCCCGAGGACGAACTCGGTATCCGGCAGGGCGGCGAGCGCCCTGACCGTGGTGTCGAGATCCAGCTGACCGGTCGAGGTCCACACCGCCACGATGCGGTGAGGCAGCCCACCGCGCTCGGCCGCCGGACCGGGCGGGGTGAACACCTCACTGTCGACGCCGCAGGGGATCACCGAGATCCGTGACCGGGCGCAGCCGGTTCGCAGCAGTTCGAACAGTTCCTCGGTGTTGTTGGCCGCCACCCAGCTGGCCCTCCGGGCCAGCACCGACACCAGTTTGCCTACATCATCGGTCTCGGCCCCGGCGGCGATCTTGCCGTGGACGGTATCGAACGACTGCACCACGGGTAAGCCATGCCCACGGGCCGCGGACTGGCTGGCCATCCCCGACAACCAGGACTGCGCGTGCACCACCTCGGGGCGATCCCGTTCCCACGCGCGGCCGAGGTGGTCGGTGAACTCGCCGAGATCCTTGTGCGGCAATCCTTTTGCGGCACCGCCGGGCAGCCGGATCACCCGGTAACCCTGCGCCGACACCACCTCGTCGAGTTTCGGCGAGGTGCCGGGTACGTACACCGTCACGTCGTGGCCCGCCTCGGCCAGCGCCGTCGACAACCGGGCCGCGGGTACCGCAAGCTCAGGGACACTGAGCTCGCGAACACCGTCGGAACCAGAAATCGTATTGCAATGGGCATCTGCCAGAACAAGTGCTAATCGCACGCGTTGCCTCCTCACAGCCAACGCGCCAGCCCTGTGAAAGCGGTGGCGCCGTATCTGCCGGCCGCTTTTTGACCGCGTATCAGGCAGGCGTTCGCGCCTGCCTCGTCCCGACCGAGCCGCCCCCTGCGGGGAGTTGCCGATCGACTTCGCTACCGGTTACCCAATCACACTGTTCTCGAACCGTGGGCGCGGTTGCGCAGCCAGCAGCGCGGTGGACGCGTCGACATCCATCGGGCGGAAGTAGTGGAACCCCTGACCGACGTCGCAACCCAACTGTCGCAACCGCGCACTCGTCGCCTCGTCCTCCACGCCTTCGGCCACGACCTCGGCGCCCAAGACATGCGCCATTTCGATCAGAGACCGCACCACCGCTTCGGCCCGAGGATCGGCGGTGATCGGGGCGACCAGTTGACGACAGATTTTCATCTCGTCGACCGGGAACTCGCGCAGATACGACAACGCGGAGTAGCCACTGCCGAAGTCGTCGATTGCGATCCGGATCCCCTGCGCGCGGAGTTCGCCGAGCACAGCGCGGGTGCGGTCGACGTCGTACAGCAGAAGATCCTCGGTGATCTCCACGGTCAGCCGATCCGGTGCCAGACCACGCCCGGCCAGCAGTCCCGCCATCCGCCGGGGCAGATCGAGATCGGCCAGTGACGGCGCGAACAGATTGACCGCCACCGATGTCGACAGACCCTGTGCCTGCCATGCCGCCAGATCGTCGAGCGTCCTGGCCAGCACCGCCTCGGTCAGCGCGGGCATCAGCCCGTGCCGGCGGACGATGTGCAGGAACTGATCCGGGTCGAGCACACCCAGTTCCGGATGGGGCCATCGCACCAATGCCTCGAAACCGACGATGCTGCCGTTGGTCAGATCGAGCTTGGGTTGGTAGACGACAGCCAGTTGCGCGTGATCGATCGCGGCGCGCAGTTCGCCGAGCAGACGCAGGTCCGCCTCGGGGCTCGACTGTCCTGACGCATCCCAGCCGTGCCCCGGCGTCGACGGCCGCCCGTCAGGGGGCCGCAGGTCCGGGGAGTAGGCACGTAGCCCGCCGGCGCCGGACCTCTTGGCGGCATACATCGCCACATCGGCACGCTTCAACAGGTCGGCCGGCGATACGTCGACGTCCTGCTCGGCGGCGGCTACCGCCAGGCCGACGCTGGGCCGGATCCGCACCGCACGACCGTCAACGAGGAACGGCTCATCGAAAGCCTGCATCACGCGGTGCGCGACCGATCGTGAGCCGTCGACGCTGCCTTCCATCAGGAATGCGAACTCGTCACCGCCGAGGCGGGCCACGGTGTCGCCGGTTCGCAGGCATCCCGTCAGGCGCTCGGCCACCGCGATCAGCAGCGAGTCACCGGCAGCATGTCCCATCGAATCGTTGACCAGCTTGAAGCCGTCGAGGTCGACAAGAACAACGGTCAGCGGTATGCGGTCCCGTCGCCACAACTGTGTTGCGTGGGTCAGGCGGTCGTGAAAGAGGGCGCGGTTGCCCACACCGGTGAGCGCGTCGCGCAACGCCTGTTCGGCCGCGGCCTGCATGAGCCGCCGATTGTCGAGCAACACCAGGACCTGGCGGATCAGCACGGCGCCGACCATGACCGCGGATGCCAACAACACCGGTGCCAGCTGCGGGATGACCATCAACTGCGCCGTCAGCACCGCCGCGGCGATGACCACCGGCACGTAGGGCAGCCACAGGGAGGTCCGCGACGGAACGGTCGAGCCGTCACGCTCGGCCTGTCCACGACCACCCCGTTCAGCAGCGATCCCGAGGATGAACAACCCGATGGCCCAACCACATCCGATCAGCACACCGTGTGCGAAGTCGCGTTTCGCCAGGGCATGAACGAAGGTCGCTCTCGTCAGCGCCATCACCACGATGCCCACCGTCAGCCACAGCAGGACCTGCCGCTGCCCTCCGCGGGCGCGCACCACCAACAACACCGCGATGGTGACCACCACCACCGTCGCCAGAAGGTGGGTCAGAGACAGGATCTCGGCCCCGTGGGTGGCCGCGTGCAGTTCGATGGTGGCCCGCAGGATGAGCAGCCAGGCGACTTCGAACAACGCGGCGCCGACGATCACGGCGTCGAGTACGACGCGGGTCCGGGATGGATCGGCGAAAGCCACCGGCATCATGAGCAACGCCGCGCAGGTGGACAACCAGAACAGCACATAGCCGGCATGTGCGGCCATCGGGAGCAGCCCCGAGTTCTTCTGGTGAGTGATCGACAACGCCGCCCCGGCGGCCCACCCCACCAAGCCGATGGTTTGAAACGCCCACGCCGCGCGCACCCTTCCGGTACTGGCCCGGGCAGCGGAAAATGCGCACCAGGCTGCGGACAAGGCAAGCGCCGTCAGGCCGGTGCACAGGACCGGCCAGAATCTGGCGCCGCTGAACCCCACCGCCGTGACGGGCAACACCATCGCCAGCACCGCGAAGATCGCCACCAGCACCGCGCCGTGAGGCGTCGAGACGAGAGCGCGAAGCCGCCGGCCGGTCATCGACACTGCGCCACCCCCGCTGCCCGGCATTATGCGCAAAGGCTAGCAAAGATTCGCCGATTTTCCGGCCAGGCGCAGCGGCAACCGCCTCAGGGTCAGGGAAGCCGTTCGACGAGCTGCTCGACGCCCACCCTCGGCCCGGTGAAGAAGGGGATCTCCTCGCGAACGTGCCTGCGCGCCTCGGTGGCGCGCAGGTCCCGCATCAGGTCGACGATGCGGTGCAGCTCAGGGGCCTCGAAGGCCAAAATCCACTCGTAGTCTCCCAGCGCGAACGCCGGCACCGTGTTGGCCCGCACATCCTTGTAACCGCGCGCCGCCATCCCGTGGTCGGCGAGCATCTTGCGCCGCTCCTCGTCGGGAAGCAGATACCAGTCCAGGGATCGGACGAACGGGTACACGCAGACGTAGTTACCGGGTTCTTCGCCGGCCAGGAACGCCGGAATGTGGCTCTTGTTGAACTCGGCCGGACGGTGAAGCGCGACACTGCTCCACACCGGGGTGCTGGAGCGGCCCAGCGTGGTGGTGCGCCGGAAATCGGCGTACGTGGCCTGCAGGTCCTCCACCCGCTCCGCGTGGGTCCAGATCATGAAGTCGGCGTCGGCGCGCATCCCGGCGACGTCGTAGAGACCGCGCACCACGACGCCCTTGTCTTCCTGCTGCTTGAGGAAGGTGGCCGTCTCGTCGACGATCTCGTCGCGCTCGTCCCCCAGTTCGCCCTGGTTGACGGCGAACACCGAGAACATCAGGTAGCGGATGGTGGAGTTGAGCGCGTCGAAATCCAGGCGAGACATGCACCCATCGTGCCACGGCCGGAGTCCGAGGCTGCGAGGGACGAGCAGGCGAAGGAGCTCCGACCACAGGAACCGCCGGAGTCCGAGGCTGCGAGGGACGAGCAGGCGAAGGAGCTCCGGCCACAGGAACCGCCGTCACCCCACGTCAGCCAGTGAGTTCGGCTGTGAGCTCCCCCACCGCGCGACCGGCCGCCGCAACACATGCGGGCACGCCGATACCGTCCAGATAACTGCCCGCGACGGCCAGCCCGCGCGGCAGTCCGGCCCGCACCTCGGCCACCACCGCGGCGTGTCCCGGGCCGTACTGCGGCATGGCATCCAACCATCGGTGCACCAGCGCGTCCTCGGGTTCGACCGCTACGTCCAGTACCTCCGCGAGGTCGGCCACCGACCACGACAGCAGATCCTCATCAGAGGTGTCGCGGGCGATGGTGTCACCGAAACGACCGAACGACAGCCGCAGCAGCTCACTGTTGCCCCGCCTGCCCCATTTGCGAGTGGACAGTGTCATTGCCTTGGCGCGCAACCGTTCTCCGCTCGCCACCAGCACACCCGAGCGCTGCGGCAGCGGGGTGCCGCCGGGAACCGCCAGCGCCACCACTGCCGAGGACGCCATCTCGATCCGGCTCGCGGCAGCCGCCGACCGCGGCGCCACCGAGGCCGTCAGCCGCGCGAACCGCGGGGCCGGCAGCGCCAGAACCACCCCGTCGGCACGCCATTGAGTGCCCTCGTCGTCACGCAAC
Source organism: Mycobacterium sp. Soil_C_30 (assembly GCF_057656995.1). Taxonomy (NCBI): domain Bacteria; kingdom Bacillati; phylum Actinomycetota; class Actinomycetes; order Mycobacteriales; family Mycobacteriaceae; genus Mycobacterium; species Mycobacterium sp. Soil_C_30. The sequence continues at coordinate 210,740 of NZ_JBDGJH010000007.1, read as the reverse complement.
ACCCAGCGGGTTCCGTCACGCTGTAACTCCTCGACCGCGGTGGCGACCCAGCGCAACCCACTCTGGGCCACCAACTCCCGCAAGAGCACCTCGTAACCGCCCTCGATCGCCCCGAACACCGGCGCACCGCTGTTCGGCGGCAGCACCGACCGCACCGCCTCGGTGAGGCTGCGGGCGCCACGATCCAGTGCACCGGCGACAGTGGGCACCGCGGCGCGCAAGCCGATGGTCGCGGCCGATCCGGCGTAGACGCCGGCGAGCATGGGATCCACCGACCGGGCCACCACCTGCACGCCGAACCGGTCCCCGACCAGCGCCGCCACCGTCGGATCAGCGCCCGGGCGCCAGTCGAGCGGCCGGGACGGTTCAACGGCCATCCGGCTCACGGTGGCGTCATCGGCGAGGCCGGCCATCGATGCCGCCGTGCTGGGGATCCCGTTGACGGTCTCGGTGGGCATGGCGTGTAGCCGCCGCTGCGCATAGATCAGCGGTCGAACGCCGGTGGTGCTGATCTGACGGGACGCCAGCCCCAGTTCCGCCAGCAGGGCGGGCACCTCGGGTCGTCGCACCACAAACGCCTCGGCCCCGACATCCATGGGTTGGCCACCCAGCCGCTCGGTGCGCAGGATGCCGCCCAGGCGGTCCGCGGGGTCGAACAGGGTGATCTGCGCTTCCGGGCCCAGGCTGCGTCGCAAGCGGTAAGCGGCAGTCAGACCCGAAATACCGCCGCCCACAACACAGTACGAGCCACTCACAACGAGTGCACCAGCGCCACCAGGTCGGTGAGCACACCCGGATCGGTGCCGGGCAGCACGCCGTGACCGAGGTTGAAGACGTGCCCCGCCGCACCGGCGGCCACCGCCCGCCTGCCGTCCTCGACGACGGCACGGGCGCGCCGCTGGACCACGTCCCAACCTGCCAGCAGCGTCACGGGATCCAAGTTGCCCTGTAGGGCGGTGCCCGGGCGCACCCGCGTTGCGGCGTCGGCGAGTGAGGTGCGCCAGTCGACACCCACCACCCCGGCGCCCGCCTCGCCCATCGCGCCCAGCAGTTCCGCGGTGCCCACCCCGAAGTGCGTCATGGGGACACCGGCGCCGGCCAGTGTGGCGAACACGCGGGACGAGTGCGGCAGGACATACTCGCGGTAGTCGGCCAGCGACAACGTGCCCGCCCACGAGTCGAACACCTGGATGGCGTCCACCCCGGCCGCCAACTGAACCTGAAGGAATCCGATGGTGATATCGGTCAGCGCTGCCATCAGGGCATGCCAGGTGGCCGGCTCGCCGAGCATCATCGCCTTGGTGCGCTCGTGGTTCTTGCTGGGACCGCCCTCGACCAGGTAGGACGCCAAGGTGAACGGTGCGCCGGCGAAACCGATCAGCGGTACGTCACCGAGCGCGGCCACCAACAACGACACCGCCTCCGAGACCGGCGCGACCTGTTGCGGGTCAAGCGGTTTGACCGCCGCCACATCGTCTGCGGTACGGATGGGATGGGCGATCACCGGACCGACATCGGGCACGATGTCGAGGTCGATACCGGCTCCCCGCAGCGGCACCACGATGTCGGAGAACAGGATCGCCGCGTCCACCTTGTGCCTGCGGATCGGTTGCAGCGTGATCTCGGTGACCAGTTCGGCGTCGAAACAGGCGTCGAGCATCCGGTGGCTGGCGCGCAGCTCGCGGTACTCCGGCAGCGAGCGGCCGGCCTGACGCATGAACCACACCGGCACCCGGGCGGGTGCGCGGCCGGTGGCGGCGGCCAGGTAGGGCGACTCGGGCAGCTCACGGCGGGTGTTCATCGCACTCCATGCTGCCATTGCGTGGACTTGACACCCAAAAACGGCGCGCCTGCGCCCGCAGCCGGGTCAGGAGGGTTAGCGTCGGTGTGTGACTGTGGGCGAGCCTACCGAATTCCGGGCGGCGGTGGAGGCGATGAGTGCCGCGACCGTTCGACCGGAGATCGAGCTCGGACCCATCCGGCCCCCGCAGCGTCTGGCGCCGTTCAGCTATGCGGTCGGCGCGGAGGTCAAGCATCCCGAAGCGGCCACGGTCCCGGAGACTTCCGACGGTGACGCGTTCGGGCGGCTGATCCTGCTGCACGACCCCGAGGGGTCCGACGCCTGGGACGGCACCATGCGGTTGGTCGCCTACATCCAGGCCGACCTGGACTCCAGCGAGGCGATCGATCCGCTGCTGCCCGAGGTGGCCTGGAGCTGGCTGGTCGACGCGCTGGAATCGCGCTCGGAGCACGTCACCGCCCTCGGCGGCACGGTGACGGCCACCACATCGGTGCGCTACGGCGACATCTCCGGCCCGCCGCGGGCCCATCAGCTGGAATTGCGCGCGTCGTGGACGGCCACCTCCCTGGACCTGGGCATCCATGTGCAGGCATTCTGCGAGGTTCTCGAGCATGCTGCGGGGCTGCCGCCCGTCGGGGTCACCGACCTCGGATCCCGGTCGCGCGCCTAGATGACGGCGCCCGAATCCGACGGCGTCGAAGACACGCCCGAACCCGAACCGGTACCACTGACCTCCCCTGCCGACGGTGTGCCCGAGGTGGCGGTGACCAAGTACGACATCGCCGCGGCTGCGGAGTTCCTGGCCGGCGGAGCGGGCCCGTTCGCCGTGGATGCGGAACGGGCGTCGGGATTCAAGTACTCCAATCGCGCTTACCTGATCCAGATCCGGCGCGCCGGGGCGGGCACCGTCCTGATCGACCCGGTAAGCCACGGCGGCGACTCGCTGGAGGTCCTCCGTCCTGTGGCCGACGTGCTCAGCCGCGACGAGTGGATCCTGCATGCGGCCGATCAGGATCTGCCCTGCCTGGCCGAGGTGGGAATGCGACCACCCGCGCTGTATGACACCGAACTCGCCGGCCGCCTGGCCGGATTCGACCGGGTCAACCTGGCGGCCATGGTGGCCCGCTTGTTGGGTCTGGGCCTGGCCAAAGGACACGGGGCGGCCGACTGGTCGAAGCGACCGCTGCCCCATGACTGGCTCAACTACGCCGCCCTCGACGTCGAAGTGCTGATCGAACTGCGGGCCGCCATCGCCGCGCTACTCGACGACCAAGGCAAAACAGATTGGGCTGCACAGGAATTCGATCACCTGCGCACCTACGAAGCGCCGCCCACCCGGCGGGACCGCTGGCGGCGCACCTCCGGAATTCACAAGGTGCGCAATCCGCGCGCCCTGGCCGCGGTGCGCGAACTGTGGACTGCACGCGACGAAATCGCCCGCCGCCGCGATATCGCGCCCGGGCGGATCCTGCCCGATGCCGCGATAATCAGTGCGGCACAAGCGGACCCGAAGACGGTCGAGGAGTTGACTCAACTACCGGTGTTCGGCGGGCCGAAGCAGCGGCGCCACGCCAAGGTCTGGATGGACGCGCTGCGCGTCGCTCGGGACAACCCCGAACCACCGGCGTCCGGCGACTCGAACAACGGGCCGCCACCGCCGGTGCGGTGGAGCAAACGCAAACCGGAGGCTGCGGCCCGTCTGGAGGCGGCGCGCGCCGGGCTCAGCGCACTGTCGGAGCGGGTCACGGTGCCCACCGAGAATCTGCTGTCCCCGGAGCTGGTGCGCCGCCTGTGCTGGGATTGGCGCGACCCGGCCGATCCCGCCGCCATCGCTCCCACCGTCGAGGCGTTCCTGCGCGACGGTGGGGCCCGGCGCTGGCAGCGGGACCTGACCGTCCCGGTACTGACGGCCGCCTTGACGCCGCCGCCCTGACGTTTGGCGCAATTGACGGCGGGAAACCTCCCGTCCACCTGTGAAGCAAAGGACCCGGCGTGGCCGAGAAGAAGGAAACGCACGACGAGAAGGAGCGGCAGCGCTTCGCCGACCGGGTTTTGTCCGTTGCCGAGGACGCCGTCTACTGGGCCATCGCCGTCATTCTGATCGCCGGGTCGGTGGCCCTCCTGGTGGCTCAGGTGCGCACCATGTTCACCCTGCTGGACACCCCGACCGGCGACGTCATGCTGGAGTTGCTCGATGGCGTGCTGCTGATCTTCATCTTCGTCGAGTTGCTCTACGCCGTGCGCACCAGCTTGCGCTCGCATGAACTGGTGGCCGAGCCGTTCCTGATCGTGGGAATCCTGGCCTGTATCAAGGAGATCGTGGTGCAGTCCGTGGAGGCGGCCAAGATCGTCGGTCAAGGCCCAGAGTTCGCGCGCACCATCGTGCAGACCGGCGTGCTGGGGGCGCTGGTGCTGGTGTTGGCGGTGGCCGCTTTTGTGCTGCGCGAGCGGCGGGGCCAGATCAGTTCCGATGACGAGATAACCGGCGACTAGGTGCTCGTAGCTGATCCGCCGACGTCGTCGAACGCCGGAACACCCGACTCAGGGCGCCCGAAAGCGCGCTCTACTCGCCCTGTTCCGCCGAAACGTCGGTCTGGGTGAGAACGTCCGAATTGCCCAGAGCGGCAACCCAACCGGTGATCTGACGCGCAATGTTCTGCTCGGTCAGGCCGATCTGGTCGAACAGCTGGCTGCGCGAAGCGTGCGGCTGGAACTCCTGCGGCACGCCGACGTCACGGCACGGCACGTCGATCTCCCTGCGCCGCAACGCCGATGACACCGCCGAGCCGATACCACCGGCAACACCGTTGTCCTCCAGAGTGACCACCAGCTTGTGGGCGACGGCCAGTTCCGCGATCACCTCGGGGACCGGCAGCACCCAACGCGGGTCGACGACAGTGACGCCGATGCCCTGATTGCGGAGGCGTTCGGCGACAGCCAGCGCCATCGCCGCGAACGGCCCGACCGCGACCACGAGCACGTCATCGGAGAGTCCGTCGGCCGGACGGGCCAGCACGTCGACACCCGACACCCGCTCGATCGCCGAGATGTTCTTGCCGACATCACCTTTGGGGAACCGCAGCGCGGTGGGGCCGTCCTTGACAGCCAATGCTTCGCGCAGTTCCTCGCGCAGTGTGGCGGCATCACGGGGGGCGGCGACGCGCATACCCGGCACGATGCCGAGCATCGACAGGTCCCACATGCCGTTGTGGCTGGCGCCGTCGGGGCCGGTGATCCCGGCCCGGTCCAGAACCATGGTGACGGGCAGCTTGTGCAACGCCACATCCATCATCACCTGGTCAAAGGCACGGTTCAGGAACGTCGAATAGATGGCCACCACCGGGTGCAGCCCGCCCATGGCCAGGCCGGCAGCCGAGGTCATGGCGTGCTGTTCGGCGATTCCGACGTCGAACAGGCGGTCCGGGTAGCGCTGACCGAACGCGCTCAGCCCGGTGGGCCCGGGCATGGCAGCCGTGATCGCCACGACGTCGCGACGCTTCTTGGCGATCTTGATCAGTTCATCGGAGAACGCCGCGGTCCACCCCGGTGCGGACACCGTGGTGGCCAGCCCGGTCAGCGGATCGATGATCCCGGTGGCATGCATCTGCTCGGCCTCGTCGTTCTCGGCCGGCCCGTAGCCCATGCCCTTGCGGGTGGCCACGTGCACGATCACCGGCGCGTTGAACCCGCGGGCACTGCGCAGCGCCGCTTCGACGGCGTGCTCGTCGTGTCCGTCGATGGGACCGACGTACTTCAAGCCCAGATCGGTGAACATCACCTGCGGCGACAACGCGTCCTTGATACCGGCCTTGACGCTGTGCATGCACTGATAGCAGAACTCGCCGATGACGGGCACCCCGCGCACGGCGCCACGGCCCTTCTCCAGCAGCCGCTCATACCCGGGCTGCAGACGCAGCGTGGCCAGATGGTCGGCCAGTCCCCCGATGGTGGGGGCATAACTACGTCCGTTGTCGTTGACGACGATCACCACAGGCCGCCGCGAGGCGGCGATGTTGTTCAGCGCCTCCCAGCACATACCTCCGGTGAGTGCACCGTCACCGACGACGGCAACCACGTGGCGGTTGCGGTGCCCGGTGAGTTCGAAGGCCTTGGCCAGGCCGTCGGCATACGACAGGGCCGACGACGCGTGGCTGGACTCCACCCAGTCGTGCTCGCTCTCGTCACGGCACGGATACCCCGACAACCCGTCCTTCTTGCGCAGACTGTCGAAATCCGCGCAGCGGCCGGTGAGCATCTTGTGCACGTACGCCTGATGCCCGGTGTCGAAGATGATCGGGTCATGCGGGGAGTCGAAAACCCGGTGCAAAGCGAGGGTGAGTTCGACAACACCCAGGTTGGGGCCCAAATGACCGCCGGTTGCAGCTACCTTGTGAACCAGGAACTCGCGGATCTCAGCTGCCAGGTCACTTAGCTGAGACTGCGAGAGGTGCTGCAGATCAGCGGGACCGCGGATCTGATCAAGCATTCGGCCAGTCTACGCACGGAACCTGCGATCAGTCGCGATGAGCCTGGTAGATGTCGGGCACGCCGTCCCGGTCGGCGTCCGCGGTCTCCTTCTCGTGGATTCTGCGGTACACCCGGTTGCGACTCAGCAACACCACCGCGGCCAGCAGACCTGCGACGACGGAGCCAACCAGCACACCGATCTTGGTGTCGGCGGTCTCCTGCGTGCCGTACCCGAACGCCAGTTCGCCGATCAACAGCGACACGGTGAAGCCGATTCCGGCGAGCATCGAGACACCCAGCACATCACGCCAGGCCAGCTCGTCGTCGAGGTCGGCGCGGGTGAATCTGGCCAGGACAAATGTGGTGCCCAGAATGCCGATCGGTTTGCCCAACACCAGCCCCGCGATCACCCCGATGGTCACCGGGTCCATCAACGCGTCGCCGAAGCCCGCCAGCCCACCCACCGTCACACCGGCGGCGAAGAATGCGAAGACCGGCACCGCGAAGCCCGCCGACAACGGCCCCACCAGGTGTTCCATCCGCTCCGCGCACGCGTGGCGGCCGAGCACCGGCACGGTGAATCCGAGCAGCACCCCGGCGACTGTGGCATGCACGCCGCTGGCGTGCACCAGCGCCCACGCCACTACGCCGAGCGGCAGCAGCAGCCACCACCTGGCGAAGCCCCGTTGCACGGCGAATGCGAACAAAGCGATCGGGATCAGAGCCAGAGCCAGCGGCGCCGGTGACACCTCATCGGTGTAGAACACCGCGATCACCGTGATGGCCAGCAGATCGTCGACCACGGCCAGGGTCAGCAGGAATGTGCGCAGGGCACTCGGCAGATGGGTGGAGATCACGGCCAGGACGGCCACCGCGAACGCGATGTCGGTGGCGGTGGGCACCGCCCAGCCGGCCAGCGTGTCCGACGACCCGCTGCCGACGTTGACGGCCACGTAGACGAGTGCCGGGACCACCATGCCGCCCACCGCTGCCAGAATCGGCAGCGCGGCTCGGGCGGGGTCGCGGAGGTCGCCGGCGACGAACTCCCGCTTGAGCTCGAGACCGACGACGAAAAAGAACACCGCGAGCAGGCCGTCGGCCGCCCACGCCGCGATGGACAGATCGAGATGCAGCGCCGCCGGCCCGATCCGGAACTCGGATACGTCGTGGTAGAGGCCCGACCATGGGGAGTTGGCCCAGATCAACGCCGCGGCCGCGGCAATCAGCAGCAGCACACCGCCCACGGTTTCCTGACGCAGCACCTCGGTCAGGCGTTTGGTCTCCGGCCACGAGCCGCGGGTGAACAGGCGTGCTGCGGCGCGGGTGGGTTTCTGGTCGGACACGTCTACTCCCGGGTGTAGGCAGAGCTCAGGGCAACTTCGCCGACCAGACTTCCCGGCACACCGTGTTTTCGTCCGAGAGTCTAACGGCCGGAGTCCGAGGCTGCGAGGCACGAGCAGGCGAAGGAGCTCCGGCCCAAACCCACGCCGGAGTCCGAGGCTGCGAGGCACGAGCAGGCGAAGGAGCTCCGGCCCTGATCTACCGGGTCAGCAGGGCCACGCACTCCACGTGATGCGTCAGCGGGAAGGCGTCGAACACCGTCAGTTCCTGCACCTGGTAGCCGTGCTTGCGGTACAGCCCGATATCGCGGGCGAACGACGCCGCCTCACAACCGATGTGCACCACCCGCGGCACCTCGGCCGCCGCCAGGGTGTCGATCACCTCGCGGCCGGCGCCTGTCCGCGGCGGGTCCAACACGGCCACCGCCGCTTTCCGCTGATGCGCCAGTGCCCGCCGCACCGAGTCGGTGACGAAGTGCACCTGCGTCAGGTCGGCGAGCGCCGCCCGCCCGGCCCGTGACGCCGACCGTGAGGTGTCCACGCTGATGACGCGCCCGCGCTCGCCCACGGCATCGGCCAGCGCTGCGGCGAACACACCCGCGCCGCCATAGAGGTCCCACGCGGTCATCCCCGGCTCCGCGGCCGCCCAGGAGGTCACCAGCCGGCTGTAATGGGCAGCGGCGTGGCGGTGCGCCTGCCAGAACGCCGTCGCCGGGAGCCGCCAGGTGCGCGGCCCTACGCGCTGGGTGGTCTCGTACTCCCCCTCCACCGCGCGGGTGCGCCGCTGCGGGCCACCGCAGACCACATGCCGGTCGCCGTCGTCGTCGACGACGACATGCACCTGATCACCGGCGCGGATGGCGTCTTCGGGCAGCTCGGCCAGCATCCGGTCGGGCAGCTGACCACAGCGCAGGTCGGTGACCAACTCGGCGCTGTGGTAGCGGTGAAAGCCGGGCCGCCCGTCGGCGCCCGCCTCCAACCGCACCCGGGTACGCCAGCCCGTCGCACCGGCGTCGCCCACCTGCTGCGCGGGGCCCGACCACTCGAAGCCGCCGAGCCGCTGCAACTGATTGGCCACCACCTCACCCTTGACGGCCCGCAGCGCGGCGGGGTCGACAAAGGCCATGTCGCAGCATCCTGAGCCGTGCACCCCGGCGATCGGGCACAGCGAGGGCACCCGATCCGGTGACGGGTCGAGCACTTCGAGAGCCTCTGCGTGCCAATATGCTCCGCGTTCATCGGTGATGTGCGCCCGCACCGTCTCCCCCGGTAGGGCGTAGCGCACGAACACCACCCGGCCGTCATGGCGGGCAACACAACTGCCACCGTTGGCGGCCGCGCCGACGGTCAGTGTCAGTTCGGTCATTCGAGGAATCCCCGGCGCGCGTCACCCGGCGCCGACTGCGGCTCCAACTTCTTCAACCTCTCCGACGAATTCAATTGCCACGGAACAGAAGTCACCATCACGTTGGGTTCGAACAGCAGCCGCCCCTTGAGTCGCAACGCGCTCTGGTTGTGCAGCACCTGTTCCCACCAATGACCCACCACGTATTCGGGGATGAAGACGGTCACGACGGTGCGGGGCGACTCCTTGCCGATGCGCTTCACGTAGTCGAGCACCGGGCGGGTGATCTCGCGGTACGGCGAGGCGATCACCTTTAGCGGGACCGACACATCGCTTTCCTCCCACTTGTGTACCAGCTCACGGGTTTCGGCGTCGTCGACGCTCACCGTGATGGCCTCCAGCACATCCGGGCGCGTCGCGCGCGCATAGGACAGCGCCCGCAGCGTCGGCAGATGCAACTTGGACACCAACACCACCGCGTGGTTGCGGCTGGGCAGCACGATCGAGCCGTCCTGTTCGGCTTCCTGCTCGGCCAGTTCACGGGCCACCGTCTCGTAGTGGCGGTGGATCAGCTTCATCATGACGAAGAACGTCACCATCGCCGCGATGGCAATCCAGGCTCCGGCGACGAACTTGGTGATCAGCACCACCACCAGAACCGATCCGGTGCACAGCAATCCGATGGTGTTGATGATCCGGGAGCGAAACATCTTGGAACGCACCTGCTCGTCGGTCTCGGTGCGCAGCAGCCGGGTCCAGTGCCGCACCATGCCGATCTGGCTCAGCGTGAACGACACGAACACCCCGACGATGTAGAGCTGGATCAGCGCTGTCACCTCGGCGTTGAACGCGACCACGAAGGCGATGGCCGCCATGGCCAGGAACAGGATGCCGTTGGAGAACGCCAAGCGGTCACCGCGGGTGTGCAGCTGACGCGGTAGGTAGCGGTCCTGAGCCAGGATCGAGCCCAGCACCGGGAAACCGTTGAACGCGGTGTTGGCGGCCAGGATCAGGATCAGCGCCGTGACGATGGTGATCAGCAGGAAGCCCAGGTGGAAGCCACCGAACACCGTTTCGGCCAGCTGCGCCACCAGGGTCTTCTGGTGATAGTCGGCAGGGGCGCCCTCGAGCTGGGTGGCGGGATCGTCGACGATCTGCACGCCCACCCTCTCGGCCAGCAGGATGATTCCCATCAGCAGGGCGACCGAGATACCGCCGAGCATCAGCAGGGTGGTTGCGGCGTTGCGGGACTTCGGCTTTCGGAACGCCGGCACCCCGTTGCTGATGGCCTCCACGCCGGTGAGCGCCGCGCAGCCCGACGAGAACGCCCTGGCCACCAGGAACACCATCGCCAGGCCCAGCACGTCGTCGGACTCGGCATGCATCTCGAAGGCCGCGGACTCCGCCTGCAGTGGATCACCGAGCACGTAGATGCGGAACAGCCCCCACCCGAGCATCACGAACATGCCGACGATGAACGCGTACGTGGGGACGGCGAACGCGATTCCCGACTCCCGGATACCGCGTAGGTTCATCCCCATCAGCAGCAGGATCGCCAGGACGGCGAAGAGCACCTTGTGCTGGGCGATGAACGGCACCGCCGATCCGATGTTGGACATCGCCGAGGCCATGGAGACGGCCACGGTCAGCACGTAGTCCACCAGCAGCGCGCTGGCCACCGTCAGCCCCGCCGTCGGGCCCAGGTTGGTGGTGACCACCTCGTAATCGCCACCGCCGGAGGGATAGGCGTGCACGTTCTGCCGGTAGCTTGCGACCACGATCAACATCACGAACGCCACCGCCAGCCCGATCCACGGCGTCAGGGCATACGCGGACAACCCCGCCACCGACAGCACCAAGAAGATCTCTTCGGGGGCGTAGGCCGTGGATGACATGGCGTCGGATGCGAACACCGGCAGCGCGATCCGCTTGGGCAGCAGGGTGTGCCCCATGCTGTCACTGCGGAACGGCCGACCCAGAACCAACCGGCGAGTGGCGGTCGAAAGCTTGGACACGAGGTCCAAGGGTATGCCCATGCACGATTGGCGGTAGCGTTCCGCGTACGGTCAGTTCACCGCGAGTGGGCAGGCGACCTGTCACAGGGAACCAGCCGAAAGGACGCCAGGTGCGAGTAGTGGTGATGGGATGCGGCCGCGTGGGTGCCGCACTCGCCGACGGATTGGCCCGCATCGGCCACGATGTAGCCATCATCGATCGGGAGAGCACGGCATTCCAGCGACTTTCGCCCGACTTCCCGGGTGACCGGGTGCTCGGGATGGGCTTCGATCGCGACGTCCTGCTACGCGCCGGCATCGAAGAGGCCGGCGCCTTCGCGGCGGTGTCCTCCGGCGACAACTCCAACATCATCTCGGCACGGGTGGCCCGTGAGACCTTCGGCGTGCGCAAGGTGGTGGCTCGTATCTACGACGCCAAACGCGCCGCGGTCTACGAACGCCTCGGCATCCCCACGGTTGCCACCGTGCCCTGGACCACCGACCGGTTGCTCAACGCCCTCACCGGGGACACGGAGACGGCCCGCTGGCGCGACCCCACCGGCACCGTATCGGTGGCCGAAGTGGTGTTGCACGAACAGTGGGTCGGGCGCCGGGTGACCGACCTCGAGGCGGCCACCGGTGCGCGCGTGGCCTTCCTGATCCGGTTCGGCACCGGAATCCTGCCCGAGCCCAAAACCGTGATCCAGGCCAGCGACCAGGTTTACATCGCCGCGGTGTCGGGGCGCGCCGCCGAGGCGATGGCCATCGCGGCGCTGCCGCCCAGTGAGGAGGCAGGCCAATGAGGCGCGGTGACGACGAACCCGCAGACGCAATCCAGGGGCAGGAGCGCCGCCGATGAGAGTTGCCATTGCCGGCGCCGGCGCCGTAGGGCGTTCGATCGCCCGTGAGCTCGTCGAGAACGGCCATGACGTCACCCTGATCGAGCGCAATGCCGAGCACATCGACGTCGACGCCATTCCCGCCGCCCACTGGCGGCTCGGCGACGCCTGCGAGCTGTCCCTGCTGGAGTCGGTGCGCGCCGAGGATTTCGACGTGGTGATCGCAGCCACCGGGGACGACAAAGCCAACGTGGTGCTCTCGCTGTTGGCCAAGACCGAGTTCGCGGTCTCCCGCGTGGTGGCCCGGGTCAACGATCCGCGCAACGAGTGGTTATTCGACGAGGCCTGGGGCGTGGACGTGGCAGTGTCCACCCCGCGCATGTTGGCCTCGCTGGTGGAAGAAGCAGTTGCGGTCGGCGACCTGGTGCACATCATGGAGTTCCGCAAGGGTGAGGCCAACCTGCTGGAGATCACCCTTCCCGACGACACCCCGTGGGGTGGTAAGCCGGTGCGCAAACTGGACCTGCCCCGGGATGCGGCGCTGGTGACGATCCTGCGGGGCAACCGGGTGATCGTGCCGCAGTCCGATGAACCTCTCGAGGGCGGCGACGAGCTGCTGCTGGTGGCTTCCCCCGAGGTCGAAGGCGATCTGCGCGCGCTGCTGCTGCCCGCGGGGGCGCAGAACTCCTAGAGCCTCAGCGGCCCCGGTCCAGACAGCGCGCGCTGTCCACCGGCGCCACCGACGCGGTGGTGGGTGGGGTGCGGATTCCGGCGGCGGAGATCAGCCCGGCCGTCGCGAACAGCACCGCGGTCACCAGCATGCCGCGCTGGAATCCGGCGAAATCGATTGTGCTGCCCACGATCACGGACATGAAGGCGATGGCGATCAGTCCCGCGATCCGGGACACCGCGTTGTTGACGGCCGACCCGATACCGCTGTGCACCGGGTCGACGGCGCCGAGCACGGTCGCCGTCAGCGGCGACACCGTCATCGTCAGGCCGAGGGCGAACAGCACCAGGCCGGGCAACAACTGGGTCCAGAAGTCGAAATCCGCGTTCACGCGGGCCATCAGGGCGAAGCCCACCGCGGCGATCAGCGGGCCCGCCGCCATGTACACGCGCGGCCCGTGCCGGCCCGCCAACGCACCGAACCGCGCCGCCAGGAAGAACGACAGCACCGGCACCGGCAGCGTGGCCAGCCCGGCCTGGGTGGCGCTCAAATGCACTGTCTCCTGGAGGAACAGCGTCACCAGCAGCATCCCCAGCGACACCCCGGCGTAGAGGAACACCGTCGCCGCGTTGGCCACCGCGAAGTTGCGGGATCCGAAGATCGACAGCGGCATCATCGGATGACGGGCCCGGCGCTCCCAGAACGGGAACGCCGCCAGAGCGCTGATGCCGGCGACGAACGCACCCACCACCAGCGGATGCGACGGCCCCAGCCGCTGCTGTTCGATGAGCGCGAAGACGGTGCCCGTCAACCCCAGTGCGGCCAGCGCCGCTCCGAGACCATCGACATCGCGGATGCTGCGGGCGGCGGGCGCCGGATGTGGGGCCAGCCGGGCGCTCAGGTACAGGGTGAGCACCACCGGGGGCAGGTTGACCGCGAAGATCCATCGCCAGTTCAGGGCGTCCACCAGCACACCACCCAGCAGCGGGCCCACCACGAAAGCGGTCCCGGTCCAGGCCGTCCAGATGCCGATGGCTCTGGCCTGCTCCGGCCCGCTGAACCGCTCGTTGAGCATGGCCAGCGAACTGGGCACCAGGAATGCCGCACCCACGCCCTGCAGGCAGCGCGCCGCGATGAGCAGCGCCCCATTCGGCGCCACCGCGCACAGCAGCGAAGCCAGCGCGAACAACACCAGACCGGCCCGCAGTACCGCAAGTCGGCCGAACGCATCGGAGACGGCGCCGGCCACCAGGATGAGTGCGCCCAGAGCCAGCAGATAGCCGTCGACCACCCACTGTTGCAAACTCAGGCCGCCGCCGAGATCGGTGGAGATGGCAGGCAGGGCGAGATTGACCACCGAGCCGTCGAGGAACGCGACGAACGACGCCAGGATCGTGACGGCGATCAGCGCCCGGCCGGCCGGGTCACGGCCGGCCATCGCTAGTCGGGCTGCCGTGCGGTACCGGTCTCCAGATCGGGCTGCGGCGCCGGTTCGGCCGGTTCAGCGGCCTCGATGGCCCGCTGGGCTGCCTTGATCGCGAAGTAGGTGACCAGCGCGGCGATCGCGGTCAGGGGCCAGCCCATCGCGATGCGGGCGAAGCCCAGCCAGCCGGTCTGGTCGGCGTCGTAGAGGTGGTTCTGCACCACGAAACGGGACGCGAACACCAGCACCCAGGTCAGCGTCGCGAGATCGAAGGCCCGCACGGCACCGCGTACCGAGCGCCAGTCCTTGCCCTTGCCGCCGACCCAGCTCCACAGGTAGCCCGCCACCGGGCGGCGGATCAGCACCGACACCGCGAACACCACAGCCCACAGCAGCGACATCCAGATGCCGTAGAGGAAATACCCTTTCGCCTCCCCGACCAGGTAGGCGATCAAGGCGCAGAATCCCACGCCGATGAACCCCGACACCGCCGGCTGTACCGATTCCTTGCGGACCAGCCGCCACACCAGGATCAGCGCGGCGATGGCCAGCGCGGACACGATGGCGGGCACCAGGCCGAAGGCCGACGAGACGGGTACGAACGCGACGACCGGCAGCGAGGAGTAGATCAGACCGCTGACGCCGCCCATCTGGTCCATCAGGGCCTGAGCGCTGGTGCGGGTCTCCGCTTCCTGGCTGGTGTTGTCTTCGGTCACCGCTGAATCTCGTAGTGCGGGTTGTAGATCGCCTTGCCGCCGTTGTCGAGCTTGCCGACCCGGCCGTGCACCCGCAACGTGCGCCCGGAGTCGATACCCGGGATGCGGCGCTGCCCCAGCCACACCAACGTCACCGTGTCGGTGCCGTCGAACAGTTCGGCTTTGACGCCACCGGCACACCCCTTGGCGTTGGCCTCGACGCTTCGCAGCGTCCCCACCATCGTGACCTCCTGGCCACGCTGGCAGTCGATAGCGCGCTGTGCTCCGGTGACGGCCGCTTCGTCCGTCAATTCCTCGGCGTCCCGCTGCTCGGGATCCTCCGTCAAGCGACGGGTGAGCCGACGCAGATAACCTTCGGCCGCAGCCATGGTCACTCCTGACATTCCAGCAGATTCACAGTGCCAACGACACGGTAGACCTGTTGGTTCCCTATTGCCACGCCGCACCCCGGCCAAACCTTCACTTTCCGCCGATACCAGGCACGATCAACCACATGGCTGTTGATCTGCGCGGTGTGTCGACCGTTCTGCTGCCTGGCACTGGCTCCGACGACGACTACACCTACCGCGCCTTCGCCCAGGCACTTCACAGCGTTGGTGCCGTGCCGCTGCCGCACGCGCCACAGCCCGGCCGGCTGATCGCGGGCTACCGCCAGGCGCTCGACGACGCCGCCCGGGAAGGCCCCATCGCGGTGGCTGGGGTGTCGCTGGGCGCTGCGGTCGGTGCCGCGTGGGCCATCGCCCACCCGGACCGGATTGTCGCGGTGTTGGCGGCGCTACCGGCGTGGACGGGCCCCCCGGACACGGCGCCCGCGGCGCAAGCCGCGTTGCACTCGGCGCAGGAATTGCGGCGCGACGGCCTGGTGGCCGCGACCGCGCGGATGCGTGACTCCAGCCCGGTCTGGTTGGCTGATGAACTGACCCGCTCCTGGGTGGGCCAGTGGCCGGATCTGCCCGACGCGATGGAGGAAGCCGCCCGGTACGTCGCGCCCACCAGTGGTCAGCTCGAGACGCTACGCGCCCCGATGGGCGTGGTGTCGGCCACCGACGATCCCGTGCACCCGCTGGAAGTCGGCGTGGAATGGGTGGCTGCGGCTCCGCATGCCGCGCTGCGCACGGTCACACTCGACGAATTCGGCCACGACCCCGCCGTGCTCGGCGCGGCTTGTCTGGCCGCGCTGACCGACATCTCGGCCTGATCGCGCACTCCGCAAGCTCCGCGCGCGAGTCGCTCGTCGGTCAGTGCCCGATTCGACCGACTCCTCCCCGCGCACTCCGCAAGCTCCGCGCGCGAGTCGCTCGTCGGTCAGCCGCCCGTGATGGTGCTGCGCAGCTGCTGCATGGCCGATCCCTGCGCGCTACGTCGAGCGGCCGGCGTCGGCGGCTGCTGACCCGCCTGCTGTTGACCGGCGCCCTGCTGCTGCTGGGCGGCCTGCTCAGCGGCGGCGCGCAGCTGTGCGGCCATCGGTTCGGGCAGTTGCACCGGCAGTGGCGTACGCACCGGCAGCGGAGTGCTGTCGCGACGAACTACGGTGTCGGCCAGAGCTTTTCGCGCCTCCACCGTCAACGCCTCGATGGTCTCGTGGCCGGCGTTGACCACGCAGCGGATCATCCACCGGTAGCCGTCGACGCCGATGAAACGCACCGCACCGGAGGCGGCCCCGACCACCTCACGGCCCCACGGACCGGACTCGATGCTCACCTGCGCGGTGTCCTTGCGCAGCGACTCGGCCAGTTCACCGGCCACCTCCCGCCACAGCCCCGCGCTCTTGGGGGCGGCGTAGGCGGCGATGGTGAAGCGGCCGTTGGGCGTCACCACCCACACAGCGCTCGGCACACCGGTCTGGCTCAGCTCGACCTGCACCTGCCCGGCAGCCGGCATCGGGATGAGCACCGAGCCCAGGTCCAGCCGACCGACCTTGGCCACCTCGGGGTCGTCGAAATCCTCGATGTCGAACGGGCCATCGAGGTCGTCACCGACCGCAGCCGCGCTTTCCGTGGCCTCGGCCGCGTCGTCGCCCGGCTCTTCTTTGTGGTGTTTTCCGAATGCCATCACAAGCTCGAATGTCCTCCCGATGAGCCGTGGCCGCCTTCGCCACGGGTGGTGTCCCCCAAACCCGCCTCGTCGAAGGACGAGACCTCGACAAGTTCGGGTAGCTCGACGCGCTGCACTATCAGCTGCGCTATCCGGTCGCCCCGGCTGATCACGATCGGTGCCACCGGATCGAGATTGATCAACGAGACCTTGATCTCACCGCGGTAGCCGGCATCGATGGTGCCGGGGCTGTTGACGATCGAAAGGCCCACGCGCGCAGCCAAACCCGATCGAGGATGGATCAGACCGACCATGCCGACGGGGATCGCGACCGCGACGCCGGTGGGCACGAGGGCGCGGTGGCCGGGCGCCAGTTCCACATCCTGGGCGCTGAAAAGGTCCACGCCGGCGTCACCTTCGTGGGCGCGGCTGGGCAGAGGCAGTTCCTGGTCCAGACGGACCACCGCCAGGCGGGTCGACACGAGGCATGAGACTACTCTTGGCCCGGTGGCGGGAACGCGTGAGACCTCGCAGACGGTGCGCTACCGCGAGCGTCTGTGGGTGCCTTGGTGGTGGTGGCCATTGGGATTCGGCTTGGCCGGACTGATTGCCTTGGAGGTCAATCAGGGCGTTCAGGGGCTCCCCGACTGGGTGGCGTTCGCGGTGCTGTTCGGGGTAGCCGCTGCAGCACTGGTGTGGTTGGGACGCTCCGAGGTGGCGGTGATCTCCACCGGCGGCACCACCGAACTGTGGGCCGGGCAGGCGCACCTACCCGCGTCGGTGATTTCCCGGTCGGCGGAGATTCCGCGGACGGCCAAGTCAGCCGCCATGGGCCGGCAGCTCGATCCGGCGGCCTACGTGCTGCACAAGGGCTGGGTGGGGCCGATGGTCCTGGTGGTCCTCGATGACCCCGACGACCCCACCCCGTACTGGCTGGTCAGCTGCAGGCACCCTGAGCGAGTGCTGTCCGCGCTGCGCAGCTGACGGACGTCGCAACCTCGGACTCAGGCGGCGCAGTCGCTGCAGATCATCATCCCGTTCTTCTCGCTGGCGAGGCGGCTGCGGTGATGAACGAGGAAGCAGCTCGAGCAGGTGAACTCGTCGGCCTGCTTGGGCACGACGCGGACGGACAACTCTTCACCGGACAGGTCGGCACCAGGCAACTCGAACGATTCGGCGGTTTCGCCCTCGTCGACGTCGACTACGGCCGACTGCGCTTCGTTCCGCCGCGCCTTGAGTTCCTCCAACGAATCCTCGGAAACGTCATCGGTCTCATTGCGCCTTGGAGCGTCATAGTCGGTAGCCATCGTCTTCTTCCCCTCTTGGTTCCCCGCTCGCAAGCCTTGCCAGCAGAGCTTTGTACCAGTGCCGAACGCTTCCGCCAAACGATTCGTGCCCGGAACACCCTCTGTTCAAGTGTGATTTACATCACACTTGAACGGAGCCGGCAGTCCGTCGAAGCGCCGACGACCTCTAGAGTGCAGGCGTGGTCGCGCACATCACCGAAGGCACAGCATTCGACAAGCGGGGTTTGCCGTTCCGGCGCCGCAACATCTGGCCCGGCATCGTCGTGGCCGCAGTCCTCGCGGTGATCACCGGCCTGGTCTGGACCATCGCCTTGACCCGGCCGCCTGAGGTGGTCGAGGCCGCCGTGTGCAATCCGCCGCCCCCGCCTGCCGACCCCGCCACCCCCAAGTTGGGGCAGCAGGTCGCCAGCACCGACATGGCGGGCGTCGAACCGGCCAAACTCGTCGACACCAAGATCACCGTGCTCAACGCCAGCGGTCAGGGCGGCCAGGCCGCCGAGGTGTCCGGCGAGCTTCGCGACCTCGGGTTCGCCCAGCCCACGGCCGCCAACGACCCGATCTACGCCTCGACCCGCCTGACCTGCCAGGGCCAGATCAGATTCGGCCCGTCCGGGGAGGCCGCCGCCGCAGCGGTGTGGCTGGTGGCGCCGTGCACCGAGCTGTTTCGCGACGAGCGCGACAACGACACCGTCGACCTGGTGATCGGCACCGACTTCACCGAGCTGACCCACAGCGATGACATCGACGCGGTACTGGCCGGCCTGCAGCCCGACGCCACCGAGCCGGCCGATCCCGCGTTGCTGACCAAGATCCACTCGGCGAGCTGCTGACCCCTACTCGGGGATGGGCCCCAGGGCGCCCAGCCGGTCCAGCACACCGTGGAACTCGGCGGCCACACCGGGTGCGGCGGCCACCAGCAACTGCGCGGGCTCAGAGGGAAAGAGCATGTGCGCACCGGCCTCAGCCGCCACCAGCGCTCCCGCTGCCCAGTCCCACACGTTGAGCCGGTGCTCGTAGTACAGATCGAGCCGGCCCGCAGCCACCATGCACAGGTCCAGCGCAGCAGAACCGATCCGGCGCACATCACGCACCGACGGCATCACCTGCGACAGCAGCACCCCCTGCGCCGCCCGCCGGTTCGGCGCGTACCCGAAACCGGTGCCCAGCAGCGCCATCGACAGATCGCCGACGGCATTACACCGCAATGCCCTTCGCCCCCCGGGTCCTTCGACATGCGCGCCCTGGCCCAGGGCCGCCGAGTACACCTCACCGGAAACCACATCGGCCACCGCGCCCGCCACGGACACGCCATCCACCTGGGCGGCGACCGAGACGCCATAGGCGGGGATGCCGTAGACGAAGTTCACCGTGCCATCGATGGGATCGAGCACCCAGGTGACGGCACCGGCGGGCACGCCGGCGGCCGGGCCGCCGCCTTCCTCGCCCAGCACCGGATCGCCCGGACGAAGCTGAGCCAGCCGGTCCCGAAGCAGTCGTTCGGTTTCGGTGTCGACGATCGTGACCGGGTCGGTGGGCGTGCTCTTGGCGCGCACGGCGCCGGTTGCGACCTCACCGTCGGCGGCTTCCGGTGAGTCCCCGAACACCTCGGCGCGTCGGCGCCGGACGAACACCGCGGCCTCGGTGGCGATCTGTCGCGCCACATCACGCAAGTGGGCGAGATCACCGGCACCGAGTGCGGCACTCGGCGCTGCGGGGTGGGCGGATTCGGGCGTCGAGCTCTGCGAAGTCACCCCACTATCGCAACACACGATGCACACCCGGTGACACTGCCACCAAGTGGGCGTCGACACACTAAGGTGTGGATCGCCTACCGCCAGCCACGCCAGGAGCACAGCAATGACTGCACCCGATACGTCTTCCTCTGCGCAGCGCCGCGGCTTCGGCATCGACGTCGGAGGTAGCGGCGTCAAGGGTGGCATCGTCGACCTCGAAACCGGCCTGCTGATCGGCGAGCGTTTCAAGCTGCCCACGCCGCAGCCGGCCACACCGGAGGCGGTCGCCCAAACCGTCGCCGCGGTGGTCAGGGAGTTCGGCTGGGACGGGCCCCTGGGTGTCACCTACCCGGGTGTGGTCACCAACGGGGTGGTGCGCACCGCGGCCAACGTGGACAAGGCGTGGATCGGCACGCAGGTCAACGAGATCATCAGCGGCGCACTCAACGGCCAGGACGTCACCGTGCTCAACGATGCCGACGCCGCCGGACTCGCCGAGGAACGTTTCGGCGCGGGTAAGGACAACACCGGGGTCATCGTGTTGCTCACGTTCGGGACCGGCATCGGGTCGGCGGTCATCCACAACGGGGTGCTCCTACCCAACACCGAGTTCGGTCACCTGGAGGTCGGCGGCAAAGAGGCCGAACACCGGGCCGCCTCATCGGTCAAAGAGCGCAAGGAGTGGAGCTACGAGCGCTGGACCAAAGAGGTGACCAGGGTGCTGATCGCCATCGAGAACGCGATCTGGCCTGATCTGTTCATCGCCGGCGGCGGAATCAGCCGCAAAGCCGACAAATGGATTCCGCTGCTCGAGAACCGCACCCCGGTGGTTGCTGCGGCGCTCCAGAACACAGCCGGAATTGTCGGCGCGGCGATGGCCTCGCAAGGTGACGTCACCCACGGAACACACTGATAGCGGCGAAAATTTTGCCTGCTCGGCGCGGAGCAGGCCGTCTCAGTAGTTACAATGGTCGAGGCGGCCGCCACACGGATAGCGGCGAAACTCCTCCCGAGACTGACGCCGAATAATTCCGATAGCCGACGCTTTCGGTGGCGCTTGCCCATAGCCACCGAAAGTCAGCAAGACCGAAAGGGTGTACGTGGCAGCGATAAAAGCAAGCCCGGCAACCGAAGACACAGTTCCCAGCGCTGTGCAGGATCCTGCGGCAGGCGCCGCAGTAGCGCCCGCCAAGAAGGCTCCCGCCAAACGGGCCACCAAGGCCCCGGCCAAGCGGGCCACCAAGGCCAAGGCCGACGGCGCGCCGGCGCGGGGTCGCCCCAAGAAGGCAGCTCCCAAGGCCGAGGGCGATGACTCCGGCGACGCCGAAGAGATCGACACCCTCGACGACGACCTAGAAGCCGAACCGGGCGACGAACTCGAAGACGGCGACCTCGAACTCGAAGACGAGATCGAGGACGACGACGCCGACGGTGACGAAGCCGAGGGTGAGGGTGTGGCCGCAGGCGTCACCCCCGCGAAGCCGGCCACCGAAGGCGAGGAAGAGGAGATCTCCGAGCCGTCGGAAAAGGACAAGGCCTCCGGCGACTTCGTCTGGGACGAGGAAGAGTCCGAGGCGCTGCGGCAGGCCCGTAAGGACGCCGAACTCACCGCCTCCGCCGACTCGGTACGTGCGTACCTCAAGCAGATCGGCAAGGTGGCGCTCCTCAACGCCGAGGAGGAGGTCGAGCTCGCCAAGCGCATCGAGGCCGGCCTCTACGCCACCCAGTTGATGGCGGAGCTGTCCGACAAGGGCGAGAAGCTGCCCGCCGCGCAGCGCCGCGACATGATGTGGATCTGCCGCGACGGCGACCGCGCCAAGAACCACCTGCTCGAAGCCAACCTGCGTCTGGTCGTCTCACTGGCCAAGCGCTACACCGGTCGCGGCATGGCGTTCCTGGACCTGATCCAGGAGGGCAACCTCGGTCTGATCCGCGCGGTGGAGAAGTTCGACTACACCAAGGGCTACAAGTTCTCTACGTACGCCACGTGGTGGATCCGTCAGGCCATCACCCGCGCCATGGCCGACCAGGCCCGCACCATCCGTATCCCGGTGCACATGGTCGAGGTCATCAACAAGCTGGGCCGTATCCAGCGCGAGCTGCTGCAGGACCTGGGCCGCGAGCCCACGCCCGAGGAACTCGCGAAGGAAATGGACATCACGCCGGAGAAGGTGCTGGAGATCCAGCAGTACGCGCGTGAGCCCATCTCCCTGGACCAGACCATCGGCGACGAGGGCGACTCGCAGCTCGGCGACTTCATCGAGGATTCCGAGGCCGTGGTGGCCGTCGATGCGGTGAGCTTCACCCTGCTGCAGGATCAGCTGCAGTCGGTGCTGGAGACGCTCTCCGAGCGTGAAGCCGGCGTGGTCCGGCTGCGGTTCGGTCTCACCGACGGTCAGCCCCGCACGCTCGACGAGATCGGCCAGGTCTACGGCGTCACCCGCGAGCGGATCCGTCAGATCGAGTCGAAGACCATGTCAAAGCTGCGCCACCCCAGCCGTTCTCAGGTGCTGCGCGACTACCTGGACTAGAAACTCGTCTTGTTCTTGTCATAGCGGCGGTTGTCCCCCACCGAGGGACAACCGCCGCTATCGTTACGCCACGTGCCCGCTCCCCCGAAAACCCCGCCGGCCTGGCTGATCAACGGCGTCGGCAGGGTGCGCGCCGGGCTCGGTTTCCTGCTCCGCGCGACGGCCCCGGCGAGTATCACCGTTGTCGAGCTGGCTCAAGGGGCGTGGGTCACCCAGGCGTTGCACGTCGCGGTCGAGCTGAGTATCGCCGACACTCTGGCAGGCGGCGCGCTGACGGCCGACGACGTGGCCCGCCGGGTGGGCGCGAACCCCGATGCCACTTTCCGCTTGATGCGGGCGCTGGCCAGCCAGGGGATCTTCAGGCTCAGGCGAGATGGTCGCTTCGCTCTGACCGCCGCGGGCAACACATTGCGAACCGATGCCGATGGCTCCATGGCACCCATGCTCGCGATGTTGGGCAGCCCGCCGCACTGGGAGCATTGGGGCGAATTGCTGCACTGTGTGCAGACCGGCCAGACCGCGGTTGAAAAGCTGCGCGGCACACAGCTTTTCGAGTACCTGGACGCCCATCCGGAGTACGCTCGGGTCTTCAACGATGCCATGACCGCCGTCTCGGCCATGGCGATCACTGCCGCGGTGCCGGCATACGACTTCACGCCGCGCCGCCTCGTCGTCGACGTGGGCGGCGGTCACGGCGCATTGCTGGCCGCCGTCCTGGCTGCGGCTCCGGGGGCCCGCGGGGTGCTCTACGACTTGCCCTCGGTGGTGGCCGACGCCGGGCCGGCTTTCGAGACCGCCGGGGTGAGCAGCCGTGCCACCTCCGAGGGCGGGTCGTTCTTCGAACGCGTGCCCGAGGGCGCCGACACGTATCTGCTCAAAGCGATCATCCATGACTGGGACGACGAACGGGCGCTGACGATCTTGCGCAACATCCGCACCGCGATCGCCGAGGACGGCGTGGTGCTGTTGTTCGAGATGGTCTTGCCCCAGGGCGCTCCCCCGCACCCGGGTCTGTTGCTGGATCTGGAGATGCTGGTCAATTCCGGCGGTCGCGAACGCACCGCGGGCGAGTACGCAACGCTGTTGTCGCGAGCCGGCTTTCGACAGACGCGGGTCATCCCGACAGCAGGGCCGTTGTCGCTCGTCGAGGCTCGGCCGGTCTAGGTGTACTGACCACGGACGTTAGGTACGGATTACGGCGTGGCGTGGTGACATGAAGAAGACCTCCGAGTGAAGTGCGAGCTGTCTAAGGAACGCACCAACTCATCTCGGAGGTCTTCGTGTCCCACCGTAATGCCCCCTTGTCAGAAACCGGGCGTCTGCGCCTGGCTCGCTGCATCATCGAGGATGGCTGGTCGCTGCGACGAGCTGCCGAACGATTCCAGGTCGCCGTCACCACCGCCCAGCGCTGGGCGAAGCGCTACCGCGAGGAAGGGCCGGCCGGGATGGCCGATCGCAGCTCACGGCCCCACCGCAGCCCCAATCAGACCTCGACCCGGACCGAACGTCGCATCATCAAAGTCCGCGTCATCCGGCGTTGGGGCCCCGCCCGGATCGCCTACCACCTGAGCTTGAACGTCTCGACCGTGCACCGCGTTCTGACCCGCTACAAGCTGGCCAGGCTCTGCTGGCTGGACCGACCCACCGGGCGGGTCATTCGGCGGATGGAGTCCGCCGCTCCGGGTGACCTGGTGCATGTCGATGTCAAAAAGCTCGGCAAGATCCCGGCCGGCGGCGGGTGGCGGATGCTGGGCCGAAGTGCAGGTCGGCGCCACTCTCGGGCGGACAAACGCCACGGCACCGGAGCGGACAATGACGGACGGCGCGGCTATCACTTTCTGCACACCGCCATCGACGCGCACTCCCGGCTGGCCTATTCAGAGATCCTCAGCGACGAATGCAAAGAGACGGCTGCACAGTTCTGGCTACGTGCGCATTCCTGGTTCAACAAATGCGGCTTCACCGTACGGAAAGTATTGACCGACAACGGATCCTGCTACCGGTCTCAGACATTCCGAGACGCGCTCGGTGACATAGAACACCGCCGCACCCGACCCTACCGACCGCAGACCAACGGCAAGGTGGAGAGGTTTCATCGCACGTTGGCCGACGAATGGGCCTATGCGCGCCTCTACACCAGCGACGCCGAACGTTGCGCCGAGTTCCCGATCTGGCTACACCACTACAATCATCACCGCGGCCACACCGCACTCGCAGGTAACGCACCCGCCAGCCGCGTACCTAACCTCTCAGGTCAGTACATCTAGGCGTGCGGCAGAACATCTCCTCCGGGGCGGAGTACGAACGCGTCGTCGGCTACTCGCGGGCGGTCCGCACCGGGCCGTTCGTGGCGGTGGCGGGTACCACCGGCGCCGGAGCCGACATCGCCGCGCAGACGCGTGACGCGCTGGACCGTATCGCGGCGGCCCTCGAGCAGGCCGGTGCGCGACTGTCCGATGTGGTCCGCACCCGGATGTTCGTCACCGACATCTCGCTGTGGCCTGAGGTGGCCGCCGTGCACGCGGAGTACTTCGCGGCCATCGGCCCGGTGGCCACCATGGTCGAGGTCAGTGCACTCATCGCGCCGGACCTGCTGATCGAGATCGAGGCGGACGCTTACGTCGACGGGTCCGACTGACCCACGGTCAGCGGCGGAAACGTGCCGTCGGGGCCGGGTAGGTAGGCGGTGATACTTCTCACAGCCGCCACCGGCATGGGTGCGTACAAATGTGGGAACAACATCGCTTCCGGATCGCCCGGTACCCCCGGCTCCCAGCGCAGCGGCCCCATCAGCAGCTCGGGAGTCAGGTACAGCAGTACCAAATCGGTGCGCCCGGAGAACAACCGGTTCGCCGGCAGGTGTACCTGCTCAGGCGTTGAAAGATGGATGAAGCCGATGTCGGTCAGTGATGCAGGACGGTACTCCGCTCCCGATGAAGCGGCCGCCCATTCGTCTGCACCGCACAGATGCACCAGAACCGCGGAAGTGTTGGTCACGTTCCCACCTTGCCGTAATGAAACGGATCCGGGGTGAGACACGACACACCGGTGAACGCCTCGGGAACAAGGCCGGAACCGAAAACGTCTGAGACAGTAGAAACCACGCGAGAAACGGAGGAGCCATGAACGCAACTCTGACCAGTCCCGAGTTGACCCGGGCTGATCGCTGCGACCGTTGCGGTGCTGCCGCCCGTGTCGTTGCGAAACTGCCTTCAGGAGCCGTGCTGCTGTTCTGCCAGCACCACGCAAACGAGCACGAGGCCAAGCTTGTCGAGTTGGCCGCGGTGCTGGAGGTCAGCTCAGCCGAGCTGTAGGTCCACCCGGCGCGCCGGGGCCGCTGCTAGGCATTAACGGCTGCGGTCAGGGATGCTGGACACCGACATGAGTGACCAGCGCACGAAGCCTTCTCGCCACCACATCTGGCACATCACCAAGCGCACGCTCTCCAAGGCGTGGGACGATTCGATCTTCTCCGAAGCCGCGCAAGCGGGGTTCTGGTCGGTCCTGTCGCTGCCGCCGCTTCTGCTCGGCATGCTCGGCAGCCTGGCCTACATCGCACCGTTGTTCGGGCCGGACACCCTGGTCACCATCGAGAACCAGCTGATCGCGACCACCAGCAGCTTCTTCTCGGAGAACATCGTCAACGAGATCATCGAACCGACGATCCGCGACATCGTCGCGGGTGCGCGGGGTGAGGTGGTGTCGCTGGGCTTCGTGATCTCCCTGTGGGCCGGCTCGTCGGCCATCTCGGCCTGGGTGGACTCGATCGTCGAGGCTCACGATCAGACTCCGCTACGACATCCGGTGCGGCAGCGGTTCTACGCGCTGGGGCTCTACGTGGCCGGTCTGCTGATCGTGATCGCCTCGGCACCGTTCGTGGCACTGGGCCCCCGCAAGATCGCCGAGTACATCCCGGACAGCTGGGACAACGTGCTGCAGTACGGCTATTTCCCGGTGCTCATCGTGAGCCTGCTGATCTTGGTGACGGTGCTGTACCGGTTGTCGTTACCGGAGCCGCTGCCGACGCATCGACTGTTGGTCGGCGCCGTGCTGGCGACGGCGGTCTTCCTGGTGGCGACCGTCGGCCTGCGGGTGTACCTGAGTTCGATCACCAAGACCGGCTACACCTACGGCGCGTTGGCGACACCCATCGCGTTCCTGTTGTTCGCATTCTTCCTCGGATTCGCCATCATGATCGGCGCCGAGCTCAATGCCGCGATCCAGGAGGAATGGCCGGCGCCGCAGACCCACGCCAACCAACTGCGGTTCTGGCTCAAGCGGAAAGCTGCGGAGAAGAACGGCACCGCGGCCCCGGCCGACACCGAGACACCGGACGCGGCGCCGCCGCCATCCCGCAAACCGGGTGAGCCTCCGATCGACGGCCAGCTCGACCTGCACGCCCAGCCGTGAGGCCGGGCGGGCTCAGCCCTTCTTGAGGGTTTCGTAGATGCGTTTGCAGTCGGGGCACACCGGAGAGCCCGGCTTGGCCGACTTGGTGACCGGGAAGACCTCGCCGCACAACGCGACGACGTGCGTGCCCATCACCGCGCTTTCGGCGATCTTGTCTTTCTTGACGTAATGGAAGAACTTGGGCCGGTCGCTGTCGGTGCCGTCGTCGGTCCGTTCGTCAGCATCGGTCCGTTCGAGGGTGTCGGTCTGCATACGCCCTATTCTGCCGAGAAAATGACGGTCCACAAACCATTGGGTCCCGCCGGCCCCGAATGGCCTCAGTTGTGCCACAGTAGAGGTATGAAGCACAGCCCGCAGCTGGGTTTCGACGATGACGGGAAGCCGATACTCATCACCCAGGCTGCTCCCCCGTACGAAGAAGAACATCGCAAGCGCGTCCGGAAATATTTGACGATCATGTCATTTCGCATTCCGGCGTTGCTTCTGGCTGCCGCGGCCTACGGCGTGTGGGAAAACGGTTGGGTCTCACTGCTTATCGTCGCGGTGTCCATTCCGCTGCCGTGGGTCGCGGTACTGATCGCCAACGACCGCCCACCGCGTAAGCGCGAGGAGCCGCGCCGATTCTCGCGCACGGACCATCGGATTCCCTTGTTCCCCACGGCCGAGCGGCCGGCACTCCTACCCGGCATGCCCGATGTGGATCCCGGCGTGACGGACCCTGCCGACGGCAAAAGCTCCCAAATGAGGGACTTCTAGTTCGATTCTCAGAGCATTCTCAGGTCACCCGCGCATTTGCGCATGTCAGCGCGTGTTAATCGACAGATCTGTGGGAACTCTTCACTCCAGTCAGGCGTTGAACCACATGACAGTTCGAGCCACTAGGAGGCCGATATGGCAAATGCCGCCGTTACCCGAATCGAGGGCGATCTGGATGCCCAGAGCCCTGCCGCCGACCTCGTACGGGTGTATCTGAACGGTATCGGCAAGACGGCGTTGCTCAACGCCGCCGATGAGGTTGAGTTGGCCAAGCGCATCGAGGCGGGCCTGTACGCGCAGCATCTGCTGGAAACTCGGAAACGCCTCGGCGAGAACCGCAAACGCGATCTCGCTGCCGTCGTTCGGGACGGGCAGGCGGCCCGTAGCCATCTGCTGGAGGCCAACCTGCGCCTGGTCGTTTCGTTGGCCAAGCGGTACACCGGGCGCGGGATGCCGCTGCTGGACCTGATCCAGGAGGGCAACCTCGGCCTGATCCGCGCGATGGAAAAGTTCGACTACACCAAGGGTTTCAAGTTCTCGACATACGCGACGTGGTGGATCCGGCAGGCGATCACCCGCGGCATGGCCGACCAGAGCCGCACCATCCGGCTCCCGGTCCATCTTGTCGAACAGGTCAACAAGCTGGCCCGGATCAAGCGTGAGATGCACCAGAACCTCGGCCGCGAAGCCACCGACGAAGAACTGGCCGAGGAATCGGGCATTCCCGTCGAGAAGATCAACGACCTGTTGGAGCACAGCCGCGACCCGGTGTCGCTGGACATGCCCGTCGGCAGCGACGAAGAGGCTCCGCTCGGTGACTTCATCGAGGACGCCGAAGCACTTTCGGCCGAGAACGCGGTGATCTCCGAACTGCTGCACACCGACATCCGCAGTGTGCTGTCCACTCTGGACGAGCGCGAGCACCAGGTGATCCGGTTGCGGTTCGGCCTCGACGACGGCCAGCCCCGCACGCTGGATCAGATCGGCAAGCTGTTCGGCCTCTCCCGCGAACGTGTGCGTCAGATCGAGCGTGAAGTAATGGCGAAACTGCGCCACGGTGAGCGCGCCGACCGGCTGCGCTCGTACGCAAGCTGATCCCAGTCCACGCCCGGAAGGTGCGCCCGCCGTCGTCCCCGGACCGGCGGGCGCACTGCTGTCCGCGGTGAGGGACAATCATCATGCTCGCCGCGCCCTGTGAGAGCGGCCCATTGGCGCAGCTGCCCAAGTAGACTCGTCGGCGACGGAGGTGCCACATGAACGACCTGGTCGATACCACAGAGATGTATCTGCGGACGATCTACGACCTCGAAGAAGAGGGCGTCATCCCGCTGCGCGCGCGTATTGCCGAACGCCTCGAGCAGAGCGGCCCCACCGTCAGCCAGACCGTGTCCCGGATGGAGCGCGACGGTCTGTTGCACGTCGCCGGTGACCGGCATCTCGAACTCACCGAAACCGGCCGCGCGCTGGCAATCGCCGTGATGCGCAAGCACCGGTTGGCCGAGCGGCTGCTGGTCGACGTGATCGGTCTGCTCTGGGAGGAAGTGCACGCCGAAGCCTGCCGGTGGGAACACGTGATGAGCGAGGACGTGGAGCGTCGCCTCGTCGCCGTGCTCGACAACCCGACCGTGTCGCCGTTCGGCAATCCCATTCCCGGGCTGTCCGAGCTGGGCATCGGCAGCGGCGAGGACGTCGAACAGCTCAACCTGGTGCGGCTGACCGAGCTGCCAGCCGGATCGCCGGTGGCGGTCGTCGTGCGGCAGCTCACCGAGCACGTGCAGGGCGACACCATGCTGATCGGACGGCTCAAGGAAGCCGGCGTGGTACCCAATGCCCGCGTCACCGTGGAGACCAACCCGCACGGCGGAGTCACCATCGTGATCCCGGGCCACGAGCAGGTCGAACTCCCCCACGAGATGGCGCACGCCGTCAAGGTCGAGAAGGTCTGACACCCAGCCGCGCCGCCGGATCTCATCCGGCCCGCTGCCCGAACGTCTGCCGTCGCGGCAACACCACACCCAACTGGTCGGCCAACCGGTAACTGGTCTGTGCCAGTTCACGGATCTGCTCCGGCCGCATGCCTCCCTGTAACGCGGTGTCGAGCATGACCGCCATCCGGTGTGCCGCGTCGATCCGCAACGCGGCGTCCAACGACACCCCGGCCAGCGGGCCGTCACCGCGGGCGTAGGCGGAGAACGCCAGCTGCACCAGCGCTTCGACCCGCAGTGACTCCGGGAGCACGCGCGCCAGCGTGGCCCACATGGTCTCCGCCGCGCCGGCGTACTCGCCTACTGCCAGCGCATACAAGATGTCCCGGACCTGCGGATCAGCCAGACCGCGGGCCACCACCGCGATCTCGGCGTCGGTCAGATCGGCACCGGAGGCAACCCGTGCTGTTGCGGCCAACGCATCCTCCACCGCACGACGTGCTCGCTGCGCCGCATCCCCGACCGGCTGGCCACTGGCCCCGGCGCGCAGGGCGGCCACCGCGTCGGCGATCCGTTGTGAGCGTCCGACATCCTCGACGGCGATGACCGCTTGCAGATCCTCGCGCCGCCCGTAGAGCCGCCGGCCGTCCAGCACCGCGGCCACGGTGACCGGGGAGCTCGCCGGATCGTCCACCCGTCCCCGGGAACCGCAGCCGTCGACACAGTGCCACCGCCCGCCGGCTGCCACCCGGTCCACCAGGTGTGCGGCCCACAACGGAATATCGTGCAGGCTCAGCTCCTCCGACAATGCGGCGCACAACCGGCGATGTTCGTCCCCGCACGACGGGCACAGCGCTCCTTGGGCGTCGACGATGATCGCGATCGCCGCGTCGGGCCGGGCCGACGCCGCCACCGAGACCAGATTCTCGAGGTTGTCGATCAGGTCGTCACCGAGGTCCACACGCAGCACGGCGCCGACCTGGCCGCGTTCCACAGACACCAGAACCAGCGAGTTCAGCGGTGTGAAGCCCAGAATCGCGGGCAGGGCCGCGATCAATGCGCCGGGCCTGTTCAGATCGAAATCGGGGTGGTGGTCGAACTCGGGACGGTCGAATTCAGGGCGATGAGATGTCATGCCGCTGACGCTGGCAACCACGGCCGTCAGCCGGCTGCCGCTGCACCGGGCCGAGGCACCGCGCTGTGCATGAAGTGCGAACTCTGGATGCCGGCCGGCGAGCATTGTTCACGCGGTATTGACACTGTCGGCATGCGGGCGACGGTCAACCGGCGTAGACAGCTACGCATGGCTTCGATGCAGGAATACGACCTGGTGGTCATCGGCTCTGGACCTGGCGGACAGAAAGCGGCGATCGCGGCGGCCAAGCTGGGCAAGACGGTTGCGGTCATCGAACGCGGTCGCATGCTCGGCGGCGTCTGCGTCAACACCGGCACCATCCCATCGAAAACGCTGCGCGAGGCCGTGGTCTATCTCACCGGTATGAACCAGCGCGAACTGTACGGCGCCAGCTACCGCGTCAAGGAGAAGATCACGCCGGCCGATCTGCTGGCCCGCACCCAGCACGTGATCGGCAAGGAGATCGATGTCGTGCGCAGTCAGTTGATGCGCAACCGGATCGAGCTCTACACCGGGCACGCACGGTTCGTCGACGAGCACACCCTCCTCGTCGAGAACCCCGGCCGCGGAGACCGCGTGACCGTCAGCGGTGAGCACATCGTCATCGCCACCGGGACAAAACCGGCGCGACCTGCCGGTGTCGAATTCGACGAGGACCGGGTTCTGGATTCCGACGGCATCCTGGACCTGAAGATGCTGCCGACCTCGATGGTCGTGGTGGGTGCCGGTGTCATCGGCATCGAATACGCGTCGATGTTCGCCGCACTCGGCACCAAGGTGACCGTGGTCGAGAAGCGGGAATCGATGCTGGACTTCTGCGACCCGGAGATCATCGAGGCACTCAAGTTCCACCTACGTGACCTCGCGGTGACGTTCCGTTTCGGCGAGGAAGTGACCGCGGTGGACGTCGGTGCGTCCGGGACGGTCACCACGCTGGCGAGCGGCAAACAGATCCCGGCCGAGACCGTGATGTACTCGGCCGGACGTCAGGGCCAGACCGATCACCTCGATCTGGCCAACGCCGGGCTGGAGGCCGACAACCGCGGCCGCATCTTCGTCGACGACAACTATCAGACCAAGGTCGACCACATCTACGCCGTAGGCGATGTCATCGGCTTCCCCGCCCTGGCCGCGACCTCGATGGACCAGGGCCGGCTGGCGGCCTACCACGCCTTCGGCGAACCCTGCCACGGTATGACCGAACTCCAGCCCATCGGCATCTACTCCATCCCCGAGGTGTCCTATGTCGGTGCCACCGAGATCGATCTGACCAAATCGGCGATCCCGTACGAAGTCGGCGTCTCCCGCTACCGGGAACTGGCTCGCGGCCAGATCGCCGGTGATTCCTACGGCATGCTCAAGCTGCTGGTGTCCACCGAGGATTTGCGCCTGCTCGGCGTCCACATCTTCGGCACCAACGCCACCGAGATGGTGCACATCGGCCAGGCCGTGATGGGTTGCGGCGGCACCGTCGAGTACCTGGTGGACGCGGTGTTCAACTACCCCACGTTCTCCGAGGCGTACAAGGTGGCGGCATTGGATGTGATGAACAAGCTGCGTGCCCTCAACCAGTTCCGCGCTCGCTGACCGGACCTGCGACTGCCGCCGCGGCGGTGGGTATCCCCCGGAATGCCCGGAACACCCTGCAACGTTGATTCATGGGTGGGTCCGCGACGCCGCAGGCAAGGCATTGAGGGAAACTAGAGGGACACGGTGCGCCAACGCGTGATGACGGCGCCGCGACGAGGAGGCGAGAGTAGATGGGTCACATCGACGACCCCGCAGAAGACTCGACCCCGCACGAGGATCGGCGCTACCAGCCCGAGCAGAGCGGGATGTACGAGCTCGAGTTCCCTGCGCCGCAGCTGTCGTCAGCTGACGGACGCGGACCCGTATTGGTGCACGCCCTGGAAGGCTTCTCAGATGCGGGGCATGCGATCAAGTTGGCCGCCGAGCACCTCCGGCAGTCGCTGGACACCGAGTTGGTGGCGTCCTTCGCCATCGATGAATTGCTCGACTACCGGTCGCGTCGCCCGCTGATGACGTTCAAGACCGATCACTTCACCCATTACGAAAACCCCGAGCTCAACCTGTACGCCCTGCACGACAGCGTGGGCACGCCGTTCCTGCTGCTGGCAGGGATGGAGCCGGATCTGAAGTGGGAACGTTTCATCACCGCTGTCCGCCTGTTGGCCGAGCGACTCGGGGTGCGCCGCACCATCGGGCTGGGCGCCATCCCGATGGCGGTGCCCCACACCCGGCCGGTGACGTTGACCGCACACGCCAACAACCGGGAACTCATCGCCGATCACACGCCGTGGGTCGGTGAGGTCCAGGTTCCGGGCAGCGTCTCCAACCTGCTCGAGTACCGCATGGCGCAACACGGTCACGAGGTCATGGGTTTCACCGTCCACGTGCCGCACTACTTGGCGCAGACCGATTACCCGGACGCGGCCAAAGCGCTGCTCGAACACGTGGCCGGTGCCAGTTCCCTGGAGATTCCGGTGGACGGCCTCGATGAAGCAGCGGCAGAGATCCGTATCAAGATCGACGAACAGGTCGAAGGCAGCCCGGAAGTGGCTCAGGTGGTGAGCGCCCTCGAGCGACAGTACGATGCATTCGTTGCCGCACAAGAGAACCGCTCCCTGCTGGCCAGGGATGAGGAACTCCCCAGCGGTGACGAACTCGGAGCGGAGTTTGAGCGATTCCTGGCCCAGCAAGCCGGCGACAACTTCCAGGATCCGTTCCGTGACGACAACGGAACCACTTGATCCGCCTCAGTTCCGCCGCTATGGGGCCCGACGAAGTTGGCGCATATGACATCCACCTCGGCAACGTCCCCTGGCTGCTGTAGCCCTCGTCGCCGGGTGCCGGGCGCATGAGTACCCGCAAGCCGAATCTGCGTTCGGTCCGCGAGCTGACGCCGACCCTGGATTTCCGCACCATTCACGGGTACCGGCGTGCGTTCCGCATCGCCGGGTCCGGTCCGGCGTTGCTGCTGATCCACGGCATCGGTGACAATTCCACCGCGTGGTCGACGGTGCAGTCCAAGCTGGCCCAGCGGTTCACCGTCATCGCACCGGATCTGCTCGGTCACGGTCAATCCGACAAGCCGCGCGCAGACTATTCGGTGGCCGCGTACGCCAACGGCATGCGCGACCTGCTCGGTGTGCTCGACATCGAGAAGGTCACCGTCGTCGGCCATTCGCTGGGCGGCGGCGTGGCCATGCAATTCGCATACCAGTTCCCGCAATTGGTCGACCGCCTCATACTCGTCGGCGCGGGCGGAGTGACCCGCGATGTCAACATCGCGCTGCGGATGGCGTCATTGCCCATGGGCGGGGAAGCGCTGGCGCTGCTGCGTCTTCCGTTGGTGTTGCCCGCGGTGCAGATGGCAGGCAAAGTTGCCGGCGGCGTGCTCGGCAGTACGGCGTTGGGACGCGAACTGCCCAATGTCCTTCGGATCCTGCGCGATCTTCCCGAACCCACCGCGTCCTCGGCTTTCACTCGCACACTGCGCGCTGTCGTCGACTGGCGCGGCCAGGTGGTCACCATGCTGGACCGCTGCTATTTGACCGAATCGGTTCCGGTTCAGCTCATTTGGGGCGACCGCGACGTGGTGATC
Source organism: Mycobacterium sp. Soil_C_30 (assembly GCF_057656995.1). Classification (NCBI taxonomy): domain Bacteria; kingdom Bacillati; phylum Actinomycetota; class Actinomycetes; order Mycobacteriales; family Mycobacteriaceae; genus Mycobacterium; species Mycobacterium sp. Soil_C_30. The sequence goes on along the minus strand of NZ_JBDGJH010000007.1, from coordinate 176,689 downwards.
CCGGTCAGTCACGCCCACATGGCGCATGCGGCGATGCCGGGTTCGCAACTGGAGATCTTCAAGGGGTCCGGACACTTCCCCTTCCACGACGACCCGGATCGCTTCGTCGAGGTGGTGGAGCGTTTCATCGATTCCACCGAACCCGCCGAGTACGACCAGACGGCATTGCGCCAACTGCTGCGCAGCGGCATCAGCGAGCGGGCGATGTCGGGCACCGTCGACACCAAGGTCGCGGTGCTCGATGCGATGGGCACCGACGAGCGCAGCGCGACCTGATTCACGGGATCGCCGAACGGCGCCAAACGGCAAGTAGAGTCGACCCATGGGTATCGATGTCACAGTGCTACGGGTGTTCACCGATTCGGCCGGCAAGTTCGGAAATCCCCTGGGTGTGGTCGACGCCACCGCCGTCGCGCCTCGAGACCGCCAACGGCTGGCCACGCAATTGGGTTACAGCGAAACTGTTTTCATTGACCTGCCGGCACCCGGGAGCAGTACGGCGCACGCCAGGATCTTCACTCCGGCAACCGAATTGCCGTTCGCAGGCCATCCCACCGTCGGCGCCTCGTGGTGGTTGAAGGACCAAGGCACACCGGTGCACACTCTGCAGGTTCCCGCGGGGATCGTCCAGGTCGGTTACGGCCTCGACGGTGACGATGAGCTGACATCGATCAGCGCCCGCGCGGAATGGGCACCGGAGTTCGCGATTCGCGAACTCCCCTCACTCGAGGAGCTGGCCGCCGCCGATCCCAGCGATTACTCCGACGACATTCAGCATTATCTGTGGACCTGGCTCGACCGCGACGCCGGTGCACTGCGCTCACGAATGTTTGCCGCCAATCTCGGAGTCCCTGAGGACGAGGCCACCGGCGCGGCGGCAGTGCGGATCACCGAGTACCTCAGTCGCGACCTGGCGATCACGCAAGGACAAGGGTCACAGATCCGCACGCGGTGGAGTCCGGACGGATGGGTTCATGTCGCCGGCCGGGTGGTCAGCGATGGCGTCACCAACGTCGAGTTGGCGTGACCGCCTGCGAGCCCGGAACCCTTCGACTACCTCGCAGCCTCGGACTCCTGTTTCAACTGGTGGCCGTCACCCGTCGGTGCTCGCGCAGCGCGCGGATCTCCTGTTCGAAGTCCTCGGCCGAAGAGAACGAGCGGTACACCGACGCGAATCGCAGATAGGCAACCTCGTCGAGCTCGCGAAGCGGTCCCAGAATCGCCAAGCCGACCTCATTGCTCGGCACCTCTGGTGAACCCGCCGCACGAATGGTGTCCTCCACCTGTTGGGCGAGATGGTGCAGTGCGTCCTCGTCTACTTGACGGCCTTGGCACGCCCGTCGCACGCCGCGCATCACCTTCTCGCGAGAGAACGGTTCGGTGACGCCGCTCCGCTTGACCACTGCGAGCACTGCGGTCTCGACCGTGGTGAACCGCCGGCCACATTCCGGGCATGACCGCCGACGTCGAATGGCTTGGCCTTCATCGGCTTCGCGGGAATCGACCACACGAGAATCCGGATGCCGGCAGAAAGGACAGTGCATCACCGCTCCTTCGCCGCACTGGACACGTGTTACTCCCGCTTCAGAGAGTACCTGCGCCGCGCCGAGCTGAGCCACCGCCATCGCTCTGGGCGCAGTCCTGCGCATTCCCATCGCCATCACGGTTGTGCACCACCTGGATTCGTCGTGGTCCGACACGGACTCAGCCCACGGGCGCGATGAGCGTCTGACCGGCCGTCAAGGCCACACTCTCGAGCTGGTTGAGCTCGCGAATCTGCTGCACCGTGTCGCCGATCGGCACGCCGGGAGCGACCCGGGCCGCGACGGTCTGCAGCGTTTCCCCGCTCTGCACCTGCACGACGGCCAGTTTGCTCGGAGTCGGGGCCGTGGCGCCCTGGATGGCCTCACCGAACTGGGCGACAGCGCCGAGCCACACGGTGATCAGCGCCGCCAGCAGCGCCAGCCCGACCGTGGTGACCGGCGTGATGCTCCGGCGACGACGATGCGGCGCCCGCGAGACCGGCACACCCGTACCGCGCCGGCGGACCGGCGCACCGGCCGGACGCACCTCCATCGGCCTGCGCCTCACCTGTCCGGCGTCGGTGCGCCGACGTACCGGCCGCGGCGCGCCGTCCACGGGACGCGGCTGCGCGTGGCGCGGAGGCAGAGTGTCGATGAGTGTCATGTCCGTTCCTTCCGACCCGAGAAAATGGTGTCCTGCAGAGATCCGGTACCGAGCCCGGTTGAGCTGTGCCATCGTTCGCTCCTGTGTTCGAATCTAGTCGATCACATGTTCGATAAGATAGTGCCAACCGAACATGTGATCGATTTGTAGCCGAACCATAGAACGACCCACCGACAAAAACTTCCGCCCCAGGGGTCACTCCAGCCCCACTTCGTGAAATCGGCCGCCGGGCACCAGGCCGCGCACAGCGACGGGCACCCGGTTCCGCGACACGCCTCGAACACATGTTTGATTCTGTCGGTCGCTGCGATTACATTCAGGGCCATGGGTGACAGCACTGGCACAGGTTCAGACGCGCAAGGCGGCACAGGTAGACCGCGTGACAACTCCCCCGATCCATCGCTGACCGAACGGCAGCGCACCATCCTCGAGGTGATCCGCGCCTCGGTGACCAGCAGGGGCTATCCGCCGAGCATCCGTGAGATCGGCGATGCCGTGGGCCTGACGTCCACCTCGTCGGTCGCCCACCAACTCCGCACTCTCGAGCGCAAGGGCTATCTGCGCCGTGACCCGAACCGGCCGCGAGCCGTCGATGTCCGGGGTGCCGACGACGCCGCGCCGGCAGTGCTCACCGACGTCGCGGGTTCGGACGCGTTGCCGGAACCCACCTTCGTCCCGGTGCTCGGCCGAATCGCTGCCGGCGGTCCGATCCTGGCCGAACAGGCCGTCGAGGACGTCTTCCCGCTACCCCGCGAACTCGTGGGCGAGGGATCGCTGTTCCTGCTCAAGGTGGTCGGCGAATCGATGATCGACGCGGCCATCTGCGACGGGGACTGGGTGGTGGTGCGGCAGCAGGCCGTGGCCGACAACGGCGATATCGTGGCCGCGATGATCGACGGCGAAGCCACGGTCAAGACCTTCAAGCGCACCAGCGGTCAGGTCTGGCTGATGCCGCACAATCCCGCGTTCGACCCGATCCCGGGCAACGACGCCGCGATCCTCGGCAAGGTTGTCACCGTCATCCGGAAGATCTGACCCGGACGGGGTGAGCTGACCCATCCCGCGGGGGCGGGTGAGCTCACTCCGCTTTGGTGAATCCGTTGGATTCGGCCAAATCCTCTGAGGCGAACCAGATTTCAGCGACCGTCACATCGTAGGAAGCAGAGCCGGGCGAGTGGTAGGTCCCCGTGCGCATACTTCCCTTGATGGGGTAACCCTCCGGCGCTTCATCGGGGTCATCCAGCGGAAGATGGATCGCCGGAGGCGCCGACGAGGCGGTCGGTGACGGGCCGTCTGTCGGCCGTTCGTCATCGGGTCGCTCGAAGGGCGACGGCGTGTACTCCGGCTGTGCGTACTCCGACGGCGTGTACTCCGGCTGTGCGTACTCCGGCCGTCCGTACTCGCTCGGCGTTTCGCCGGACAACGAAGCATCCGGTTGCCCATACCCGGGCTCGGCGTACGGAGACGGTGACAGGCCGCCGTCCCCATCCTCGAAGGTCGCGCCGACGGGCGCCGCGTAGCCCGGTTCATCGACATCAGACGACGGCGCGGCCGGTTCTTCCTGCGCCGGCGGCGGCGCCGCACCGTATACCGGGGCGAACAGGGAGCCGGGCCCCGGCACGTGAGCATCTTGGTCAGTCAGCCACGGTGGCCGGGACTCCTCCGCGCCCGCCGCGGCGTGGCGGCCGGACGGCTCCCCGGATTCCGTCTGTACCGGCGTGGGCGCGGTGTCAACGGCGTCGGGGTCCTGCTCCTCAACATCGGCGGTGAAGTCCTCGGCCTCGTGCGCACCGTGATGGGTGAACAGATCGGGGCCGGTAGCGGCAGCCGCCAACCCCGCGGTCGGTACGGCCGGCTCGCTCCACGGCTGGGCGCCGGGCTCACGTTTGGCCCACGGCGGCTGCGCGGCCAGGTAGTCGGTGTCGTCGGGCTCGGCATCGCCGAACTTCGACGGCCCACTGCTCTGTCCTGCGCCCGCGGATTCCCATCTGGCGTGTTCGTCCTCGTCGCGCCCCCCATGCGAGGCCTCATCGAAGACGTCGTGGTTCCCCGGCGCACCACCCGGACGGAAACCGCCGCCGGCGCCTGGGCCGGCGTTGCGGCGCTGTCGCATCACCGCGAACGCCGCCAACGAGGCCAGAAGCAGGATCGCCAGCGGGATGAGCACCCACAGGTACCAGCTCTTCGAACCCGATCCCTCGGTGCCGCTGTCATCACCCTGAGCCGCGGGCGCAGCGGCAGGCGCCGAGGTGGGGCTGGCCTGCTGGGGGAGATCGAGTCCAGCCAGCCGTTCGGCGAGCTCCGGCGGCTGCGTACTGAAGCTGTTGGTGCTGCTGTTGTACGTGACCTGCCCGCCGCTGAAGTTCTGCGTGATGGTGCCGTCGCCGGTCTGGTCGGCGATCGGGACGCCGAGATCACCGCCGCTACCGCCGAGCTCGTCCCACGCCGCCTTCATCGGCCCGCGCACGATCACGGCGCCGTGTTCGGCAGTCCACACGATCACCGGGTCACCCTCGGCGCCGAAGGTGCTGATCCGGCTGCCGGGCACGTCGCCGTCGGCCTCGTTGGCGGTCGGGAAACCGAGTTCGCCGGTAGGCCCACCCGCGGCCTCGTACTTCTCCAGAATGGTGCCGCTGACGACGTGCGCGCCCGTGTCCGGCGAGAAGAAGATCTTGCCGCCCGCGAAGTCCTGGCCGGTGCCGTCGCCGACGGGGTACGGGTCGCCTTGTTTGGCGCCGAGCTGGCCGCCAGCTCCGCCGGCCACCCGCCAGGCGAGGTCGATCGACGATGCGGCGTCGTCGGGCAGCGCCAGGTCCCCGAGCTGCCCGGCCAACTCGGGCGGCGTGGTGGTGAAGGTCTTGGCGGCGGTGTCGTAGGTCAGCTGCCCACCGCTGAACCGCTGCGAAATGGTCTCGCCGCTGTAGGTTTCGTCCTCCACCGGGACACCCAGCGGACCCGACGATCCGCCCACCCGGTCCCAGGCCGCGTTGATCACGCCGCGCACCAGCCACGCGCCCGTGGCAGGCGTCCAGAAGATGACCGCACCTTCGGGTGCGCTGAAGGTGACGTTACGGCTTTCCGGAGCCCGCCCGGGCCCCTCGTCGATGGTGGGGAATCCGAGGCCGCTGTCGGCCGGGCCGCCGAGGGAGCGGTACTTGTCGAGGATGGCGCCGAAGACCGACCGCGCGCCGGTCTCGGGCGAGAAGAACATGGCGCCGTTCACGAAGTCCTGGCCGAAGCCTGCGCCGGCCGGGTAGATGCCGCCGACCTTCGGGCCGAGCGGCGAGGTGTCGCCACCGGAGCCGGTCCACGCCTGATCGATCGCTACGGCGGCGTCGCCTTGCGGGTCGGCGTGAGCGACCGGAACGAATGGCGTTGCGAACGCAAATGCCGCGCACACCGCCAGAATTCCGACCGCCCATCGCAATGGGTTTCGCTGCGTCGTCATGCCCACTCCCCGCGGTTTACCGGCCTGCATACGCCGATCTCGTCGTCCGAAATTCGTCACCGTCAACTCTCGGACAATAGCCGAGCACGATATGGCCATATCGCCGTCATTTTGACGACAATACCCACCCGGTACCGAATTGACGTGCAGGCCCGACGCGTTTTGCGCGCAATATGTCGGGTATGGAACGCTGCTAGACCCCCAGGCTGCGGCCGACGATCTCTTTCATGATCTCGGTGGTGCCGCCATAGATGGTCTGCACGCGTGCATCGAGAAATGCGCGCGCGACGGTGTATTCGCGCATGTATCCATAACCACCGTGCAATTGCAAACACCGGTCGACCAGCCGCACCTGGGCTTCGGTGGTGTACCACTTGGCCATTGCCGCCTGGTCTGCGGTGAGCTTTTCGTCGAGATGCAGCCGCAGGAACTCGTCGACCATGATCCGCACAGCGGTGGCTTCGGTGGCGAGTTCGGCCAACACGAAGCGGCTGTTCTGGAAGCTGCCGATCGGCTTGCCGAAAGCCTTGCGTTCCTTGGTGTATTGAATGGTTTCCTCGAGAACGGCTTCCATGGCGGCGGCGGCCATGATGGCGATGTTGAGCCGTTCCTGCGGCAGGTTCTGCATGAGATAGATGAAGCCCATGCCCTCGTCGCCGAGCAGGTTCTCCGCGGGCACCTTGACATCGGTGAACGACAGCTCAGCGGTGTCCTGGGCGTCCAACCCGATCTTGTCGAGGTGGCGCCCGCGCTCGAAGCCCTCCATGCCGCGTTCGACCACCAGCAACGAGAAGCCCTGTGCGCCCTTGTCCGGGTCGGTCTGGGCGACGACGATCACCAGGTCGGCGTGGATTCCGTTGGTGATGAACGTCTTCGAGCCGTTGAGCACCCAGCTGCCGTCATCCTGCTTGACCGCGCGGGTCTTGATGCCCTGCAGGTCGCTGCCCGTGCCGGGTTCGGTCATGGCGATGGCGGTGATCAGCTCGCCGCTGCAGAAGCCCGGGAACCAACGCTGCTTCTGTTCGTCGGTGGCCAGCCGCAGCAGATAGGGCGCCACCACGTCGTTGTGCAGGCCGAAGCCGATACCGCTGTAGCGGCCGGCGGTGGTCTCCTCGGTGATCACGGTGTTGTAGCGGAAGTCGTCGATACCGCCGCCGCCGTACTCCTCGGGCACCGCCATGCCCAGGAAGCCCTGCTTACCGGCTTCGACCCACACGTTGCGGTCGACGATCTTGTTCTTTTCCCACTCCTCGTGGTGCGGTGCGACGTGGCGCTCGAGGAAGGTGCGGTAGGACTCGCGGAACAGTTCGTGTTCGGGCTCGAACAACGTGCGCTGGTACTTGACGGCACTACCCATGATGGACCTCCGGAGCCGGGTTCGGGGTTTGACAACACGTCTTGCCGACGACGATATACCAACCGGGTGGTTGGTCGGCAAATCCGTGCCGCGAGTTCCCCGTAAACTGCCCGCCATGGCATCTGCGCCGGCCAGCCTGACGCATTGGGGCGCCTTTCACGCCCAGGTCCGCGACGGCGACATCAGCTCGGTACAACCGCTGGCCACCGACGTGAACCCCTCGCCCCTACTGGGCAATCTGGCGGGTTCGCTGCGCCACCGCGCCCGGGTGGCCGAACCCGCGGTGCGCCGCGGGTGGCTCGAGAACGGACCCGGCCCGTCGGCGCAGCGCGGGGCCGACGAGTTCATCGTGGTGTCGTGGGACGAACTCACCGAACTGCTGGCCACCGAACTGCGTCGCGTGGTCGACACCTTCGGCAACGAGGCGATCTACGGCGGGTCCTACGGATGGGCCAGCGCGGGCCGCTTCCACCATGCACAGAGTCAGGTGCACCGCTTCTTGAAACTGCTCGGCGGCTACACCTTCTCCCGGCACTCGTACAGCCTGGGCGCCACCGGGGTGATCATGCCCCGCGTCGTCGGCACCCACGACGATCTCTTCAAACGCTCCACGCAGTGGGACGTGATCGCCGAGCACACGGATCTGCTGGTGTGCTTCGGGGGCATCGCCATGAAGAACACCGCCGTGAATCACGGTGGGACGACGGCACATCCGGCCCGGGACGCCCTGGCCCGGTTCCGTGACCGTGGGGGTCGGATCGTGTCGATCTCCCCGTTGCGCGACGACGTGGACGGCGACTACGAGTGGCTGCCCGCGGTGCCGGGAACCGACGTCGCCATCATGCTCGCACTCGCCTACGTCCTGGCCACCGAAGCGCTGGCCGACCGTGACTTCCTGGCCACGTACTGCGTCGGGTACGACAGGTTCGAGCGGTATCTGCTCGGCCTCGACGACGGGGTGCCCAAGTCACCCGAATGGGCGTCCGAACTCTGCGAACTGCCCGCAGACGCCTTGCGGCAGTTGGCCCGACGCATGGCCGCCTGCCGGTCCATCGTCACGGTCAGCTGGTCACTGCAGCGCATCGAACACGGCGAACAGGCGCCGTGGATGGGGCTGACGCTGGCCGCGATGCTGGGCCAGATAGGCCTTCCCGGTGGAGGTTTCGGCCACGGCTACGGCTCAATGAACGAACCGGGGCTCGCGCCGCTGCGGTGCCGACTGCCCGTGCTCCCCCAGGGCCTCAACCCGGTTCGCACGTTCATCCCGGTCGCCGCGGTCAGCGATATGCTGCTGCATCCCGGTGAACAGTTCGACTACAACGGGCTGCGGTTGACCTATCCCGACATCCGGTGTGTGTACTGGGCCGGCGGCAACCCGTTCCATCACCACCAGAACCTGGCGCGGTTGCGTCGCGGGTTGGCACGGATGGACACCGTGGTGGTGCATGAGCCGTACTGGACGGCGATGGCCAAACACGCTGACATTGTGGTGCCGTCGACCACCGCCTACGAGCGCAATGATTTCTCCGGTTCCCGCAACGACCCGGTGCTGATGGCCATGCCGGCACTTGCCGAGCCATATGCTAAGTCCCGCAACGACTATGACACCTTCGCCGCACTGGCCGACAAGCTCGGCTTCGGGGCGGAGTTCACCGAGGGCCGCACCGAAGGTCAGTGGTTGACACACCTGTACCAGCAGTGGGCGGCCGGCCTGGATTTCGCGGTGCCGAGCTTCGAGGACTTCTGGGCGGCGGGTTCGCTGCGGTTGCCCGTCGAAGAGGGACTCACCCTGCTGGCGGACTTCCGCGCCGACCCTGATGCCCACAGGCTGGGCACTCCCAGCGGGCGCATCGAGATCTTCTCGGCCACCATCGACGAATTCGGATACGACGACTGCAAGGGCCACCCCCGCTGGTACCGCCCGCGGGAGTGGCTGGGTGGCGAACGAGCGGCCACCTACCCGTTGCACCTGATCGCCAATCAGCCCGCCACCAGGCTGCACAGCCAGCTCGACACCGGACGCACCAGTCAGATGTCCAAAGTCCAGGGGCGCGAACCGATTCGGATGAATCCGGTGGATGCCGCCGCCCGGGGGTTGAGCAACGGCGACGTCGTCCGCGTCTACAACGACCGTGGCAGCTGCCTGGCCGGCGTCGTCATCGACGACGCGGTGCGCACCGCGGTGGTGCATCTGCCCACCGGGGCCTGGTACGACCCCGAGGACCCCCACGACCCCGACACCATGTGCGTGCACGGGAATCCCAATGTGCTCACCGATGACCGCGGCACGTCGTCGCTGGCCCGTGGATGCACCGGCGCGCATGTGCTGGTGCAGGTGGAGAAGTTCACCGATGCGCTGCCGCCGGTGCGGGCACACCAGCCGCCGCCGCTGGTGCGGCGTTAGCGGGTGGCGAAGTCCCGGAGCCCGGCCGCCAGTCCCGCGGGAACGAAACCCTTGATCCTGGTGCCGGATTCGGTGTGTTCGGCGTTGTCCACCCGGCCGTCGCTGTGCACCTTGGCCACCAGATCACCCCGGTCGTACGGGATGGTCACGTCGACGGCGACGTCGGTGGGTTCCACCAGTTCACTCATCCGCTGACGCAGCCGGTCCAGCCCCTCACCGGTGCGCGCCGAAACGAACACCGCCTCGGGCAGCGCCCGCCGCAGCTGGGCCAGCGCCAGATCACCTGCGGCATCGATCTTGTTGACCACCAACAACTCCGGTGGCCGGGTGCCGTTGCGATCGGCGACCACCTCGTTGATCACCTGACGTACGGCACTGATCTGGGCCAGCGGGTTGGCATCGGAGCCGTCGACGACGTGTACCAGCAGACTGGCGCCGAGCACTTCCTCCAGTGTGGACTGGAACGCCTCGACCAGCTGGGTGGGCAGGTGCCGGACAAAGCCGACGGTATCGGTGAGCACGAACGGCCTGCCGTCGTCGAACTGGCCGCGCCGGGTGGTGGGCTCGAGGGTGGCGAACAACGCGTTCTCCACCAGCACACCGGCCCCGGTCAGGGCGTTGAGCAGGCTGGACTTGCCCGCGTTGGTGTAGCCGACTATCGCCAGTTGCGGGACGTCACTGCGGACCCGCGTGCTGCGCTGGGTGTCGCGGATCTTCTTCATATCGCGAATCTCGCGGCGCAGCTTCGACATCCGTTCCCGGATGCGACGACGGTCGGTCTCGATCTTGGTTTCACCGGGACCACGGGTACCCACGCCGCCGCCCGCGCCACCGGCGCGGCCACCGGCCTGCCGGGACATCGACTCACCCCAGCCGCGCAGCCGCGGCAGCATGTATTCCATTTGCGCCAGCGACACCTGCGCCTTGCCTTCGCGGCTGGTGGCGTGCTGGGCGAAGATGTCGAGGATCAGCGCGGTGCGGTCGATGACCTTGACCTTGACGGCCTTTTCCAGCGCGTTGAGCTGGGCGGGTGAGAGTTCACCGTCGCAGATCACGGTGTCGGCGCCGGTCGCGATGACGACCTCGCGCAGTTCCTGGGCCTTGCCGGAACCGATGTAGGTGGACGGGTCCGGTTTGTCGCGGCGCTGGATGAGGCCCTCGAGGACCTCGGAGCCCGCCGTTTCCGCCAGTGCGGCCAGTTCGGCGAGGCTCGCATCGGCGTCGGCCGCGCTACCGTCGGTCCAGACGCCGACCAGTACCACCCGCTCCAGCCGCAGCTGGCGGTATTCGACTTCGGAGACGTCTTCGAGTTCGGTCGAAAGCCCGTGCACACGGCGCAACGCGGCGCGGTCATCGAGTGCCAGCTCACCGACGCTGGGATTGTGATTAAACGGATATTCAGTCATAGGCGAATACAGATTCGCACGGAGATCACTTTTCATGCACCCCAATTAACGTTCAAGAGCCGCCCACCATTCCTGCGACAGCTGGCCGTGTGCCACCAATTCTGACGGGCCCCGGAGGTAACTGGTGGCCTCGGTGATGGTGACGGTGACTTCACCGCCGGGAACGCGCACGGTCAGGGTGCCGGTCTGCTCGCCGAGATGGCGAAGCGCGGCGACCGTGGCCGCGACGGTGCCGGTGCCGCAGGAGCGGGTTTCGCCGACCCCCCGTTCGTGGACCCGCATGGAGACGGCTCCCCCGGCCGGAGCGGTGAGCACCTCGATGTTGACCGCCTCGGGAAACTGCCCGGCGTCGAACTGGACCGGCGCGGCGACGTCGAGAGCGGCCAGGTCCTCGGGGCTCACGCCGACGCACGCCAGGTGGGGATTGCCGACGTCCACCGCGACGCCGGTGAACCGCCGTCCACCCACCACCGCGTCGCCGGTGCCGGTGGTGTTGGCCTTACCCATCTCGACGGTGACGTCGGCGTGCAGTTCATCGGCGTGGTGCACCGCCACCGGACGGGGCCCCGCCAGCGAGCCCACCACGAATTCGTCACGCTGCTCCAGGCCGGCGGCCCGCAGGTAGTGGCTGAACACACGTACGCCGTTACCGCACATCTGGGCGGTCGAACCGTCGGCGTTGCGGTAGTCCATGAACCAGTCGCCGGCCGCGACGCCTTCGGGCAGCCGGTCGAGCACGCCCGCCGACACCAGCGCCCCCGCGGTGGTGACCCGCAGCAGGCCGTCGGCGCCGAGCCCGCGGCGCCGGTCGCACACCGCGGCGACCGCGGCAGGTGTCAGCACCAGTTCCGCGTCGAGGTCAGGGAGCAGCACGAAGTCGTTCTGCGTGCCGTGACCTTTGGCGAAATCCATCCGTTCAGGATACGTCGCGCCAGCTGCGCAGCACCGCGTCCGCGTTCCCGGGATCGGAGCCGTCGAGCCAGTGCACCCGGTGGTCGCGACGGAACCAGGATCGCTGCCTGCGCACGTAGCGCCGGGTGCCGACGAAGGTCGCCTCCCGGGCCTGGGCCATCGACTCCTCGCCATCGTCGAGCGCGGCGAGCACCTGTGCATACCCGAGCGCCCGCGCGGCGGTCACCCCGTCGCGCAGGCCGACTCCGAGCAGCCGCTGCACTTCCTGAACCAGGCCACCGTCGAACATGGCATCGGTGCGCCTCTGCAGCCGCGCGTCGAGAAGCTCTGTCTGCCAATCCAAGCCGATGATCAGCGTGTCCCAGCGCGGTATGCCGATCTTCGGGGCCGACGCGGCGAAGGGCCGGCCGGTCAGTTCGATCACCTCGAGCGCCCGCACCACCCGCCGCCCGTCGGTGGCGAGAATGGAGGCCGCCGCGGCGGGGTCCTGGCGGGCCAGCTCCGCGTGCAGCGCGGCGACACCCACCTCGGCCAGCCGCTCCTCCCAGCGTGCCCGCACTTGCGGATCGGTGGCCGGGAAGGCCCAGTTGTCCAGCAGTGACTGGATGTAGAGCATCGATCCGCCGACGATCAGCGGCACCGCGCCGCGTGCAGCGATGGCCTCCACATCCGCGGCGGCGTCCTGCTGATACCGGGCGACGGTCGCGGTCTCGGTGACCTCGAGTACGTCGAGTTGGTGGTGGACGATGCCGCGTCGTTGCTCGACCGGCAGTTTGGCGGTGCCGATGTCCATACCGCGATAGAGCTGCATCGCGTCGGCGTTCACCACCTCGGCCGCGCCCAGCTTCTCGGCGACCTGCAACGCGAGATCGGATTTGCCGGTCCCGGTGGGGCCGATGAGGGCGATGGGTCGTGGCATCACGGGTGCCAGACGCCGACGTGGTACCCGACCCCGAAGGGTGCGCCACGGTAGAGCTCCTTGGTGCCGTGCGGCCCCGGCTCGACGAGCCCGGCCAGCACCGCGAAGGCGACCCGGCCGACGACGGTGTCCGGGAGTGCCTGGAGAGCCGTCGTGTCCCCGCCGGCCAAGGCGTCGTCGAGGCCGGCTTGCACCGCGACCGTCGCCGGGTCATGGCCACCGGGTGCGCCCGGGGTCAGGGTGGGGCAGCCGTCGGCCACCACCAGGACACCGACAGGCTCGGCGGCCGCGTCGATCTCCGCACGCAGGCCGCGACCGCGGGCCAGCGCCTCCGCTGCGGACAACGTGGCGGGCGACTCCCGCACCTGTACGCGGGCGTCGGGGCGGACCTGCCCTCGGATCCAGCCGGCGATCAACGCACACAACGGCAGCTCGGCGAGAGGCCCGGCCTCGGGCGACAGACGCACCCCGACCTCGACGCCGTAGCCGGCGAACGTGCCCGCCGCCGACTGCCAGGTCTGGTCACCGGTGCCCACACCGAGCGCGACCCACCGTTCGGGCAGTGTCGCCGCCGCGCGCAGCACCGCCTCACGCAGATCGGCGGTTTCAGCGGCAGCGGCGCCGGCCAGTTCGGGCACCAGCACAGGCGCGGACGGAACGATCGCGACGGCCACCAACACGCTGACCACGCTAACGTCCGTGCCGCTATTCGCTGGTGGCCGCCACCCCTTCGGCGTCGTCGGCTCCGGCGGCTTCGCCGCGGGCCAGCATGGCCGTCGACACCACCATCAGTGCGATCGCGCCGATCAACACGAACAGCCCGATCTCACCCGGACGCAAGGTCTCCCCCAGCACGACGATGCCCAGGACCGACGCCACGATGGGTTCGGTGACCGTCATGGTCGGCAGTGACGCGGTCAGCGCGCCGGCCCGGAACGACGACTGCTGCCAGGCCGTGCCCGCGATTCCGACGGCGGCCCAGAGGTAGAGCTCGGGAGAGCGCAGCACCGCCACGATGCCGTCACCCAGCACGTCCACCACACCTTTGAGGAGCACCGCGAATACACCCCAGAGAGCTCCGGAGACCAACGCGAGCAGGACGGCGCTCGCCGGACCCGACCACAGGCGTGCGCCGATGACGGCCAGGATCAGCAGCGGACCCAGGATCAATCCGACCAGGGCCCAGGTGTCCATCGAGGCCCGCGATTGACCTGCGGTGGGATTGCCGACGGTCACGATGACGATCACCGACGCGGCCAGCAGCGCAGCCCAGGTCCATTCCCAGCGGGTGACACGGCGGTGGGCGGCCCGCGCGCTGATGGGCAGCGCGAACAGCAGCGAGGTGACCAGGAGCGCTTGCACCAGCAGCACCGAACCCAGCCCCAGAGCCGCTGCCTGCAGCAGGAACCCCACGGCCGCCACAATGCTGCCCAACCACCAGCCGGTGTCCTTGAGCAGCCTCAGGAACAGCCCCAGGTGGCTCACCGAGTCGTCGGTGACCTCGTGCGCGGATCGTTGGTGGATCACGTCACCGATGGCGATGAACAGGGCGGCGCCCAGCGCACAGAGGGCGGCCAGATCCGCCTTACCCATCGAGAACCTCCCGGCTGTTATCGGTGGGTGATCACGACGTGATGCGACCGCGCCTCAGAACGCAACGTCAACGTAGCGGTATGTCGGAGTGCGACCTGCTTGAATACCCTCTACAAGACAGTAGTAGCGTCCCGCCGGGTCTGGCGTATCAGACTAGAGCGAGACAGTGACCAGTCAGGACAGGCGCCGCGTTGCGCGGCAGTGCGTGGGAGACCACGTGGAGGGCAGGGACAAATGACCAATTCCGACTCGACTTCCGGCGAGCCGACTCACGGCGGCGACGCCACCTCGTCACCGCGTCCCGTTCCCACTCCCGGGCCCCGGCCGGGCGCAAGACCCGGCCCGCGTCCTGGGCCCCGACCGGCGGCGGCCCCGGCAGCCGCGCCCGTGCCCGCCGCGCCGTCGAGTGATCCGCACCGGTTCGGCCGGGTCGACGACGACGGCACCGTGTGGCTGATCACCGGGTCCGGTGAACGGGTGATCGGGTCGTGGCAGGCCGGTGACGCCGAAGCCGCCTACGAACACTTCGGCCGGCGGTTCGACGACCTGTCCACCGAGGTGGCGTTGATGGAGCACCGGCTGGAGTCCGGCACCGGCGACGCCCGCAAGATCAAGGCCGCGGCCGCGAGTCTGGCCGAGACCCTGCCCGAGGCGCACGTGCTCGGTGACGTGGACTCTCTGGCAGCCCGGCTGGCCGCCATCGCCCAGCACGCCGAAGCCGCCGCGGTGGCCGAGCGCGCCCGCCGCGACGAGCACCGCGCCGAGCAGATCGCCCGCAAGGAGGCGCTGGCCGCCGAAGCCGAGGACCTGGCCGCGAACTCGACACAGTGGAAGGCCGCCGGCGATCGGCTGCGCACCATCCTCGACGAGTGGAAGGCCATCACCGGCCTGGACCGCAAGACCGATGACGCGCTGTGGAAGCGCTATTCGGCCGCGCGGGAGACGTTCAACCGGCGCCGCGGCTCGCACTTCTCGGAGCTGGACCGCGAGCGGGCCGGCGCCAAGCAGGCCAAGGAGAAGCTGTGTGTGCGCGCCGAAGCGCTCTCCGATTCCACGGACTGGGGCAACACCAGCGCCGCGTTCCGTGACCTGTTGGCCGAGTGGAAATCTGTGGGCCGCGCCAGCAAAGAGGTCGACGACGCACTCTGGCGCCGCTTCAAGGCCGCTCAGGACACGTTCTTCTCGGCGCGTAACTCGGTGACCGCGGAGCGCGACGCCGAGTTCAAGGCCAACGCCGATGCCAAAGAGGCGCTGCTGGCCGAGGCGGAGCGCATCGACACCGCCGATCCCGATGCAGCACGTGCGGCGCTGCGGGCGCTCACCGACAAGTGGGACGCCATCGGCAAGGTACCGCGGGAACGCACCGATCTGGAACGACGGTTGCGCGCGGTCGAGAAACGGGTGCGCGATGCCGCCGACGCCGACCGCACCGATCCGGAAGCCGAGGCGCGGGCCGAGCAGTTCCGGGTGCGCGCCGAGCAGTTCGAGAAGCAGGCCGCCAAGGCCGAAGCGGCGGGTAAGGCCAAGGACGCCGAGGCTGCCAGGGCCAGTGCCGCGCAGTGGCGTCAGTGGGCCGAGACGGCCGCGGAGACGCTCACCAAGAAGCGTTAGGCCGGTCGACGAGCCCGAGGTACGAGGGGGAGAGAGGGCCGGCCGCAGAAGCGCTAGGCCGGTCGACGAGCCCGAGGTACGAGGGGGAGAGAGGGCCGGCCGCAGAAGCGCTAGGTGTACTGACCTGAGAGGTTAGGTACGCGGCTGGCGGGTGCGTTACCTGCGAGTGCGGTGTGGCCGCGGTGATGATTGTAGTGGTGTAGCCAGATCGGGAACTCGGCGCAACGTTCGGCGTCGCTGGTGTAGAGGCGCGCATAGGCCCATTCGTCGGCCAACGTGCGATGAAACCTCTCCACCTTGCCGTTGGTCTGCGGTCGGTAGGGTCGGGTGCGGCGGTGTTCTATGTCACCGAGCGCGTCTTGGAATGTCTGAGACCGGTAGCAGGATCCGTTGTCGGTCAATACTTTCCGTACGGTGAAGCCGCATTTGTTGAACCAGGAATGCGCACGTAGCCAGAACTGTGCAGCCGTCTCTTTGCATTCGTCGCTGAGGATCTCTGAATAGGCCAGCCGGGAGTGCGCGTCGATGGCGGTGTGCAGAAAGTGATAGCCGCGCCGTCCGTCGTTGTCCGCTCCGGTGCCGTGGCGTTTGTCCGCCCGAGAGTGGCGCCGACCTGCACTTCGGCCCAGCATCCGCCACCCGCCGCCGGCCGGGATCTTGCCGAGCTTTTTGACATCGACATGCACCAGATCACCCGGAGCGGCGGACTCCATCCGCCGAATGACCCGCCCGGTGGGTCGGTCCAGCCAGCAGAGCCTGGCCAGCTTGTAGCGGGTCAGAACGCGGTGCACGGTCGAGACGTTCAAGCTCAGGTGGTAGGCGATCCGGGCGGGGCCCCAACGCCGGATGACGCGGACTTTGATGATGCGACGTTCGGTCCGGGTCGAGGTCTGATTGGGGCTGCGGTGGGGCCGTGAGCTGCGATCGGCCATCCCGGCCGGCCCTTCCTCGCGGTAGCGCTTCGCCCAGCGCTGGGCGGTGGTGACGGCGACCTGGAATCGTTCGGCAGCTCGTCGCAGCGACCAGCCGTCCTCGATGATGCAGCGAGCCAGGCGCAGACGCCCGGTTTCTGACAAGGGGGCATTACGGTGGGACACGAAGACCTCCGAGATGAGTTGGTGCGTTCCTTAGACAGCTCGCACTTCACTCGGAGGTCTTCTTCATGTCACCACGCCACGCCGTAATCCGTACCTAACGTCCGTGGTCAGTACAGCTAGGCCGGTCGACGAGCCCGAGGCACGAGGGGGAGAGAGGACCGGCCGCGGTGGCTCAGGAGGGGTCTTTCGGCTCATCCGGGTCGGTCGGGGGCTTCTCGTCGTACTGGTCGAGCAGACTGCGCTTCTGCTGCTCGGCCGCGGCGCGGCGGCGGTGCTCCTCGGCGGCCAGTTGCACGGCGGTGCGCGTCCACACCACCCGGACCCAGTGGAACGCCAGCACGATGACGGTCAGCCAGGCCAGCACCAGACCGAAACCAGGGCCGGGCAGTCCCTCGGGCGCCGTCTGACGCGACCAGATCGCCAGCATGCCGATCACTGCGGACACGGCAGTGCCCGCGGAGGCCACCCACGCCAACGCCCATCGGCGGGTCAGCAGGGCCAGCATCGAGAATCCGACACCGAACACCAGCGCCAGCCAGCTGAACACCCGCGACGGCAGGGCGATCCCCGCCTGCGCCGCTGCGTCGGTGCTGAGCAGCACATCGACCGCTCGCGCCCCACCGGCATGGGGCAGGAAGAACGTCGCGATCAGGATGAATACCAGGATGGCGACCACCAGCGCGCGGGCACCCGGTTCGATCTCGCGGCCGACCCGTCGTTCGGCGGCTTCGATGTCGGCCTTGAACTCCTCGAAGTTGTTGCCGGACTTGTCGCGGTGACCGTTGGTGCCGTTCATCGCGAACACCCCGCGGCCACCGGCTGAGTTGCCGG
Organism: Mycobacterium sp. Soil_C_30; assembly: GCF_057656995.1. NCBI lineage: Bacteria > Bacillati > Actinomycetota > Actinomycetes > Mycobacteriales > Mycobacteriaceae > Mycobacterium > Mycobacterium sp. Soil_C_30. The sequence continues at coordinate 158,924 of NZ_JBDGJH010000007.1, read as the reverse complement.
CGCACCCAGCCCCGGTAGCCCGAGCCCCACGGTGCGTGGGCGCCGGCCCGCCTCGTGGGCGTCACCGGCCCGGGTGCGGCGGTGGCTGAGCACGGGTCCGTCGGCGATGAGGTGGTGGGGGGCGGCGGCGGTCACCACGGTGGTCACGATGTCACCGGGACGTACCGGGACGCCGCCCGGCGCGAAATGCACCAGCCTGCCATCGCGGGCCCTCCCGCTCATGCGTGCGGTGTGGGTGTCCTTGCGCCCCTCCCCCGCGGCCACGAGCAGTTCGACCGTCTGGTCGATCTGAGCGCGGTTCTCCTCCAACGAGATTCGCTCCTGCAGTTCGATGAGTCGGTCGTAACGTTCCTGCACAACGGCTTTCGGCAGTTGGTCGGCGAGTTCGGCCGCCGGGGTGCCCGGGCGCTTGGAGTACTGGAAGGTGAACGCGCTGGCGAACCGGGACCGCTCGACGACATCGAGGGTGGCCTGGAAGTCCTCCTCGGTCTCCCCGGGGAACCCGACGATCAGGTCGGTGGTGATCGCCGCGTGCGGCATCGCGGTACGCACCCGGTCGATGATCCCGAGGTAGCGTTCGGCGCGATACGAGCGGCGCATCGCCTTGAGGATGCGGTCGGACCCGGACTGCAACGGCATGTGCAGCGTGGGGCAGACATTCGGTGTCTGCGCCATCGCCTCGATGACGTCGTCGGTGAACTCCGCGGGATGCGGCGAGGTGAACCGGACGCGTTCCAGGCCGTCGATGCCACCGCAGGCCCGCAGCAGCGACGCGAATGCGCCACGGTCTCTGGGCGTTTCGGGATCGGCGAAAGACACACCGTAGGCATTGACGTTCTGCCCCAGCAGGGTGACCTCCAGGACGCCCTGCTCGACGAGCGCCTGGACCTCGGCGAGGATGTCACCGGGGCGGCGGTCCACTTCCTTGCCGCGCAGCGACGGCACGATGCAGAAGGTGCAGGTGTTGTTGCACCCCACGGAGATCGAAACCCATGCGGCGTAGGCGGAATCGCGCGCAGCGGGCAGGGTCGACGGGAACTGCTCGAGGGCGTCGACGATCTCCACCTGTGCCTGGCGGTTGTGCCGCGCACGTTCCAGCAGGGTGGGCAGTGACCCGATGTTGTGGGTGCCGAAGACGACGTCAACCCAGGGGGCGCGCTGGAGCACCGCGTCCTTGTCTTTCTGCGCCAGGCACCCGCCGACGGCGATCTGCATGCCCGGATCGGACTGTTTGCGCGGCGCCAGATGGCTCAGGTTGCCGTAGAGCTTGTTGTCGGCGTTCTCCCGCACCGCGCAGGTGTTGAACACCACCACGTCGGCGTCGTCCCCGTCGGCCGCACGCTGGTAGCCGGCCGACTCCAGCAGCCCGGCCAGGCGCTCGGAGTCGTGCACGTTCATCTGGCAGCCATAGGTGCGGACCTGATAGGTGCGCACATGTGACGCTGCAGCCGCCGGCTGAGCCTGCGTCACCGAAGAAGTCATCGTTCCATGGTATCGGCGCGGGTCCGAGGTCCAAATTCGCTGATCTGCGGTGATTGTTTGTGCGGCTTCCGGGCGTGCTGTGGGTTTCCTGGGTATGGTTGCGACCCATGGGGTCTCCTGGGTCGGATGTGAATACACCTGCTCCGGCCGCATCCGGCACGCCGATGATCGCCGTGAAGGGCGTCAACAAGCACTTCGGCACCCTGCACGTTCTCAAGGACATCAACCTCGAGGTGTCGCGCGGACAGGTCATCGTCGTCCTCGGCCCGTCCGGTTCCGGCAAGTCCACCCTGTGCCGGACCATCAACCGCCTCGAGACCATCGATTCGGGCACCATCTCCATCGACGGTGTGGAACTGCCCGCCGAAGGCCGCAAGCTCGCGCAGCTGCGCTCCGACGTCGGCATGGTGTTCCAGTCGTTCAATCTCTTCGCCCACAAGACGATCCTGGAGAACGTCACACTGGCGCCGGCGAAGGTCCGCAAGCTCAGCAGGGACAAGGCCCGCCAGGAAGCGATGGCGCTGCTGGAGCGTGTCGGTGTGGCCAACCAGGCCGAGAAGTACCCGGCGCAGCTCTCGGGCGGTCAGCAGCAGCGGGTGGCCATCGCCCGTTCTCTGGCGATGAACCCGAAGGTGATGCTGTTCGACGAACCGACCAGCGCGCTCGACCCCGAGATGATCAACGAGGTGCTCTCGGTCATGACGTCGCTGGCCCGTGACGGTATGACCATGGTGGTCGTGACCCATGAGATGGGGTTCGCGCGGCGCGCCGCCAACCGGGTGGTGTTCATGTCCGACGGGGCGATCGTCGAGGACGCCGCGCCCGAAGAGTTCTTCAACAACCCGAAGACCGACCGCGCCAAGGATTTCCTGGGCAAGATCCTCAACCACTAGTGCCGACTGTCGAAAGGAACCACAGTGTTTTCTCGAGTGCGATCCCGCAAGGTGCGTGCCACAGCCGGTCTGGCGGCCGCGGCCGCAGTGGCTCTGACCCTGAGCGCCTGCGGTGGCGGCGGTGACAGCGGTGGCGGCAGTGCAGAAGGCGGCGGTGGCGGCGACTCCATCACCATCGGCACCAAGTTCGACCAGCCCGGCCTCGGGCTGAAGAACCCGGACGGCACCATGAGCGGTTTCGACGTCGACGTGGCCACCTATGTGGCCGGTGAGCTGGGTTACACCCCCGAGCAGATCGAATGGGTGGAGGCTCCGTCGGCACAGCGCGAGAACCTGATCTCCAACGGCCAGGTGCAGTTCATCGCGGCCACGTACTCGATCACCGACGCCCGCAAGGAGAAGGTGGACTTCGCCGGGCCTTACCTGATCACCGGCCAGAGCCTGCTGGTGCGTGCCGACAACAGTGACATCACCGGGGCGGCGTCGCTGGAGAACAACAAGCGCCTGTGCTCGGTGTCGGGTTCCACGCCGGCGCAGAAGATCAAGGACGAGTACGCCGGCGTGCAGTTGCAGCAGTACGACACGTACTCGGCTTGCATCGAGGCGCTGCGCAACAACGCCGTCGACGCGGTGACCACCGACGAGGTGATCCTCGCCGGGTACGCCGCGCAGAGCCCCGGTGATTTCAAGATCGTCGGCGAGACGTTCTCCGAGGAGCGCTACGGCATCGGCCTGAAGAAGGACGACAGCGAGCTGCGCACCAAGATCAACGACGCCCTCGAGAAGATGGAGGCCGACGGCGCCTGGAAGGAAGCCTTCGACAAGAATCTCGGACCGGCGGGCATCACCGCGCCCCAGCCGCCCGCGGTCGACCGGTACTGAGCGCGCTGAGCGTCGGATAGTCCAGCAGCTGTGGAGGTCTTCACCGAGTACCGCGACCAGATCTTCGCGGCGTTCTGGATCACCATCAAGCTGACGGTGTACTCGGGCGTCGGTGCGCTGATCCTCGGCACGGCGCTGGCCGCGATGCGGCTGGCGCCGGTGCCGGTGCTCAACTGGATCGGCACCACCTACGTCAACGTCGTCCGCAACACACCGCTGACGCTGGTCCTGTTGTTCTGCAGTTTCGGACTGGCGCAGACGTTGGGCATCAGCCTGGTCGACCCGCAATCCCCGACGTCGATCGTGGACAGCAACTTTCGGCTGGCGGTGCTCGGCCTGACCCTCTACACCGCGTCCTTCGTGTGCGAAGCAGTGCGTTCCGGGGTGAACACGGTGCCGCTGGGTCAGGCCGAGGCGGCGCGGTCGCTGGGCCTGACGTTCAGCCAGAATCTCCGGATGATCCTGCTGCCGCAGGCTTTTCGTGCGGTGATCATTCCACTGGGTTCGGTGCTGATCGCGTTGACGAAGAACACCACCATCGCCTCGGCGATCGGCGTAGCGGAGGCGGCGCTGCTGATGAAGGAAATGATCGAGAACACCGCGGCGGTGATCACCGTCAGCGCCATCTTCGCCGTGGGGTTCGTGATCTTGACGCTGCCACTGGGGTTGTTCTTCGGCTGGCTCGGCAAGCGGCTGGCGGTGGCGAGGTGACCGGGGCCTCCGTCCTGTTCGACGCACCCGGGCCGAGGGCGCGCCTGCGCAACCACCTCATCACCGCGGTCACCGTGGTGGTGCTGCTGCTGGTGGCCTGGGTGGTGTATTCCAAGCTCGACGAGCGTGGTCAGCTGACCGCGGCGAAGTGGGAGCCCTTCCTCACCGCGAACCTCTGGAAAACCTATGTGCTGCCCGGCATTCAGGGCACGCTGACCGCCGCCGCCATCTCCATCGTGCTGGCCTTGATCCTCGGCTTCCTGCTCGGCGTCGGCCGGCTGTCCCACATCACGCCGCTGCGCACCCTCTGCGCCACGGTGGTGGAGTTCTTCCGCGCGGTGCCGGTGCTGGTCATGATGATCTTCGCGTACTTCCTGTTCGGGCAGTACGACCTGTTCCCCTCCAAACAGCTGGCCCTGGCGGCCGTGGTGACCGGTCTGACGCTGTACAACGGTGCCGTCATCGCCGAGATCGTGCGCGCCGGCGTCCACGCGGTACCGCGCGGCCAGGGCGAGGCGGCGGTGGCGCTCGGGTTGAGCTGGGGTCAGACCATGCGGTCGATCCTGCTGCCGCAGGCGGTCACCTCGATGCTGCCGGTGCTGGTGTCCCAGTTGGTCGTGGTGCTCAAGGACACCGCGATCGGCTACCAGATCACGTTCCTCGAGATGGTCCGGCAGGGCACCCAGCTCGGCGCGTCATACGGCAACTACATCCCGGCGTTGATCGTCATCGCGATCCTGATGATCTCCGTCAACTTCGCGCTGTCGGTGGCCGCCACCCGCCTGGAGCGCCGGCTGCGGCGCTCGCGCAAGGCGCCGACCCCGCTCGACGCCCAGGCCATCGAGCAGGAAGGCGCCCCCGGCGCGAAAGTGCAGACAGCGGACTGACCGCGATCCACGCCCCGAACCGCAACACGGTCCCGAAGTTCAAGCGCGGGCGGCCATGTGGTCGGTTTGGCCCGGAACTGCGGTCAGGCGCCGCCGCCGGCCGGCTTCGGCGCGGTGGGATCAGCGGTGGCACGACCGTTGAGCTCGCGCACGACGTAGGCCTCGAGGTCGAACACGTTCCCGGCCGCCTTGTCCACCACCGACAACAAGGTGGTCATGCTCGACACTTCCTCGACCTGTTCCTGCAGCATGAAGCGCTCCCCCAGGAAGTCGTTGGTGTCGCGGGCAGCGCGGCAACGCGTGTGACCAGTGGCCTGGGTATAAAAGCGCGGGCATAAAAAGCGTTGTGCCAACTGCGGCAAAACGCTCGAATCGAAGTAAATCGCAATTGCCAGGTATTGGTGGGAGGCGGCGAACTCACGCCGGATCTATTGGTGAGCAGGGTGTGAAAAGCAGTGTCTTCCTGGGCAACCCGTGTCGTCACACGCGGATGCCATCTGGACCCCTGCAGCCCCACAAGCCCTACGAACAGCGCTCACCTGCCACTCGGGCGCATCCGAATACCGCCGTCCAGCAACCGTTTACCGCGGCGTCAGATTCCCGATTTCACGAACATTTAGGTTAGCCTAACTGCGTGTCAGCTCAGCTGTGCATGACGTGAATCGAGAGGACCCGAATTGAGCGACTCGCGCCCTGTGGATGCACCCCCCGCACCGATTCCTCGCACCTCCAAGTGGGTCACCCGGCTCACGGTGTTCGGCCCCGGCATCGTCGTGATGCTGGCCGACACCGACGCCGGCAGCGTCATCACCGCCGCACAGAGCGGTGCCGAATGGGGCTACCAGCTGCTGGTGTGGCAGGTCATCCTGATGCCGATTCTCTACATCGCCCAGGAGCTCACGGTCCGGCTCGGTCTGGTCACCCAGCGCGGACACGGCGAGTTGATCCGCGAGCGGTTCGGGAAGGGCTGGGCGTGGCTGTCGGTCAGCACTCTGCTGGTGGCCTGCGCCGGCGCGATCATCACCGAATTCAGCGCCGCAGCAGGCGTGGGTGCCATCTACGGCATCCCGCCGTGGCTTTCGGTGGGTCTGGTCGCGCTGTTCCTGGGCGGGTTGGTGTTGACGGGCTCCTACCGGCGGGTGGAACGCGTCGCCATCGCCCTCGGGGCACTCGAACTCATCTTCTTCGTCGTGATGATCGACGCCCAACCGAATCTGGGTGCGCTGGCGGCCGCGCAACTCGACCAGCCCATCGGCAACCCCGACTACCTGTACCTGATCGCGGCGAACATCGGCGCGGTGATCATGCCGTGGATGGTGTTCTACCAACAGTCCGCCGTGGTCGACAAAGGCCTGACCGTCCGGCATCTGAAGGATGCCAGGGTCGACACCGGTTTCGGGGCGGTGCTGACCCAGCTGGTGATGGCCGCGGTGCTGGTGTCGGTGGCGGCGACGATCGGCCGCAACGACCCGAACGCCACCATCAACACCATCGAGGACATCACCAAGGCCCTGACCCCGTTACTCGGGGAGGCCGCCGGCCAGATCCTGTTCTCGCTCGGCTTCCTGGGAGCGGCATTCGTCGCCGCGATCGTCGTATCCCTCACCGCCGCTTGGGGTCTGGGCGAGGTGCTGAATTATCCGCGGTCGTTGTCGGGCAAGCCGAGAGAAGCCCCCGCGTTTTACGCCGTGTACGTCGCGATGCTGGTGATCGGGTTCGCGTTTGTGCTCTCCGGGCTCAACCTGGTCGATCTGAGTGTGGGCATCATGGTGCTCAACGCCCTGCTGTTGCCCGTGGTGCTGGGTTTCCTCTTCGCCCTCGCGTGCAAGGTGCTGCCCGAGGAGCATCGCCTCAAGGGCTCCTACCGCATCGTGGTGGCCGTGGTTCTGCTGTTCACCGCGGGGCTTGGGGTGTACGGCGGTATCAGCGGCCTGCTGGCCGGCAGCGCCGGCTGACCTCTCAGGCCGGCAACGCGCTGCGCAGCTGGTCGGCGGTGGGCGGTTGGTAGAACGACAGCACGGCGTGCTGACAGCCCAGGTCTTCGAAACGCGGTAGCCGACTCAGCTGATCTTCGACCTGCCCGTCCTGCTGCGGGTGCAGGAACAGCTGTACGGAGCGGCGGATCTCGCCCGGGTCGCGGCCCACCTGCTCACACGCGGCGTCGAGCCGGGTACTGGCAGCGGCCCACTCCGCCGCGTCGCCCTGGCTCGGCATGTTCCATTCATCGGCGTGCCGCGCAACCACTTTCAACATCTTCGGTCCGGAGCCGCCGATCACGATCGGTGGGTGCGGCGCCTGCACCGGTTTCGGTTCAGCCAGCGCGTCCTCGACCGTGAAGAAGCGGCCGGCGTGGCTGACCGACGGCTGGGTCCACAACGCGCGGATGATGGTCAGCGCCTCGTCGAGCATGGCCACCCGGTCGCCGCCGCCGGGATACTCCAGCCCGTAACCGCGGTGCTCGGCTTCCTGCCAGCCTGCCCCGATACCGAAATCGAGGCGCCCGCCGCTGATGTGATCGACGGTGACGGCCATCTTGGCCAGTACCGCGGGGTTGCGGAAGGTGACCGCGCTGACCAGACACCCGATCCGGGCGCGCTGCGTGACGGCCGCGATGGCCGCCAGGATGGTCCACCCCTCGAACACCGCGTCCCCGGTGTAGGACAAGCCGTAGAAGTGGTCATAGTCGTAGATGCCGTGGAAGCCCAGTTCGTCGGCGGCGCGCCAGAACCGCTCCAGCACCGGATAGTCGAAGGTGGGCGCCAATTTGGCCGAGACCTGCATGCAGCGATGTTAATCAGTCCTGCGTGGCCGAGCCGGGCCCGACGAAGCGCACCAACCCGTCCTGCTCCAACTCCTCGACAATGTGGTCACCCCAGGCGACGTACCAGTCCAGATGTGCCCGGCGTTGCGCGAGGGTCGGTGGCGCCGGGAGCGCCTCGTTCTCGTCGAGTGCGTCCTGGCCGGAACCGACGTCGACCGGCCGTCCGCTGTCACGCCATGCCTGGGTTCCCCCGGCCAGCGCCCGGGCCGGCCTGGTGACCTCCGCTGCGGCCAGCGCGGCCAGCCGGCCGTCCGCCGAGGTGAACACCAGCTCGACATCGTCGGGAACATACGCGAGCAACCTGGCCAGCGAGGATCTGCGGGCGTAGACGGAGTTCGGGATGTGATGCCGGACAAGGACATACGGGCGGGCCGGCTCGAGGTCGATCACCAGCGGCCGTGGGACGGGCCCGTCGAGCCGCTGAGCAAGTTCCTCGACACCGATGCTGACGGCTGCGTCCGCCTGCGGCGGCGACGGTACGGCCCCGGACACCACTTCCTCGTCACCGAACAGGTAGACGGCGACATCGGGCAATCCGAGCTGGATCAGCCAGGCCGCGGTGGTTCTGGCCCGCACCCCGTGCTCATCGTCGACCAGCACCACGCGACCGTGTCGACTACCGATGTAGTAGTCGGTCTTCTGCACCAGTTGTCCGCCGGGCACCGACCGGGTTCCCGCGAGGTGGCCGTCGGCGTACTCCTCGGGGGTGCGGACATCGAACAGGTAGAGCGACCGCTCACCGGCGGTGGCGCGCAAGGCGTCCAGCTCGGCGCGGCCGATTTCGCGGACACCGAAACGGCGTGCCACATCGTGGGCTGCCCGGGCGGCTCGGGCCCGGTTGTCCCCGGTCGGTGGGCCTGCCACCGCGGTGTCACCGCGGCCGGGCTGATGACCGGCGAGCAGCCATGCGGTGGTCCCGTTCTCCAGCGACACCACCGGGTTCGGGAATCCGGCGTTGATCAGGGTCTGGGCGCCCAGGATCGCGCGGGTGCGGCCCGCGCAGTTGATCACCACTTGTGTTGTCGGCCTGCGCACCTGGTCGTAGGCCCGGTACAGCAGTTCGGGACCGGGAGCGTCGATACCGCCCGGGATGCTGATGGCGTGGTACTCGTCGTACGGGCGGGTGTCGAGGACGACGATGTCCTCACCGGCGTCGATCTTGGCCCTGAGCTCGTCGACGCTGACCCGTGGTGTGCCATAACGACGTTCGACGTACTCCCCCAGCGCCTTGCTCAGCGCGTTGAGATTGGTGATCAGGCGGTACCCGGCCGCCACCCACCCGGGGTTGCCCCCTCGAGCACCCGCACGTCGGTGTAGCCGGCCCGCCGTGCGAGTTTCGCCGCCTGCGCGCCGACGCCGGGTGTCGACGAGGTGAAGACGATCGGCACGTCGGGCCGGGCCGCGACGTCGGCGAGCCGCAACTCCACCTCACTGGCCGGCACCGGCACCGACACCGAGATGTGTCCGCCGGCGTAGTCGTCACCTTCGCTGGCGTCGGCGACGATCAGATCCGCACCGGCTTCGAGAAGGGTGCGCAATTCGGTTGGGCTGATGGTGCTTTGACCAGCGGGCCGTGTTCCCGGTTGTGCGTCGAGTATCAGCGACATGGTCGATCCTCTTTGTCGTGGGTTCAGCGTGACGGCAGTCCCCGCCGGCGCAGGTGCTCACGCAAACGGTCTCTGCCGGTCAGGGAATGCGCGCCGGCCAGACGGGCGAGCACCCGTTCGGTCCAGTTGCCGGGAAGTCCGTACCGCTGGTTGTAGGCGGCCAGGCGTTCGTCGTACACCGGCACATGCGCGTCAGCCTGGGCCGCGTCGTATTGTTCGAGATGCAGTACCGCCTGTTGCGGCAGGCGGGGTTTGATGCCGGCGTTTTCGCCTGGGTCGGGTGTGCCGATCGCCAGGCCGAAGGTCGCCACCGCATGTGGCGGTAGCGCCAGCTCTGCGGCCACGTCCAGCGGATGGTTGCGGATGGCGCCGACGAACACCGTTCCCAGGCCCAGTGATTCGGCGGCGATGACGGCGTTCTGCGCGGCCAGCGAGGTATCGACGAAGCCGATGACAGTGGATTCCAGGTAGTCGGCCCCCTCCAGGGGCGCACCGGCGCGGTGGGCAAGGCGGCGCACCCTGCCCAGGTCGGCCACCCAGATCAGGAACAGCGGCGCTGCGATGATGAACTGTTGCGCGGCGGCCAGTGCCGCGAGCCGGGCTTTGCGCCGTGGGTCTCGGACCGCGATGACGCTCCAGGGCTGCAGATTCGACGACGTGGCGGCCGACTGGGCGGCCGCCACGATCGCCGACAGCTGCGCATCGGTGACGGGCTCGGAGGTGAACCGGCGTACCGAGCGGTGCGCCAATTGCAGTGCGAGCGTGTCATTCTCCGCGATGACGGCAGCGCCCGGATGCCCGTAGCGTGCGGCCAGACTCACACGCGCTCCGGTACCGGTGGCGCCTCGGTGCCCAGGTTCTCCGGGCGGATGGACCGGTTGCCCGCAACCTGGGCGGCGATCCCGTCCAGTCGCCCGATCTGCTCGTCGGTGAGGTGTACGGCGGCGGCGCCGGCGTTGTCGCGCAGATACTCGACATGCCGGGTACCGGGGATCGGGACCACGTCGTCACCTCGGGAGAGCACCCAGGACAGGGCGACCTGTCCTGGGGTGGCGCCCACGTCGGCTGCGACGGACACCACGTTGTCCACCAGCGACTTGTTCCGGTCGAAGGCATCGTCGGCGAAGCGCGGATGCGCGCGGTGGGTGCCGCTGACGTCCTCGCGGCTGTGCACCTTGCCGGACAACCAGCCGCGACCCAGCGGTGAATACGGCACGATCCCGATGCCGAGTTCACGGGCCACGGGCACGGTGTCCTTCTCGATATCCCTGGTGAACAAGGACCATTCGTTCTGGATCGCCGTGATCGGGTGTACGGCGTGCGCCCGGCGCAAAGTCTGCACCCCGGGTTCGGAGAGCCCGATGTAGCGGACCTTTCCCGCCTCGACCAGTTCCTTGAGCGCGCCCACGGTGTCCTCGATCGGCACCTGCGGATCGACCCGGTGCAGGTAGTACAGGTCCACGTGGTCGACACCGAGGCGCCGCAGCGAGCCCTCGATCGCCGAACGGACGTATTCGGGCCTGCCGTCGAGTGAGCGCGGGTTGGTGTTGCGGTCCAATGTGTTGCCGAATTTCGTGGCGATCGTCAACGCGTCCCGCCGTCCTCGGATCGCGCGGCCGAGAAGCAGTTCGCTGAACTCGGGGCCGTAGATGTCGGCGGTGTCGAACAGTGTCACGCCGAGATCGATCGCCGCGTCGACCAGCTCGGTGGCCCGTTTATGCTCGGCGGCATCGGCTGAGGTGCGAAAGCTCATGAATCCCAGCCCGATTGCGGCGACCTCGGGGCCGTCGGTACCGAGCCGGCGGGTGGGCAGCGCTGTCATGTGTGTGGCTTCCTTTTTGTGGAGGTGGTGCGGCGTCAGGCCGCGGGGGTGGTGGTGCGGAGCCGGAAGAGCTTGCGGGCATTGCCGATTCGGATGCGCTCCTGCTCGGCGGCGGTGAATCCCGCCCTGCTCAGGGCATCGTCGATGTGGCCGCGCTGCGCATCACGGTGGATGGGCCAGTCGCTGCCGACGATGATCCGCTCAGCCCCCAGGACATCACCGAGATACCTCAGTACCGGCACGCTGAACCGCATGGTGTCGAAGTACAGATTGGCTCCCGGCCCGGTTGCCTGCCTATTGCCACGGTACTCGGCGAGCTGGTCGGCGGCATAGAGCAATCCCCCGTGGCCCAGCGTCGTGAACACCAGGTGCAGGTCGGGCAACCGCGCCGGTAGGTCCGCGTGCAGTGCCGACAGGAACGCCACGGCGTTCTGCAGACCGCGGCCCGCCGAGTTGCCCGCCCGGCCGGCGACCGTCCGCAGTACGTCGGCCTGTGGCGCGGCGACCGGGTGCACGAAAACCGGCACCCCGAGGCCGGCGGCCAGCTCGAGCGTCGGGAACGCCTCCGGTGAACCCAGGAATCGTGCGTGCCGGGACGAGTCGAGCACGATGCCGGCCAGGCCCAGTTCGGTCACGGCGTAGCGGGTCTGCTCCGCCCCGGCGTCACCGGCGTACGCGTCCACGGTGGCCAGCCCGAGAAAGCCCGGCCGCGTGTGAACCGCCTCGGCCAGGATCTCGTTGACGCTGTTGATCTCTGGTGTGCCGACGTCGCCCTCGGGGCCGAACAACGATTCGACGGGAGCGCTCAGGGCGCGTACGTCGATACCGTTGTCCGCACTCTCGCTGCTGAGTCCGTCCAGGTTCTCCCGCGGGTCGGCCTCACCGTCGATCAGCGGACCGCTGTGTTGCCAGCCGGTCGGGCGCCAGTGTGTGTGGATGTCGAGCACAGAGGCGTTGTCGATTGCACTCACTGCTGCGCCCCGTCACTGCCGGTGGCGACGGGGCGGTCCGGGTCGGCGCTGTAGGCCGAGAAGGAGCCCGGGTACAACACGGCGCTGATGCCCAACTTGGCCAGGGAGAACACCGTCAGCGTGGCCGAGGTGCCGCCGCCACAGTACGCGCCGACGGGCGTGGATACGTCGACCCCGAGCGCCTCGAACTGTGCGCGCAGCTGGTCGTCGGCCGCCAGTGCGCCGGCCGGCAGGCTCACCGCGCCCGGGATGTGCCCGTCGGTGTAGCCGGACGCGGCGCGGGCATCGACCAGTACTCCGGTGCGCGCAAGCGCGGACGCGGTGTCAGCATCGAGGGTGGGCAACGAGCCGGTGCGTACGGTGAACGTGCCCGGCGGGCGCGAGTCCTGCCGGGCCACACCACCGGGCGCCCGGGGCGGGTCACCCTCGAGCACCCGAACATCGGGCACCCCGGCCCATTTCAGCGTCCACCAAGCCCGGGCGGCCAGCGCCGGGTTCTCCACACTGTAGGCCACCACGGTGGATGTGGCATGGATTCCCCAGCGCCGGACCACATCCTGGATCTGCGCGTCCGAGGGCAACGGCAGGTTGCCCGCCGTTGCGCTCGGAGTCCCCGCCAGGTCCGAGGTCAGTGCCACCGGTTGTGCGCCGGCCACCAGCACCTCGTCCCGGGGCGGCTGACGCCAGATCTCGAGCAGCACCACGTCGTGTCCTGCAGCGACGAGCGCGCGCAGCTGGTCGGCCGTGATCGCCACCTCCCCGAGACCCACAGGTGTTGTCGTCATGAACCGTAGAACGGCTGTCCGGAGATCAGCTCGGAGTCGCGGCCGTCGACACCTTTGGGAACATCACCCTCCAGCGTCACCCGGTAGAGCACCCGGTCGTAGCCCAGGTGGCCCGCGTCGGCGATCGCCAGGTGCGCGGTGGCCCGGTTGTCCCAGAACGCGACACTGCCGGGGGCCCAGCGGAATCGGACGGTGTATTCGGTGCGGGTTGCTTCCTCCCACAACAGTTTCAGGATGCTCTCACTCTGGCTGGGGCTGAAGCCGCGGATCTCGCGCGGACCGCGGGTAAAGCCGGGGCTGACGAACAGGGCCCGCTCGCCGGTTTCGGGATGGACGCGCACCGCGGGATGCCAGGCGGCGAGATTGGCCTCTTTGACCTTGCGGTCACGCTGGCTGCCTGCGGCGGCGCGGGCGTTGAACTGGTGCCTGATGTCCAGTTTGTCGACGAAGTCGCGAAAGTCCTTGGACAGGTTCTCGTAGGCCGCAACCAGGTTCGTCCAGGCGGTATCGCCTCCGTGCGGCGGCAGGATGTCCGCGCGCAGGATCGAAGCGGCCGGCGGGTTCACCAGGGCGGTGACGTCGGTGTGCCAGCTGTTGTCGTAGGACGTTCGCTTACGACCCAGCTGCGCCTCGTAGCGGCGACTGTCGATCGGCAGGATCTCCGGGAAACCCGCGGGCGGGTCCTCCTCGTGGGGATGCGCCGGAGTCACCTTGCCGAACAGCCGCGCGAAGGCGATCTGCTCAGCGTGTCCGATCTGCTGATCACGGAAGAACACCACTTTGTAGCGGTGCAGTGCGGCGCGGATCTCGTCGACCACAACGGGTTCCAACGGTCCCCGCAGGTCCACCCCGCGGATCTCGGCGCCGGCGTAGCCGGCCTGGGGTATGACATCCAGTCCGGTGTCTACGGCGGTTTCTCTGAGTTCGGTCATGGGCTGACTCCCTTGTCGTCAAACGTATGGGCGCAGTCCAAGATTCGATCGTCCTCCGAACGGGAACAACACTGATCGGCTACCGGAACCCTTCAGTGGTTCTTAACCTCAGTTTTCGTTTACCGAACCCGTAGTCCACGGTCCTTGATCGGGCACCCGGACACCGACGAGCATCAGCGCCGGAACATTCGAGTCGACCAGGAGTATCAGAAGTGACCGATCTAGATCGCCCTCTCGAAAGAAGACGGCTCGGCGCCAGAGGTCCGGAGGTGAGCGTCCTCGGTTTCGGCGCAATGGAACTGCGGGGAACGCCACATCGGAATCCCCGGCCATTGGAGGAGTCCGTCGCCGCGCGGGTTCTGCACACCGTACTGGATGAGGGCATCACGTTCATCGACACCTCGATCGACTACGCGCTCAGTGAGGAGCGGATCGGCAAGCACATCGGCACCCGCCGCGATGAGTACGTACTGGCCACCAAAGCCGGTTGCCCACTGGACTTCCAGCCCGACGCCACACCGGGGGTGCCGCTGGTGCACGACTACTCCCGAGCGAACATCCGCGCCGGTGTGGAACAGAGCCTGCGGCGGCTGCGGACCGACCGGATCGACCTGTTGCAACTGCACATCAGCCCGGCGCTGGAGGTGTTGCAGCGTGACGACGTGCTGCTCACGCTGACCGAACTGCGCACGGAGGGGAAGATCCGTGCGTTCGGGGTGTCGTCCACCCTGCCCGCCATCGACGACCACCTTGACATCTCCGACTTCGAGGCGCTGCAGGTGCCGTTCTCGGCACTCGAACGCGAGCTCGAGGACCGGATCGCCCTCGCCGGTGAACGCGGTATCGGAATCATCGTGCGCGGCGGTGTCGCCCAGGCCGGCAAACGGGAGAAAAAGACCGCCGACGGGCGCGCGGTGACCTTCGCCGACACCGGTCTCGACGAACTCCGCGACGGTGACAGTGTTCAGGGATTCCTGCTGCGTTACGCCCTTTCGACCCCTGGCGTCACCACGATCATCGCCGGAACGGCCGATCCCGAGCATGTCCGCGACAACGCCCGCGCCGCGCGACGGGGTCCGCTTTCCGGCGATGTCTATGCCGAGGCGCGGCGCCGGCTGGACGCAGCCGGAATTACATCCGCGGTGATTTCTGGAGCCGCCGCAGGATAACCGCAGCTCAGAGCATCGCCGTCGGACACAGGTGGAAATTGCCACCTGTGTTCCGACGTGTGGTGTGCCACCATCTGATCCGTGACATCGGTGGATCTCATCGCTCGACTGCATGTCGACCTCATGCGCTCCTGTAGCGCTGTCTGTTGTCGCTGACGCACTTTCACACCGTCAACACACGCCGCTTCTGTCGCGCGCCCAAGCGCAGCCACCGCCCGGCCGATTGCCCGGCAATCAGGCCGTTTTCTCGCACATTGATGAGGTCCAAGACATGTCCCGTTCTCTGTTCCCCGCACCGTCCGCAACGATCACCGGGGGTGCGTGATGCTCGATCTACGCCGCATGATGCTGCTGTGCGATCTCGCTGATCTCGGTTCGGTGACAGCCGTGGCCGAGCGCCGCAACATCACCAGTTCTGCTGTTTCTCAACAACTTCGCGTGCTCGAGGAGGAGGCCGGCGCGGTGCTGTTCCGCCGCGAGGGCCGCACCCTGGGACTGACCCGCAGCGGGCAGGTGCTCGTCGACCATGTCCGCCGCGTCCTCAACGCCGTCGACGAGGCGATGAGCGCGGTGGCCGCCACCCGTGATCGGACCTCCGGCCAGGTCGCGATCGCCGCGTTCAACATGGGCATTCCCACCCTGGCTGTCCCGCTGATGCAACGCCTGTCCGCAGACGAACCCGATCTGCGGATCGAGGTGCAACAGACCAACAGTCCCGAGGCACTCCGCCTGCTGCGCCAAGGCGAGATCGACGTCGCGATCACCTGCAGCTACGACTTCCTCGGTGACAACTCGGTGGGCGGACTCACCAGTGAGGCTCTGCTGTTCGAACCGCTGGTGTTGCTCGCACCCAAGCAGTCTCATCTACGCATCCGTAAGGGCGGCCTGGCGGCCTTGGCGGACAACCAGTGGGTGACCGGTCCGCAGAACTCCGGTTTGGGTGCTGCTGTCATGCGCGCCGGCGAAAGTGCCGGATTCACCCCGCAGGTCAAACACCGTCTGATCGGCGCGCAGAACATCTGCGATCTGGCGGCCACCGAAACCGCCTCGGCGATCGTTCCCCGGTTGTCGGTGCCGCAGCGGCTGGAATCGCTGATCGTGCCGGATCTGCAGCTGGGTGGGCGCACCATCAGCGCGGTGGTCCGCGCCGGCCGGCACCGCGACCCGAACATCGCGTTGATCCTGCGCACCCTCCGGCTGATCGCAGCTGATGCGTTGCCGCAACGCTCGGACGAAGAACTCAGCGTCGCGTCCTGAGCCAACGCGATCCATCCCGCGCGGCCACCGGAGAGCCGGTCCAAGGAGGTGAGTTCCCGGGCCACGGTGTAGGGCTCGGAGAACTGGGTGGACTGGGTGATCACCAGCCCGATCCGCTCGGTGTGGGCGGCCAGGTACGTCGCCAGGGTGAGCGGTTCGAAGAAGCGCGGGCCCCGATAGCGGATCTGCGTGCGGTTCAGGCCGGCGAAGTCCGCGATGAAGATGGCGTCGAAGCCGATGCCCTCCAACTCCCGGGCGAACCGCGCCACGTCGTGCGGACGGGTCCGCCGGTTCGCCGGCGCCGCCTGCGCTTCGGCGCTTTTCCAACGTGGAAACCGGTCCTGGAAATGGAATTCCGACGAGACGAAGAACACCGCGGTCACGGCGCAGCGGCCAATCCCGCGAGCCGCCGGCCCGGGATCGCCTCGATGAGCGCCCCGGTGTACTCGGCTTGCGGAGCGGCGAACACCGCAGCCGTGTCGCCGCTTTCGACCACTCTGCCGGACTTGAGCACCACGACGCGGTGTGAGATGCGTTGCACCACGGACAGATCGTGGGAGATGAACAGGTAACTCAGTCCCAGCTGGTCCTGCAGCGCCAGCAGGAGGCCGATGATCTGATCCTGGGTCACGACGTCCAGCGCTGACAACGGTTCATCGAGCAGCAGCACCGCGGGACGTACCACGATTGCCCGGGCGATCGCAACGCGTTGCCGTTCTCCGCCGGACAACTCGGTTAGCCGGCGATCGAGCTTGTCCTGAGCCAGGTTCACATTGTCGAGCGCCTCGGTGATCCGGGTGGCCCGTTCGGCACGGTCGGCACGGTCGGAGACGCCGAAGGCCTGCAACGGACCGTCGAGGATCTGCCGCACGGTCCACCGCGGGTCCAGCGCCGAATCGGGATTCTGGTAGACGAACTGGATGTCCTTCCAGTGCTCGCGGCGCTCCCGTTGACGCAGAGCGGTGATGTCGCGGCCGAGCACCTGCACGGTGCCCCGGGTGGGTTTGGTCAACCCGATGATCATCTTGGCAGTGGTGGACTTGCCCGACCCGGACTCCCCGACCAGCGCCACCGTCTCGCCGCGCCGTACATCGAGACTTACCTGGTCGACAGCCAGGTGCTTGGCGCGGCGGCCGGTGCGGAACTCCTTGGCGAGGTTCTCGACGGCGATCACCACCTCGCTTTCGGCTGCGGTGGGGCGCTCGGGCCGGTTGATCGCCCCGATACGGTGCACCAGGCGCGCGGAGTACTCCGATTGCGGGGCGCGGACGATGCTCTCGACATCGGCGTCCTCCACCACCTTGCCGTGCCGCATCACCACCACCCGCGAGGCGTGGTCGGTGGCGACGCCGATGTCGTGCGTGACGAACAGCACGGTCGTGCCGTGTTCGGCCACCAGCCGGTCGAAGATCCGTAGCACGTGGCTCTGCACGGTGACGTCGAGCGCGGATGTCGGCTCGTCGGCGACCAGTAGTTCAGGGTCGAGGCCGAACGCCATGGCGATCAGCACCCGCTGCCGCATACCACCGGACAACTCGCCGGGGTATTGCTTGAGCCGTTGCTCGGCGTGGTCGATCTCGACTTGTTCGAGCAGGTCGACGCACCGTGACCGTATCTCCTGCCGGCCGAGTTTCGCCTTCTGCAGTTCGAAGATCTCCGCGAGCTGCGCGCCGACGGTCCGCACCGGGTTCAGGGAGGCGCCGGGGTCCTGTGGTACCAGCCCCACCGTCCTCCCACGCAGCCGGCTCCACGCCCGCTCGGAGAGGCCGATGGTACTCTGCCCCGCCAGCGACAGACCGCTGGCGCTCACCGTCGCCGCGGGCGGCAGCAGTCCCACCACGGCGTTGGCCAAAGTGGTCTTGCCGGAACCGGATTCGCCGACCACCGCGACAAATTCGCCGCGGTCGACCGTCAGGTTCACTTTGTCCAACGCCACTTTGTCTGCGGTGTCGGTGTGCTCACCCCGGTAGGTCACCGTCAGGTCGGACAGTTGGAGCAGGGGTTCGGCCATGGTGCGTCCTCCAGGTCAGATCCGGTTGGATTTCAGCACTCGCCTGCTGACGACCCCGAGTGCGACGATCACCACGAGGATCACCGCGCCGGGCAGTGAGGTCAGCCACCAGGCGGTGGCCAGGTAACTGCGGCCCTCGGCCACCAGCAGCCCCCACTCGGGGGTGGGTGGCGGCGCGCTGTAGCCGAGGTAGCCCAGCGCCGAGATGGCCAGGATGGCTCCGCTGAGGTCGATCACGGCCAACGCCACCACCGCACCGACAGCGTTGGGCAGGACGTGTTTTCGGATCACCTCCCAGCGCGTCTCACCGGACAGGAACGCCGCCTCGACGTAGTCCAGCGCACGCACCCGCAACACCTCGGCGCGGAACACCCGCGCGAAGATCGCGATGGACCCGATACCGACGCCGATGCCCACCGACAGCGGACCCGGGCCGTAGGCGGTGACGATCCACACCGAGACCAGGAAGCTCGGCAGAGCGAGCAGCACGTCGGCGGCTCGCATGCCCACGGAGTCCAGCACGGGGCCGGACACGCCGGCGAGCACCCCGATGATGCTGCCCACCACGAGTCCGACCGCGACGGCCAGCCCCGCGGTCAGGATCGTGTGCGAGGTGCCGTGGATGACCCGGGCAAGGACGTCGCGACCCAGGTGGTCTGTGCCGAACCAGTGGGCCAGGCTGGGCGGGGAGAACTTCTCCACCGCGTTGCCTTTGAGCGGATCCTGGTCGGTGAACCAGCCAGGCGCCAGTGCCCACGCTGTCACCAGCCCCAGGACGGCACCGGAGATCCGGACCGACCACGGCGCGGATCGCACCGCGCCCAGTACCCGGTCCCCGAGCCGGCGATACACCGACGGTGAGGCCGGCTCTGTGAGGGCCACCATCAGCTGAACCTCCCCAACCGGGTGTTGAAACCCTGCCGCTGCGATTTGGTGACCCGCGGATCGAGAATGGGATAGATCAGATCCACCAGCAGGTTGGCGCCCACGATCACCACCGTGGTCAGCAGCACCAGCCCCTGGATCAGCGAGATGTCCTGGGTGGAAACCGCGTCCAGCAGCACGGTGCCCAAACCCGAACGGGAGAAGACCGTTTCGGTGACCACCGATCCACCGAGCAGTGCGCCGATGGTGGTGGCGGTGACGGTGAGTGCGGGCCCGGCGGCGTTCTTGAGCACATGCTTGCGGATCACCCAGCCCGGGGTGCCACCCTTGGCACGTGCGGTGTTGATGTGCGGAAGTGCCAACGTCGCCTCGGCGTTCTTGAGCAGCACCTGCGCGATGGGCGCCGAGATGGGCACCGCCAGTACCAGAGCGGGCACCAACAGCGACACCAGTGACCCGTCCGGAAACAGCGAGAACAATCCGAGTTGCACCGAGAAGATCTGCAGCACAACCAGTCCCAGCCAGAAGGTGGGGACCGCACTGAACAGCGGCGGGATGCTTCGGATGAACGAGCGCAGCCACTCGACCTTGCCTGTGGTGGCCGCCACCACGATGGTCAGTGCCAGCAGCAGGGCGATCACGGTGGCCGTGGTGGCCAGCTTCAGCGTCTCGCCGATCACGCCCCCGATCCGACCGGTGACGGACTGCCCGCTGGACAGCGAGAAACCGAATTGCCCGTGTGCCAGCTGGTTCAGCTGGGTGACGTACTGCTCCCAGAGCGGCCGGTCGTAGCCGTAGAACTGCTTGACCTGCTCCACCACATCGGGATTGAAGTAACCCTCCCCTTTGGCGACGAAGATCGTCACAGGGTCGGCAGGCAGGATGCTGACGCCCCAGAAGATGACCGTGAACGCGAGCAGCAGGACCAGCAGTGACTGGCCGATGCGGGCGAGAACGTACCTGAGCATGCTCAGCTCTGCCCGGAGTTCCAGGCGCTCTGCAGCAGCGGCTCGGTGTAGTTGGAGAACTCGACGTGAACGTCCGGGGCCGCCGAGTGCACCTGCACCTCGTCCCAGAGGATCAGCGCCAGTTGCTCGTCGATGATCTTCTGCTGCTCGCGGGCCACCACGTCCTTGAGCTGCGCCGGGTCGGTGGACTTGAGCTCTTCGTCCGAGAGTGTGATCAGGTCGGCATTCTCCGTGAAGGTGAGGTTTCCGTTCGGCCTGCCGAACAGCAGGCCCAGCCCGATGTTGTAGCCGGTTCTGGTGCCCAGCAGCGGTGTTGCCGGATCGGTGTTGGACGCGTTGAAGAACGTGGTGTCACCGGCTCGGTTGACCAACCCGACGCCGAGCTCGCGCCAGCCCGCCTCGATGAACTCGAAGGCAGGACGGAACACCACGCTCTGATTGGACGCCGCCAAGGTGAGATTGAGTTTCTGGCCGTCCTTCTCGCGGATGCCGTCGCTGCCGACCTTCCAGCCGGCTTCGTCGAGCAGCGCCGCCGCCTTCTCCGGGTCGTACCCGATGTCTGCGCTGACGTCGGTATACAGCGGGTCGTCGTGGCCCAGCACCGAATCGCTGGCCTGGTAGCTGTCGGACAGCACCGTGTCCACCACGGCTTGGCGGTCGATCCCGAGCTGCAGTGCCCGTCGCACCCGGAAATCGTCGACCAGTTCGTTGCCCACCCGGAACCCGACGAGGTTGACGGTCAGCGCCGGCGCTGCCACCGGAATCACCTGGAAACCGCCCTGTTTGAGGGCGGGTTCGTCGGTCGGTTGGATACCGCGGGCCAGATCCACCTGCCCGGACTGCACCGCGCCGGCCCGCAGGCCGGGCTCGCCGATGACCCGGACCACCAGCTTGTCGAGGTAGGCCGCACCCTGATTGGGTGACGTGGCCGGTGGCCAGGCGTAGTCCGAGCGCTTGGCCAGGACCACTTCCTGATCGGGGATCTGCGATTCGATCACGAAAGCGCCTGAGCCCACCACGTTCTGGATCTGGGACTGGCCGTCGTAGTCGAGTGCGAGGGTGGCCAGGCCGCGGATGGCCGCGCGTCCGTTGGCGGCCACCTTGTAGAAGTTGGTGTTGGGCCGGTCCAGGAAGACGGTGATGGTGTTGCCGTTGACCTCGCTGCGGTCGTAGCCGACGAAATCACTGAACGCGGGGATCTTCTTGGCCGGATCGCCGTTGCCCAGCTGATCGAAGTTCGCCTTGACCACGTCGGCGTTCAACGGGGTGCCGTCGCTGAAGGTGACCCCGTCCCGGATGGTGAAGGTGTACTGCGTCGCATCCTCGTTACGCGAGAATTCCTGCGCCAGCCAGCCGTGCACCTCGCCTGTCTCCGGGTCGATGTACACCAGCCGGTCGACCACCTGGAACAGCAGGTTGGCGGTGGTGTAGTTGGTGCTCAGCGCGTCGGTGACGAACTGCACGTCCGAGAACGTCAGTGTGCCGCCCTGCTGCGGCTCACCGGTGGGCCCGGTGCTGGGTGCCTGTTGCTGGCTGGAACACGACGCCAGCATCACCACGGTAGCGGCGGCAGCGATCAACTTGCTGAATCGGGGCATGTGTCCTCGTCTGTGTGATGGCGTGCATGAGTACAGGCACGGCACGTCTGCGAATTGTCAAGCGCGGCAACCGCTCTTGCGCAGCACTGAGCGCGCTCCGGAACCCTCAGGCTCCTGCGGCACGCGGCAGGGTGGTTCCAGGATTTTCTCTTGCGGTGCGCCGCGTCAGAAGAATCCGACGCGCGGCAGCGCAGTGCCGTTGACCAGGTGATCGCCGACCACTCGGGCTTTGTAGACAGTGGGGTTGTGGGAGAACAAGGTACGCAGGTTGCGCCAGTGCCGATCCAGGTGCACCGAGGCCCGGGTGGCCGACGCACCGCCGACGGAGAACAGGTCGCCGGCCACCCGCAGCGCGAGTTCCTCGATACCCACTTTCGTCTTCGACGCCAGCAGTGACGCCTGGTGCTCGAGCTCGTCGTCGGCGCGTCCGTTCTCGAACGCGAATTCAGCCGCCCGGTCTTGTGCATCGGCGGCAGCCAACACGGTGGCCTCGGCGACGAAAGCCGCCGACGACAGCGATCCGATGACCTGCAGCAGCTGCGGATCGTGACGGGGCTCTGCCGTGACCGCCCAGGAGTAGCTGCGCCGCCGGGTGCGCACCAGCTCGGCGGCATCGGCGGTGACCGACCGCACGATGCCTGCGGCGATCGCGTGCAGGATCAGCTGCGGTTGTGAGCCGCGCGGTTTGTCGGTGTCGCCGAACCGCTCGAACGGGATCACCTCGTCGGCGTGGACGTGCACGTTGTCGAAAACGGTACTGCCGCTGCCAGTTTGCGCTTGACCGATGCCGTCCCAATCGTCTTCGTGTACCACCCCGTCGCGGTCGGCGGGGATCAGCACACTGAGTTGGGCGCCGTCGGCGTCGTTGGCGGTGATCCGGAGGAAGTCCGAATACAGGCTGCCGGTGCTGTAGAACTTTCGCCCGTTGAGCCGGTATCCGTCACCGTCGGCCAGCAGCGTGGTGTCGAACGAGTACAACCCCGGCGGGCGGTCGTTGAGCTCGGAGTTGGCTCCGCCGAACAGGATTCCCTCGGCGATCTGCGCCAGCCAGGGCCGGCCCTCCTCGATCCTGCGGCGGCGCAAGCGGTCCTCGACGAAACCCCAGTGCACCCGCAGGATGTGCGGAACATCCGGGTCGGCTTCCCCCAGGCGGATCACCAGCTCGAAGAACTGTCTCTTGGAGTAGCCTCCCCCGCCCAGTTCGGCCGGGAGCCGCACCGCACCCAGTCGATGGTCGCGGGCCAGCTGTAATGCCCGCCGCGGTTGCGGATCTGCCGCCGGATCCTCGCGGCGGCGCCGTGCGTCGGCGGCGATCTCGTCGATCACCGATTGCAGCTGCGGTGAGTCGATCGCAGGCGGGCGGGCGGTGAGGGTGCCGGTCATCGGGACGCTCCTGTCTCAGAAGTCGGGGTGATCGCGTGGGTCGTCGGTGACGATCAGTTCGTCACCGTGCAGGTAGGCGTTGTCGACGCGCACCAGCCAGCCACTGTCTCCGGGTGTCCAGCTGATGCCGTCCCGGTGCGTCGGCAGGACGAACACCGATCGGGAGTGGTTGTCCCACAACAGTATCGAGTCGTAGAGGCCGGGGAATTCGGCGACCTCCAGAAGGCCGTCAGCGCGTGAGGCATCGGCATTCCACTGCCAGGTCACCACCGCGTCGGCCCAGGTCAGCAGATCCCCGCGGTGCACGTCGCCGAGGACGGCGTTGCGTGGCCGCGACGGGGGCAGCCCAGACAGGTACGACACCAGCGTGGTGTGCCAGCGCAGCGTGGACGCCAACGCCGGGTCGATGCCGCGCACTTCCTCGAGCAGAGCCGGCGAGCGGGCCAGCCTACGGCTGACCAGGTAGTCGTGTGCTTCACGCAGGGCGATGATCCGCTCGGCGTCCACGCCGGGGTGTCCCGAGATACCGTCCAGCAGCGCGGTCACCGGCAGGGCCGGATCGGCCAGGATCTCGCGGATCGCGTCGGCGGCGTCCGTCGACATCAGCGGTGCTCCTGTTCTGTGGGGGTCAGGCGGGATCCGGATCGGTCGACGACCGGGATCACGGGCGGCGGTGCGGGTAGGCGCGCAGCGGGCGGGCCGGGATCCCGAAGGTGGCGCGGTGGGTGACGTCGAAGAACGCGTTGATGCCGTTACGGCGGCGGGCCCCGACCCCGCGGTGGTGATCGGCGCCGTCGGCGGCGTTCATGATGGCCCGGGTGTTGTTGAAGTCACGCAGTTCTCGTTGCAGAGACACGAAGTGGGTGCCCGGCAGGCCGTCGTCGACGGTGGCGAAGTCCCGACGGTTGATCACCGGCACGTTGTCGACGCGGGCGCGTGCGGCCGCCTGAGCGTGCCCGACGATGCCGTGTTGGCGGACGGTGTGCTCGTATCGTTCGTAGTCGCTCGGGGCGTCGTCGACGAAGGCAGCCGCCTGCGCTGCCGTCACGGTGGGCGCGTACAGCAGGGCGGCTTGACGGTCCCGGTCATAGGACTGCCAGCGCGCGACATCCAGTGCGATCCGGCTGACGTGCTGGGTGGTGCCGCCGGCCAGAGGTCCGTCGCTGATGGTGATCGCGCGCTCAGGGGCCTGATTGCCACGATGCACCGAATGGAAGCCGAACAACAGTGGCGATGACGCCGGGATTCCCAACTCCGGCAACGCCTCGGTGGGCAGTCCGGCGCCGACGAAGCCGGTCCGCACCTCCTGAACGGTCAGGTACTCCCCCTGCGCCGACTCACCGCTGCCGAACAGGTGCTGGCGCACGTCGTCGAGGATGTCCTGGTGATCGCTGGCGAAGTGGAAGATCGCATCAGCCTGATCGATCACGGGGTCCTCCCACCGCGACATCCGTGCGGCGGCGGCGATCAGGCCCGGATACTCGGAGTGGCGGTCCCACCAGCGCGGCCCCCAGCCGACGGTCGACAGCAGGCCGTCGCGGTCGTGAGAGTAGCGACGTTCCAGCGCCGACAGCGCGTTCTCGAGGTGTCGGGCCGCTTGTTCGTCGGGGCGCCCCGCCAGCTCGACGAGAACCAGCAGATGCCGGCTGGGCGGCACCGGGCGCCCCAGCTCGTCGCGTCCGAACGTCGCCTCCCATTCGTGCTGCCCCACTGCGGGCAGGACTGCGCTCACACCGCCACCGTCTCGAAATCCTGTTCCAGAGCGGCGAATTGGTCTGCCAGGTCGGCGGTGGCTGCAGCCCCGGGAATGCTCAGGTTGTAGATCGCGGCGGTGCGCCCGGCCGATTCTTGCGGATGCTCCACTGCCGCGATCACCGCGGCGGCGATGCTGGCGGTGCTGACCAGTCCGTCGGCGTGCTGGTCCCCGGTGAGCCGGATCTGGTAGGACGCGTCGTGAATGGTGGACAGCCACGTCGGGCGCAGGATGGTGTACGGATTGCGGCCCGCTCGCAGATGCGCTTCGAGCGCGCGCAATCCCCAGGTCTGGGGTTTGGCGTTGCGGTGTGCGTGGCCGTGCCCCACCAGGAAATGGGACACCAGCACCACGTGCACGCCGGGCCAGTCGGCGCTCAAGTGGTCGAGCAGGCGGTGTCCGACGGTCCGGCCGGCCTGCGCTCCGTCGACCGGCTGCCGCATCCCGGTGGCCGCCGCCGCGGTGGGGGCGATGATCACCGCGTTCGCGATGGCCAGGGCGGAGGACAGCTCGGCGTCGCGCACACCGCCGTCGGCGGGCCGCCAGTAGGCGTGGCCGCGCGTGCGTGCCAGCGACGCGGACTCGTCGCGGGCGTTCCAGATGCCGTTGACCACAACGAAGTCAGGGTGGTCCGCCTCGGCGAAGACCGGGGCGAGCTCGACGATATTGACCATTGTCCCAGCTTGTAACGGGTGCTGGGATTGATCAACGCACTCCCACTACAGCTTTCCCGTAGCGAAAGTTCGGAGATTTTCACCTCGGGTGTCGATACGTTGCGACCCGTGAGCACCCGTCAGCTACACCTCAACGCGTTCCTCATGAGCACCGGGCACCACGAGGCGTCGTGGCGCTTGGCCGAAAGTGATCCCTACGCCGCCACCGACGTCGCGCACTACGCCGAACTGGCACGGATCGCCGAGCGCGGCACCTTCGATTCACTGTTCCTGGCCGACAGTCCGCAGCTCAACGGTGACGTGGGCAGGCGGCCGCTGGGGGTGCTGGAACCGCTGACGCTGCTGACCGCGCTGGTGGCCGTGACCGAACGGATCGGGCTCATCGCCACGGCGTCGACGTCGTACAACTCGCCCTACAACCTGGCCCGCCGGTTCGCCTCCCTGGACCACGTGAGCCGCGGGCGGGCCGGGTGGAACATCGTCACCACCGCCACCCTGGACGCGGCCCGCAATTTCGGCCTGACCGACCTGCCGGATCACGCCACGCGGTACGCCCGCGCGCAGGAGTTCGTGGAGGTGACTCAAAAGCTCTGGGACAGTTGGGAAGACGACGCAATCGTGGCCGACAAGGCCGCCGGTGTGTGGGGTGACCGCGCGAAGATCCATCCGCCGGCACACCGTGGAGAGTTCTTCTCGGTGGAAGGCGCGCTGAACATCCCCCGCTCACCTCAGGGTTACCCCCTGCTGGTGCAGGCAGGCTCATCGGAGGACGGTAAGGCCCTGGCCGCCCGGTTCGCCGAGGCGGTGTTCACCGCCCAGCAGACCTTCGCGGAGGCCGAGGCGTTCTACACCGACCTCAAGGCGCGCACCGTCGCAGTGGGCCGTGACCCCGACACCATCAAGATCCTGCCCGGGATCGTCCCGGTGATCGGCAGCACCGAAGCCGAGGCGGCGGCCAAGGACCGGGAGCTGGATGAGGCCATCGTTGCCGAGTACGCCCATCAGCAGCTGGCCAATACCTTGCGGGTGCCGCTCGAGCAGCTGGACCTGGACCGCGAACTGCCCGCCGACCTGCTGCCCGAAGATGCCATCGAGGGCGCCAAGAGCCGCTACACGTTAATCGTGGAGCTCGCGCGTCGCGAACGTCTCACGGTGCGTCAGTTGATCGGCCGCCTCGGCGGAGGGCGAGGTCACCGCACTTTCACCGGCACCCCGGAGCAGGTGGCCGACACCATCGAGGAATGGTTCCGGGGCGGGGTGGCCGACGGCTTCAACATCATGCCGCCGCTGCTGCCATCGGGTCTCGAACTCTTCGTCGACCATGTGGTGCCGCTCCTGCGCGCCCGCGGCCTGTTCCGCACCGAGTACACCGCCGAGACCCTGCGCGGGCACTACCGGCTGGAACGCCCCGCCAACACGAATCTGCTTGCCCGCGCGGGTGTGTGATGACCCGCACCCCCCAACCCGAGAGGAACCTTTCCGTGACCGATATCGCCGGTGTGGCGGCTCAGGAATCGCTGCGACTGCTGGGCCTCGACGGCCACGACTGGATCGCCGCCACCGACGACGTCGAGCATGACGTGGCGGTGATCGGCGGTGGCCAGAGCGGTATCACCACCGCCCATGCGTTGAAGCGGGCCGGTGTGGCCCGGGTGACGGTGATCGACGCCGGACTCGGCGAGGCGGATTCGGCGTGGCGGGCCAGGGCGCGGATGCGCACGCTGCGCACCGCCAAGACCATCTCCGGTCCCGAGCTGGGCAACGCCGCGCTGTCGTTCCGCGCGTGGTTCGAGAGCCGGCATGGGGCAGCGGCTTTCGACGATATCGACCGGATCGCGACCGCCGACTGGGCCGACTACCTGAGTTGGTTCCGGCAGCAGGTGGGCGTCGACATCCGGCACGGCATCCGGGTCACCGACATCGAGCCGGCCGGTTCCGGCTTGCGACTGACGCTGGAACAGGGCGGCAGACGCTGGACCGAGCACACCCGCAAGATCGTGCTGGCCGGCGGTGTCGCCGGCACCGGCGGCCCCCACGTTCCCGATGCGCTCACGGCTCTGCCACGTTCGTTGTGGGCCCATACCGCCGATGCCATCGATTTCGCCGCGCTGCGCGGCAGATCGGTGGCGGTGCTCGGGGCGGCGGCCTCGGCCTTCGACGCCGCGGCCACCGCGCTGGAAGCCGGTGCCGCCGAGGTGCATGTGTTCACCCGCCGCCCGGCGGTGGTGGTCGCCAACCTCAACAAGCGACCGAACCCGTTGGTGCAGGACGTCTTCCACCTCCTACCCGACGAGCAGCGTTGGCAGCAGCGTCTTGACGCCGCCAACGCGGGCGCCAATGTGCCGGAAGATTCGGTGACCCGGGCGGCTGCCTTCTCGAACTATCATCTGCACGTCTCCGCGCCGTGGGTGAGCGCCGAGGCCGCCGACGGCCGGGTCCGGGTCGTGGCCGGTGACGGTGAGCACAGCTTCGACTTCGTGATCGCGGGCACCGGTTATCATCAGGATCCCAACACCCGCGCCGAACTGGCGACCATCGCCCCGTACATCGCGCGGTGGAAGGACCGGTTCACGCCCCCGGCCGGTTCGGAGAACGAGTTGCTGTCTGTAGCACCGTATCTGGGTGCGGGTTACGAGTTCACCGAGAAGCAGCCGGGCACCGCGCCCTGGCTGGCCGACATCCACGTCTTCAGCATCGGCGCGAACGTGAGTTTCGGCAGGCCGGTCGGCGACATCCCCAGCCTGCGGATCGGGGTGCCCCGCCTGGTGGAGGCGATCACCCGGGATCTGGTGCTGGCCGACCTGCGCAGGACTCAGGCCGCCGCGGCCGCGGTGAGCCGATGACACACCACGAATTTCTCTGGTACATCCCCAACACGGTCGAACCGGGGCACCGCGGCGACGATACCGTCGACGGCTGGGGCACGCTGGACTACTCGGTGGACCTGGCGTTGCGCGCCGAACGGCACGGGTGGGCGGGGGCACTGATCGGCACCGGCTGGGGACGGCCCGACACCTTCACCGTCGCCACCGCCATCGCCGCCAGAACCACCACATTCACCCCGCTGGTGGCCATCCGCCCCGGCTACTGGCATCCCGCTCACTTCGCCAGCGCGGCAGCCACACTCGACCAGCTCAGCGGTGGCCGGCTGTTCATCAACATCGTCAGCGGCACCGACGACCCGGCCGCCTACGGTGACGGCGAATTCGACAAAGCCCGCCGCTACGACCGCACCCGCGAATTCCTGCACCTGGTCCGGCGCCTCTGGCACCACCAAGACGTGACCTTCGACGGCGAGTTCTTCCGGGTGCAGAACTCCACCGTGGCACAGCACCCCGTCGGTGCCGAACACGGCCGCCACCCGCGGCTGTACTTCGGCGGCGCCTCGGAGGCCGCCGAGCGGGTGGCCGCCGCCGAAGCCGATGTGCAGCTGTTCTGGGGCGAGCCGCTGGACGGGGTGGCTGAAAGGATCGACCGGCTGCGCACGCTGTCGGACACGGTGGGTCGTGAGCACGCGCCACTCGAGTTCGGTTTGCGCGTCACCACGCTGGTGCGTGACACCACCGAGGAAGCCTGGCGCGACGCCGAGGCCAAGATCGCGGCAATCGCGGGCCGGCCAGATCTGCATTCGCGCAAACCCAGCGAAGCGGTGGGCCAGCGCCGGCTCCTCGATCTCGCCGAACGCGGTGAGGTGCTCGACTCGTGCCTGTACACCACGCCCGGCCGCTACGGCGGCGGAGGGGCGGGCACCACCTGGCTGGTGGGCTCCGCCGCTGATGTCAGCACCGCGTTGCAACGCTACGCTGATCTGGGCGTCAGCCACTTCGTCCTGTCCGACACCCCGTACAAGTCCGAGGTCGAGCGGGTAGGCGACCAGTTGCTGCCGCGGCTGCGGCAGCCGGCACCCGTGCGCTAGGAGAAATCAGACCATGACCGACGGATCCACGCCGACCAGTCGCCCGGTGGTCGTCTACGGAGCGGGCGCCATCGGCGGTGTGATCGCCGCCCGGCTGCGGTTGGCCGGCGTCGGGGTCACCGCGGTGGCGCGGGGTGAGCACCTCGAGGCGATCCGCAGCCGCGGCCTCCGGCTCGTGACACAGCAGGATTCGACCGTCATCGACCTGCCGGCCGCCCGTGATGCCGGCGACGTCGACTGGAGTACCGCACCAGCGGTCCTGCTCGCCGTCAAGAGTCACCAAACCGCAGCGGCGCTCGACGATCTCGCCGCGCACGCCCCCACAGGCACCCCGGTGTTCGCCGTTCAGAACGGCGTCGCGAACGAGGCGGCGATCCTGCGCAGATTCGCCGATGTCTACGGGGTGACCGTGGCGATGCCTGCCGCCCACCTGGAACCCGGAGTGGTGATCCAGCAGAGCCATCCGGTGGCCGGGATCCTGGACATCGGACGGTATCCGCGCGGGCGCGACCCCTTGGCCGAGGAGCTGGCCTCGACACTGCGGGCCGCGCAGTTCTCCTCGGAGGTGCGCGACGACATCATGGCCTGGAAGCACCGCAAGTTGATCGCCAACCTGGGCAACGGCGTGACCGCCGCGTTCCAGCCCGGCGCGGCCGCCGACGAGCTCACGGCCCGCGCCCGCCGCGAAGCAGAGCAGATCCTCACTCGGGCCGGCATCGCGTTCATCACGGCAGCGCAGGACCGTGCCCGTCGCGGCGAACTGCTGAGCGGGAAGCTGCGCGACGAGTACTACGGCTCCACCTGGCAGAGCATCACCCGTGGTCACACCGATGTCGAAATCGACTGGCTCAATGGGGAAATCGTGTTGCAGGCCCGGCTGCTGGGTCTGCGGGCCCCCGTCAACGAGTACCTGCAGCGCGTCACCACCGAGCACGCGCGCGGTGGCAACGAACCGCGCTCACTCGATGCCGCCGAGGCCCTGTCCGGTCTGCCGGACGCCCAAGCGGCAATCAGTAGCGCAACTTAAAGAATCCTGTAGCGCAGACCGCTTGTCGCGACTGCGTGCAAGCCCGACCATGATCCCATGCGCAGACCACAGAGCAAGGCCCACAACCGTTTCGGCCGCGCCGCCATCACACTGCTGGCTGCGGCGATGGCCGTGACGACCTTCGTCGGCTGCTCGTCAGCCGACACCGCCGCGCCTGTGGATGCCGGCGACGTGGTGCCGCTCGATCCCGCCAACCCGGTGACCTTCAAGTGGGTGGAAAGCAAGACCGCCCCGTCGTTGGTGAAGATCGCCGACGAGCTGGGCCTGTGGGAAGGCAGCGGTGTCACACCGGAATTCCTCGGCGACATCGATTCGGGTCAAGTGCCCGCGCTGCTGGGCAACGGCGAGGTCACCTTCGCCGGCTTCATGTTCAACCGGGCACTGTCCGCGGTGGCCGCCGGAGTGGACTTGAAGGTGATCTCGTCCTGGACCTACACCACCGAGGACGAGCCGCACATGGAGTACTTCGTACGTGAGGACTCCGACCTCAACGAGTCGAACCTCGACCAGCTCGAAGGCAAGACCGTCGGCCTGTCGTCACTGAAGGGCTGCGCGGAGTTCATCCTCAAGGACTATCTGGTCAAGAACGGCGTCGACATCACCAAGGTCAAGTTCCTGACGCAAGCCGAGACATTGCTGCCGCAGTCACTGCAGCAGGGTGACATCGACCTGGCGGTGATCCACCCGCCGCTGAACGGGGTGCTGCGTACCGACCCGGCGGTCAAAGTGGCGTTCTCCGACTACGACAACGCCGGCAGCGAGGGTGGACTGGCACCCATCAGCGCCAGCGGGGCGTTCATCCGCAAGTACCCCGAACAGACCCGCGCGTTCGTCGGGGTACTGGGCAAAACGGCCAACTGGGCCAACGCCCACCCGGAGGAGTACCGCGACATCGTGGCCCGGCTGACGGGTCTGCCCAAGGAACAGATCACCAAGTACTACTTCACCAACAACCTGATCCTGGACAAGGAGCAGACCGGATTCTGGTGGGGCCTGGCCGACCGGGTGGGCACGCTGACTTCCGAGGAAGCGGCCCTCGAACCCGAAGACGTGGCCACCAATGAGTACAACCCGTACGCCAAGTCTCCGGCTCTGATCGACTCTCAGGCCGACAACACCGAAGTGCTCACCGACACCGAGATCTGATTCTCGAAACGCACTGGTTGACAACGAAACTTCGTAGCAGAACTTAACTGATCCGGTAGCCGGAATTGCTTTGTCGTCCGGCAGCTCTCGCTCACCGTTGAGCCTAA
Source organism: Mycobacterium sp. Soil_C_30 (assembly GCF_057656995.1). Taxonomy (NCBI): domain Bacteria; kingdom Bacillati; phylum Actinomycetota; class Actinomycetes; order Mycobacteriales; family Mycobacteriaceae; genus Mycobacterium; species Mycobacterium sp. Soil_C_30. Next base: position 127,216 of record NZ_JBDGJH010000007.1, on the reverse strand, counting down.
CAAATCCACCTCAGCTCTGACCGCCAGGGAAGGTACTCATGACCATCTCCACAGCGCATCCCAAGGTGCGCAATCGCTTCCGCCGTGCGTCGGTGGCACTGGTGGTGGCGACTCTGGCCGCCACCACGTTCGTGGGGTGCTCGTCCAACGAGTCGGCCGACGCGGCCGGCTCCGAGGAAGTGGTACCGGCCGATCCCAACAATCCCGTCTACTTCAAGTGGTCGGAGGACCCGAAAGCGCCGTCGCTGGTGAAGCTCGCCGACGAGTTCGGGCTGTGGGACAACGCAAGTATCCGGCCGGAGTATCTCGGTGCGGTCGATTCCGGGCAGATCCCAGCGCTGCTGGGCACCGGCGACATCACGTTCGCGTCGTTCATGTTCAACCGTTCGCTGTCGGCCGTCGCCGCCGGAGTTGACCTGAAGGTCATCGCATCGCGGACCTACACCACCCAGGACGAGCCGCACATGGAGTACTTCGTGCGCTCGGACTCCGACCTGAACGGCTCCAATCTCAAACAGCTGGAGGGCAAGACGGTCTCGCTGAACTCGCTGAAGGGCTGCGCCGAGTTCATCCTGAAGGACTACCTGGTCAAGAACGACGTCGACATCACCAAAGTCAAGTTCCTGACCCAGTCCGAGAGTCAGATGCCCCAAGCATTGGAGCAGGGGGAAGTGGACCTGGCGGTCATCCATCCACCGCTCAACGGGGTGCTGCGCACCGATCCGGCGCTGAGGGTGGCGTTCTCCGACTACGACAATTCCGGTGAGGACGGCGGCCTCGCGCCCATCAGTGCCAGCGGCAAGTTCATTCGCAAGTACCCCGAGCAGACCCGGGAGTTCATCGGGATCCTGGGCAAGGTGGCCAACTGGGCCAACGCCCACCCCGAGGAGTACCGGGAGACCGTCGCGCGCTTGACCGGTCTGCCCAAGGAGCAGGTGACCAAGCACTATTACGCCAACAACCTGATCCTCGATGAGGAACAGACCGGGTTCTGGTGGGGCCTGGCCGAGCGTGTCGGCACGCTGACCCCCGAGGAAGCCGCGCTGAAGCCCGGAGACATCGCCACCAATGAGTACAACCCGTATGCCAAATCCCCTGCGCTGATCAAGTCGCAGGCGGATAACACCGAGGTGCTCACCGACGGCGAGATCTGACGCCGAAGAGCACCTGGCGAGGCGGGTGGCGCGGTGCAGGAGGGGCCCGCGCCACCCGTCATCACATGTCGGACGACAAGGAGCACAGACATGACTCAACCGGTGATCGACGATCTGAGCGCCGATGCGGCCGGGCAGGCGGTCAAGATCCGCGCGCAGAACCTGCACAAGGAATACCCACACGTCGGCAAGGGCGTCAAGAGCGGGATCACCGAGGTGTTACGAGGTTTCGACCTCGACATCCGGGAAGGTGAATTCCTTGCGCTACTGGGTCCCAGCGGCTGCGGCAAGTCCACCTTCCTGAACATCCTGGCCGGCCTCGAGACCTATGACGGAGGCGCACTGCTGCTCGACGGCGCCGAAATACGCGGTGTCAGCAAGAACGTCGGAGTGGTGTTCCAGAGTTACGCCCTGTTCCCCTGGCTTTCGGTGCAGAAGAACGTGGAAGTGGGTCTGAAGGTCCGCTCGGTACCCGCCGACGAACGCAAGGCCACCTCCGAGCGAATCCTCAAGACGGTCGGCCTGGAGAGCTTCGCCCACCACCTGCCACACCGGCTGTCCGGCGGTATGCGGCAACGGGTGGCGATCGCGCGGTCGCTGGCCTATGACCCCGATGTGCTGGTGCTCGACGAACCGTTCGCGGCCCTGGACGCCCAGACCCGCGAGTTCCTGCAGAACGAGCTGCTGCGGATCTGGGAATCGGGCACGTCGAAGAACCCCGGCACATCCAAGAAAACTGTTGTCTTCGTGACACATTCGATCGACGAGGCCATCTTCCTGTCCGACCGGATCGCGGTGATGACCAAACGGCCCGGACGGGTCAAGTCCCTGATCGATGTGAACTTGCCCCGCCCCCGCAACGACGACTCACGCGCCAGCGCCGAGTTCGGCCGCATCCGCGGCCAGGTGGCACAGATCCTCAAAGAGGAGGTCGAAGTTGGTAACAACTGAACCGGCTCCGGTAACCCGCGCCGAAACCGTCGGCCCGCCGCCGAAACAGCCTCCCCCGCTGTGGCGCGCCCGCCTGGCCAAATACGACAAGTACCTCTACGGCGTCGTCGGGGTGGCGGGTTTCCTGTTCGCCTGGTGGCTGGCCACCGCCACCGGCGTCCTGGACCCGAAGTTCCTCTCCCCGCCGCAGGTGGTCTTCGGCCAGCTCATCGAGGGCCTGTCCAGCGGCGGCGATCTGCGTGAACAGGTGTGGCCCAGCTTGCGCCGCGGCCTGTCCGGATTCCTGATCGGCTCCAGCCTCGGCGTGATCCTGGGCATCCTGGTGGGCTCGATCCGGGTGTTGGAGAAGGCTTTCGACCCGCTTCTGCTGTTCTTCAGGAGCCTGTCCATCCTGGCGCTGTTCCCGGTGTTTCTGCTGTTCTTCGGGATCGGTGAGGAGTCGAAGGTCGCCATCGTCACCTGGGCGGCGTTCTGGCCGGTGTTCATCAGCACCGTCAACGCCGTGAAGGGCGTCGAGAAGATCCTGGTCAACGCGGCCCGCACCCTCGGTGCAGGACGGCTCTACATCTTCACCAGGGTGGTTCTGCCCGCCTCGATCCCCAACATCTTCCCGGGTATCCGGTTGGCCGCGTCGTACTCGTTCACCGCACTGGTGGCCGCGGAGTATCTCGGCGCCACCGAGGGCATCGGCATCTACATCCGCTCGAGCCAGGAGGGTTACCAGATCCCGTCGATGTACTCGGGAATCGTGGTGCTCGGCATCATCGGCGTGACGCTCAACCTCATCCTTGCGGCCGTCGAAAAGCGTGTCACCGCTTGGCAACTCGGTATCACCAGCAAATAGATCGGACACACCGTGACCTCCCTGTCGGTACTCGACCAGGTGCCCATCCCCCGCGGCAGCAGCGCCGGTGACGCGATCAACAGCAGTGTCGCCCTGGCCCGCGAGGTGGAAGGGCTGGGGTATGGCGCCTATTGGTTCGCCGAACACCACCTCGACCAGGGCCGCGCGTCCTCGGCGCCGGCGATCCTGATCGCGCTGGCCATCGGCGCCACCTCGCGGATCAAACTCGGCTCGGCAGCCACGGTGCTGCCGTTCCACACCAGCCTCGAGGTGGCGGAGGAGTTCGGGTCGCTGGCGGCAGTGGCACCGGGTCGTGTGGTGCTGGGCCTGGGGCGGTCCAAACAGGGTTACGGGCGCACGGCACCGTACCGGGAGATCAGCGAGGTACTGGCGGCGGTCACCGCGGTGCCCGGCACCCAGGAACGTGACGTCGAGGTGCCTGCGGGTGGTTCGGATTTCCTGTTCGAGTTGCTCGGTTACCTGTCCAGTGCACCCTTGACCGTTCCCGACGACGAGTCGCGGATCCGGGAGATCCTCAACCATCTGGAGCGCCCGGTGGCGGTGGTCGGTGGTGAGGAGTACCGGGTGTCCCCGGCTTATCAGGAGGACCTGGGACTGGCGGTCTTCGGTGGCGAATCCGGCTACAGCGCAACCATCGCGGCGAAGTTCGGCCTGCCGTTGTACGTCAATGCGCACAGCGTCAAGAACGACATCGTGGCAACGGTGCGGCGCTACCGCGAGAACTTCCAACCGTCGAAGCGTCTGCACTCCCCGTACGTCGGGGTGTCGGCGCACGCCATCGCCGCAGAGACCACCGCACAGGGCCGCCGCCTGGAAGAGACGTTCCTGCGCACGCTGGCCAGTCTGCGTCTGCGGGGCGCCTACCTGCCGTCGGAACCGCCCACCGACGCCGGTTTCGTGGTGCCGGACAACCCGAAGTTCGCCGATTCGCGTGCGCTGAGCTATGCCGGCGATCCCGGCTACGTCGTCGATCGGCTTCGTGCCCTGACCGACAGTGTGTCCGCCGACGAACTGCTGATCAGCACCATCGTCTACTCACCAGAAGATCGCACCACCTCCTACCGGCTGATCGCCGAGAACTGGGACTAGCCACCATGCGCAGACATCTCACTCTGCTTGCCGCCACGGCACTATTGGGGCTCGGCACGCTGGCCAACGCCGGTTCGGCGGCCGCACACGTGAGTGTGGACCAGAGCCAACCGCCCGCCAAAGGCGGATACGGCATCGTCCGGCTGACGGTGCCCACCGAATCCGCCGATGCCTCGACCGTCGGGCTGACCGTGACGATTCCTGACGGCGTCGATCTGCTGGCCGCCCGGACACTGCCCATTCCCGGGTGGACCGCGGCCGTCGAAACCGAACCCGCCGGTGACAGCGAGCGGGTGGCCCGCATCGTCTGGCGGGCCGTCGATCCGGCGAATGGGGTCAAGCCCAAGGAATTCGGCCAGTTCACCTTTTCCGCGGGACCCTGGCCCGAGGACGTCGACACCGTGGCGTTGTTGTCGGATCAGGCCTACAGCGACGGATCAACGGTGTCCTGGAACGAGATCGCGCTCGACACCGCCACCGAACCGGAGTATCCCGCGCCGGTGGTCACGCTCGGCGCTCCCGAACAGGGACACGGCCACAACGCTCCGGCCGCCGCGGCCACACCTCTGGCCGACCACGATACGGCCGAGTCCCACGCCGCCGCAGCCCCGGCGCAGGGTGAATCCTGGTGGTGGCGGGCCACATCGGCGGTGAGTCTGGTCATCGCACTCGGCACTGCCGCGGCACTGGCCCTGGTGCTGCGCCGTACCCGTGGTGCCGGCTCGTAACGCGCTGCGCTGCGCGATCTCGGGGTGGCTGGTGATGGTGGTGGCGTTGGCAGGGCTGGTCGGCACCGCGGCGCCGGCGAACGCACACGCCACGGTGGTCTCCAGTGTCCCCGCCGACGGGGCGCCGTTGGACGCCTCGCCCGCGTCACTCACCTTCGATCTCAGCGAAGCGGTGTCCCTGGTCGAGGGATCCACACAACTCATCGACGCCGACGGCGCGCGCTATCCGCTGGCACCGCCGCGCCTCGAGGACGCGCACCGGCGCATCGTCCTCGAGCTGCAGGAGGCGTTGCCTGACGGCGCGTACCTGGCGACGGCCCGGGTGGTGTCAGCCGACACGCACGTGGTGTCGCTGTCGATCCGTTTCACGGTGGGCGAGGTGGCTGCCCAGGGCGACTGGGGCGCACTGGACGGTGGTGGCGCGGTGGTGGACCGCACGACGCTGCTGCCGATCAAAGCGGTGAGCTATCTCGGGCTCATCCTGTCGGCCGGGCTGTTTCTGGCCGTTCGCTGGGCGTTTCCCGGCGTGGCTGCCTCCCGACGGTTCCGGGTGGTGTACCGAATCGGGTTGGCGCTTTTCGTTGTTGGGCTCCTGGGCCGCTTCGCCGTTCTGGTGGCCGAGCAGGCCGGCGGGCTGGGCAACGCATCGTGGACATCGGTGAGCACCATTGCCGGCACCCCGTTCGGGATCACCCTGCTGGTCGCCACCGGTTTCAGTGTGGTCTGTGCGGTTTCAGCGGCGCGGACCGCCGCTGCGACAGCACCACTGGCAAGTGTGCATGCGCTGGCAGCGGTGACGGCCGTGAGCCTGGGCGGGCACGGCGCCGCCACCGAGTTCTGGCCGCTGCCACTGGTCGCCACAGTGTTGCATGTCTACGCCATCGCGGTGTGGCTCGGCGGGCTCGCGGTCCTCCTGGTGGTGACGAGAAACGTTCCGCAACTCGGTCGTTGGCACCGGGTGGCCGTGCTGCACGTCGGGCTGGTGGTGCTGGCCGGGACCATCCTGGGCGTGCTGCAGGTACGGCCGGTCAATGCACTGGCCACCACGTCGTACGGGCTGACCCTGGTGGTGAAGGTGGTGCTGGTCGCCGCCACCGCGGCGGCCGGCTACGCGGCCTACCGGGCGCTGCGCCGGAGCTCCGGCGCCGGCCGCCGGGTGGTGTGGGCCGAAGCGGTGGCGGCGCTGGCGGTCATCGTGGTGACGTCCTCGCTGTCGTCGCTGACACCGGCGAAGGACAGCTACACCACCACCGTCGCGACCCGACTGGATTTCGGCGGTTCCGAGGTCCTGGACGTCGACATCAACACGGTCCGGCGCGGCGCTCAGGTGGTGACCATCTCCGGCGCGGACCCGAATACCGAGGTGGGTGTCGAACTGTCCTCGGCCGCCGCGAATGTGGCGCGGCTGCCGGTGCGCATGACCCCGGCGCCGTCGGACGGGGCCGCCCCGAGCTGGCGCAGTGAGGGCCTGATCGTGCCGGCGGCAGGCCAATGGAAGGTGACGGTGCGTTTCGCCGATGGCGGTCCGCCGAGACTGGCGTCGTTCTACTACGAGGTGCTCTGAGATGAAACTGACACACATCATCGCGACCCTGTTGCTGGTGGTGGCGGCGACCGCGTGCTCGAACGAGGTCCCGGTCACCTACTCCGAGGGTGCGGGTTCGGCCGGGGTGTTACGGATCCAGGTCGGCGGTGAGGGCTATCGCGACGTCCTCGAGTTCGTGGCCGAGCAGAAGCTGGCGCCCGGTGTGACGCTCGAGTTGACCGATGCCGCAGCGGATGCCAATCGGCAGGTGGTCGACCAGAAGGCCGATCTGGCCTTCTTCCAAACCCAGCCCGCGTTCCTGGGCAACCAGGAGGCCAACGGGCTCGACACGCTGAGCGTGGTGTCCAAGGTCGATGTCGCGCCGTATGCGCTGTACTCGTCGAGGTGGAAAGACGTTGCGCCCACAGAGGACTGGGTGAACGCCGGGCTGGTCGAGGACAAGGTCACCGGGCACAGCCTGCCGCACGGCGCCATCGTCGCCGTTCCGCAGACTGCAGCGGGTTTCGCCCGTGCCCTCTACCTGTTGCAGACGGTCGACCTGACGAAACTGGACCGGCCGTTCGGTGGGGTGACGGTCGCCGATCTCTCGATCGGGCAGGCCAACGTGCTGGAATCACAACGCCATCTGGATATCCGGGGCCTCGACTTCGACGAATACGCCGAGGACATCTACCAGAACTACGACGCGGTGGTGCTCGACCCGACCACCGCGACCGCCATCGGCCTGGTGCCGGCGCGCGACGCCCTGGCCATCGAACCCGGCCCGGGCAACCCCTACGCGCGGGTGCTGGTGGCACCGTCCCGGCTGGCGGGCGATCCGCGGGTCTCCGAGCTTGCGCACGCGCTGGAGAGCAAGGAGGTGGCCGACTATCTGGCGACGACCTACCAGGGCAAGTTCATCTCCGCCCACGTGCCCTTTCAACCCTGATCAGTGAGGAAGTAACACCATGACCATCACCGAAGCCGAAACAACGTCGTCGACACCAGTTTTCGACAAACCGGTATCGTACGGATCCCCTGAGCTGGCGCAGCTGCTCGCCTACATCGACGCCGGCGTGGTGGACCGCGACCGCGAGAACCGGCACCCGTTCGACGAGTTCGAGGTGCTACGCCAGTCTCGGCTCGGCGCGCTGCGCCTACCGGTGGATGGCGGTGGTGGTGGTGCCACGTTGACCGAGCTCTTCGCGACGGTGATCGCGCTCGGTGAGGTCGACCCCAACGTCGCACACAGCATCCGAAACCATCTGAACTTCACCGAGACACTGTTGCGTCGCAGCGACACCACCGACAGCCGCTGGCTCGACCAGGTGCGCGCAGGCAAGCTGTTCGGGCTGGCTTCCACGGAATTGAGTCGCAAACAGGCGGGCCGGCGCGACCAGCAGTTCGAGACCACCGTCACTACCGGACCGGACGGTTTACGGCTGTCCGGCGAGAAGTTCTACAGCACCGGCAACCTGTACGCCAACTACCTTGTGGTGGGCGCCACCGGGCCCGACGGGAAACCTGTCCGGGTGGTGGTGCCCGCCGACCGTGACGGGGTGACCCTCGAGCGGGACTGGGACGGGATCGGTCAGCGCTTCACCGGCAGCGGCACCACCCGCTTCGAAAATGTCGCCGTCGACGAGTCCGAGTTCTTGAGCACGGGTGCGTATTACGGCGAGTTGCCGTACTCGGCGACGTTCCCACAGCTGTTCCTGACGGCGGTGATCGCGGGCATCCTGCGCCGGGTCACCCGTGACGCCGCCGCACTGGTGCGCGCGAAACAGCGCACGTTCTACCACGCCGCCTCCGATCAGCCGGTTGATGACCCGATTCTGCAGCAGACGGTCGGTCAGCTGTCCAGCCAGGCCTTCACCGCCGAGGCCCTGGTGCTCACGGCCGCCGAGTCACTCTCGAAGGCGTACGCCGCGCACGGCAGCGCCGACGAAGCCGAGCTGTCCCTGCAAGCCGCCCTGCGCGCCGCGAAAGCCAAAGTGGTGGTGGACGAGATCGCGCTGCGCGCCGCCGGTGACCTGTTCGACGTGGGCGGCGGCACCGCGGCGCGACAGAGCTCCCACCTGGACCGGCACTGGCGCAACATCCGTACCCTGTCGGCGCACAACCCGAAGACCTACAAAGCCAGGGCGATCGGCGCCCACGAGATCACCGGGGCGGCATTGCCCAACGGCGCGTTCTTCTGACCCGGTGAACGAATCGAAGGAGAGACAGTGGATCTGCAACTGACCGGCAAGCGCGCGATCATCACCGGCGGCAGCAAGGGCATCGGCCTGGCGATCGCACACGCGTTGGCCGCAGAGGGCGTGGACGTGGTGCTTGCCGCCCGGGGGCAGGAGGCCCTGGAGAAGGCGGCCGCCGAAGTGGCCGAACGCAGCGGCCGCCGCGCCGTCGCGGTGGTCACCGACACCGGTGACGACGAATCGGTGAAGGCGTTGGTGGCCAGGGCCGTCGAGGAGCTCGGCGGTATCGACATCCTGGTCAACAACGCCTCCAACCAGAGCATCGGGGCGGGTTTCCCCGACCTGGCCGGTACCACCGACGAGGCGTTCTGGGGCGACGTGAACGTCAAGGTGGTCGGCTATCTGCGCACCGCCCGGGCCGTCGCCCCGCATCTGGTTGCCCAGGGCTGGGGACGGATCATCAACGTCAGCGGCTTGGGCTACCGGCAGACACATTCGATCGTGCGCAGTATCCGTAACGTGAGTGTGGCAGCGCTGACCAAGAACCTGGCCGACGAACTCGGCCCGCACGGCGTCAATGTCACCGTGGTGCACCCGGGGCAGACCCGCACCGAGACCAAGAGCTGGGAGGGCCAGCCCGCCAACAACGCCATCGGCCGGGTGGTCGATGCCACCGAGGTCGCCGACGTGGTGGCTTTCCTGGCCTCACCCCGCAGCGTCAGCATCACCGGCGATGCGGTGGCGGCCGGCGGCGGGCTGCTCGGCACGGTGAACTACTGAGCCCGCGGCGGACACGAAACTCACCCGAAATGCGAGGATTTCGGGTGAGTTTCGTGTCTGTCACCTGCTGGTCAATCCCCGCTGCCATTTGGTGACCCGCCACTCGACTCCGGTCATGATGGCGTTGACCAGGATTCCGATCAGACCGAGGGCCAGGATGCCCGCGTACATCTGCGGGGTCTGATACCTCAGCGCGGCATTGTTGATGTAGATCCCGATACCCTGTGCGCCGCCGACCAATTCCGCGGCCACCAGTGCGGTGAACGCGTTGGCTGCGGCCAACCGGATGCCGGGGAAGATCGACGGAATGGCTGCGGGGAGTACCACGTGAACGAACGTGTACCACCGTCCGGCCCCCAGCGCCCGGGCCGAGTTCAGCAGTAGCCGTTCCACTCCCCCGACCGCACCCACCGCGTTGACGAAGATCGGCCAGAAGCACGCCCACACCACGATGGCGACCTTCGACTGCTCACCGATGCCCAGGAACACGACGAACACGGGCAGCAACGCCAGCAGAGACAGGTTGCGGAAGAACAACAACACCGGCTCGGCCAGCGTCTGGAAGATCCGGAAGGATCCGACGAAGATGCCCAGCGCGATACCGGTGACGAGCGCGATCGAGAACCCGATCAAGGCCCGTTGCACGCTGGGCCAGATCTCCGAACGCAGGGTGCCGTCGATCAGCCCCTCGACGAACGCCGAGAAGGTCGCTTGCGGCGTCGCGAGGTAGAGATCGCTGACATAGCCGCTGGCCACCGCCAGCCACCAGATGAACAGGAACCCGGCCAGGCCGATGGCGCCGAAGATCACCCTGCCGTACTTGGCGAGCAGCGGGTTGGGCCCCTTGGGGGGCGTCAGATCCTCGTCGACCTCGTCCTCAACTGAGATTGCCAAGGCGCACCTCACTTTCGAGAACGTCGGCCACCCGGGACCTGATGTGTGCGAACTCCTCCGAGTTCCTGGCATGGCTGTCCCTGGGCCGCGGCAGCTCCACCTCGATGAGTTCTTTCACCCGGCCGGGCGCCCGGGTCATCACCGCGATCCGGTCGGACAGGAAGATCGCCTCGTCGATGGAGTGCGTGACGAACAGGATCGTTTTCTTGGTCTCACCGGCTTCCCAGATGCGCAGCAGCTCACCCTGCAGGAACTCGCGAGTCTGAGCATCGAGTGCGGCAAAGGGTTCATCGAACACCAGCACCTCCGGCTCGTACGCCAGGACGCGGGCGATCGCGACGCGTTGCCGCATACCACCCGAGAGTTGGTGCGGGTAGCGGTTGGCCGCGGCCTCCAGCCCCACCGTCTGCAGCACCTGGGCGGCCCGCTGCTTGCGCTCGGGTTTGGGGACACCACGGATCTTGAGCCCGGCCTCGACGTTCTTCTGTGCGGTGAGCCAGGGGAACAGTGCGTACCCCTGGAAGACGACGCCGATCTTCTTGTTGACGCCCTCGACACGTTTACCGTCCACCAGCACGGCCCCACCGTTGTAGGTGTCCAGTCCCGCAAGGATGTTCAAGAACGTGGATTTCCCGCAGCCGCTGGGACCCAGCAGGGAGACGAATTCACCGGTGTTGATCTGGAGGCTGAATCCGTCGAGCACCGCGGTGGCGTCCTTGGCCGACTTCGAGCCCGGCTTCGGATACAGCTTGGTGACCCGCCTGGCCTGGATGGTCGGGCGGCCGGTGTGCGCCTGCGTCTCCTGCTCGACGCGCCCGCTCAGACCGGCGGTCACTTCTGCTCCCCGATACCGTCGATGTGCACGAGATCGGTCTGGAACACTCCGTCGTTCTGCTCCTCGCTGAGGATCGCGGTGTTCTGCTTCTGCGACTCCAACAGGTCGGCGGAAGTGGCAAACGGGTTGAACGCGTTGGTGGCGATGTCCTCGGGCTTGAGGTTCTCCGAGCCGGGCAGCGGGGTGCCGACCTCTGCGACCAGGTCCCACCACAACTGCAGGCTCTCCTTGTCCAACAGCGCATTCGGGGCGTAATGCCAGTTGGTGGTCTGTTCGACGGGGTATCCGGTTGTCTTGCCGGCGATCTCCGCGGACTCCTTCGGGTGGGCGTTGGCCCAGTTCGCCGTCTTGGCGATGATGCCGACGAGTTCACGCGCCGCCTCCGGATGTTCCTGCAGCCAGGCGTTGCTGGCGACGTACGGCGCCTGGCCGCCCAGCGGACCCCAGTCCTCGTAGGAGGTGAAGGCCTGGGTGAACTTGTCCGGTTGGCTGAGCAGCACGCCCACCAGCGGCGGATGGAAGACGCCGAGGTCCACTTCACCGCGCTCGATGGCCGGCGCGATGAGCTCTGGCTTGAGTTCCAGGAACTTCACCGTGGACAGGTCCACACCGTTTTTCTTCAGATACCGTTTGATCACCAGATCCGTGCAGCTGTTGTTGCCGTTGAGGCCTATTGTCTTGCCCTCGATGGCTTTCAGATTGTCGTTGGTGATGTCCGAACCCGCTTTGGTGAAGTAGGCCATGTGCGGTTTATCCGGCAGATCGAGCATGCTCGAAGCGATGGCGGTGAACTTGAAGCCCTTCACCTTGCCGTCGATGTCGTTGTTGAACATGCCGGTGGCGATGTCGATGGCGCCCTGATCGAGCAGCTGCACCGCCGGTACCGCAGTGGCAGGGCCCACGTATTCCGGGCGTACCCCGGCGTCGTCGAAATACCCCAACTCATCGGCGATCCGGACCAGTGACAGCTCCGTCGTCGACTTGGCGAATCGGAAGGTCACCACCCCGTCGTCGCCACCACTGCCACCACTGCACCCGGCCAGCAGGACCGGTGCCGCCAGTAAGGGCACCGCCAACAGGCTCGAAAGCCTTCGATGTGTTTTCCAACCCATGATTTTCCCCATTTCACAAAGCGTTGGTAACCGTGCCCATTCGGAATCGATTCCGGTGGAACTGACGGTCAGCTGATCGAGAACTTAAACCCATTGCCCATCGTTACCCACGGATATACTCACCATGAGCGAAGCCGAGCGAGACTCCTTGATTCGCAGATGAATTGCCCCATTTCCGGTACCCGAACTGTTTAGCGCCAACTACATGTTCTCGGCAATTGTGGCGCCAATCATGAATACAAACGTTGGGCCTTTCAGGAGGAAATCTGATGACCATGAACGCCACTGCTGAGTCCGGTCTCGCGGCGGGCCGGCCGGATCCGAGGACACATCCGGCCTACCTCGAATTCGCCCGCGTGGTCGCCGACGTCATCGCACCGCAGGCAGTGGAGATCGATCGGACCGCCGTGCCGCGCTCACATATCCAAGCCCTCGGCGCTGTCGGGTATTTCGGCTGGTTCGTGCCCGTTCAGTACGGCGGGAAAAAGATTCCCGAGCAGGTGAAGAGCGCGGCCAACGAACTGCTGTTCGGCGCCTGCCCGTCCACGGCCACCATCGTCACCCAGCACGACGCCCCCGTTCTTCCCGCCCTCAAGGCCGGCACGCCCGCGACCCTGGCGTTGCTGCCACACCTGGCAGCGGGTGAACTCCTGGGCGGCGCCGGCATGGGACATCTGCGGTCATGGCCACAGCGACAAGGCACCGTGGCCACCAGGGTGGCCGGTGGCTACCGGATCGACGGCGTGATCGGGTGGCATTCGGGCTGGGGCCTGACCGATGTGATCTGGCTCGGCGCCGTCGACGAACGATCCGAGACCTACGTGTTCGGCATCGGCGACACCCATCACCCGAGCATCACCGGCGAAGTGCTGCCGTTGGCCGCGGTGTACGGATCTCGTACCGCCGCACTGACTCTGGACGGGTACCTCCTGCGCGACGAGTTCGTCACGGCCGTGATCCCGGTTCACGAGTGGAAGGCCAAGGACGGTTCGGTGCGCCCTGAACTCCAGCGTGCGCGCGAACTCAACACCGACCTCGATCCGGCTGAACTGCCGGCCCTGCCTCCGGTCGGTGCCTACGGTCTGGCCCGGGCGGCACTCGACGATGCCCTTCGCCTACATCCAGCTGATCCGTCCCTGCTGGCCATCGCCGACGAACTCGAGACCGCCGTGGCCACTCCCCTCACCGACCCGGATTGGCGCGCAGTGCTCAACGAGATCGCGGTGCGCGCCACCACAGCAGCCGTAGTGGCCCGCGGAGGCGCCGGACTGCTTCGCGATGACATGGCCCAGATTCGAGCCCGCGCGGCGCAGTTCCTCCAGGTGCGTGGGCTTGCGCCGATCGTGCGATCGACTCAACTCGCGACCTACGCCCGCTGAGGGCCGTGTCAGACCGCGTGAAGCGAGGAACGGCGCCGCGCCAGGTGATACGGCTCGAGGCCGAGATTCTGGCGCAGCGTCTGCCCTTCGTACTCCCGCCGGACCAGCCCCTTGTCCTGCAGTAGCGGGATCACTTCGCCGGTGAACCGGTCGAACGAATTACCGCCGTGCAGGGTGAAACCGTCAGACGCACGGACGGTGAACCACTCCGCGAAAACCTCCGCCACCTGCTCGGCGGTGCCCACCACATCCAGGTGCCCACTACCCCGGATCCGTTGCAGGAACTGCCGGACGGTGATGCCCTCGGTCTCGGTGACGAGGTCGCGTAACAACAGTCCCCGGCTCACCCGGCGATGATTGGTGGCCATCAACTCCCGGCTCGGTATCCGCTCGGCCGGAATCACGTCATCGAGTTCCAGATCGTCCAGGATAAGGGAGGGCGCCTCGCGTTTCACGAAGGTGCGGCGGGCTTGGTAGTAGTCCGGTTCGTTGAACACCTCGCGATACTCGTCCCACGCCTGCGCTTCGGTGTCGGCGATATAGGTGCGCACCCCGGGGAGTACACGCAGTGAATCAGGATGTCTGCCTTGGTCGGCCACCAGCGCCTTGACGCTGTCGTAGTACGCGCGGGCGTGCGTCAGATCCGGGGTGGCGACGAACACCGCCTCACCGAACCGGGCCGCGAACCGGATACCTTCTTCCGACGCCCCGGCCTGGAACACCACGGGCAGATCATCGACCAGGCGGGACACGTCGAGTGCCTGCTCCACCGCGTAGTACCTGCCCACGTGCTCGATGTCGTGGATGCGATCAGCGTTCACGCTGGGGGCCGCACCATCGGTGAAGGTCAGGGCATCGGGTTGCCAACTGTTCCAGAGTTTGACCACAACCTCGATGAATTCGGTTGCCCGCGTGTAACGCTCGGTCGGGGCGAACAGGATGTTCGGCCCGAAGTTCACCTCACCGTTGAACGAGGTGACGGCGTTCCACCCGGCACGTCCCCCGCTGACGTTGTGCAACGTGGCGATCTGGCGAGCCACGTTGTAGGGCTCGAAGAAGGACGTGGACGCGGTCACCACCAGCCCAATCCGCTCGGTGACCGACGACAGCGCCGCGGTCACCGCCAACGGCTCACCCAGGAGGCTGGGGTCGTTGATGATGTTGTTCTTGTCGAAGCCCAGGAAATCGGCCTTGAAAAAGGCGTCCAACCTGGCACGTTCGGCCTGCTGGGCGAAATCGGCGATCCGCGCGAACGCCGAACCCGGTGTGGACCCGTACGCCGCCTGCTTGTCGGCCCAACCGCTGGGCCGGTCGAACAGCACAAGGTTCAAATACTCACGCCGTGGCGCCATGGGACTCCTCGATCGAAGAAGTGTTCCGGCGATTCTGGCCCGCGGGTGTCGGCCGAACAACCGGGTCGCGCTACGGGAATCGGTTGTGCCCGCTTAACAATCAGCGTGCCGGTAGCCGGTACCGTCACCCGGGATGAATTGGAGGTGGTTTCGCTGTGCCATCGGCACCGAGCGCGCTGACCGTCCGCGGCCTGCGCAAAACGTACCCGTCAGGTTTCACCGCGCTCCACGGCTTGGATCTCGACATCCCTGATGGCGCGTTCTTCGGGCTGCTCGGCCCCAATGGCGCCGGCAAGTCCACCCTAATCTCGGCGACGTGCAACCTGTTGCGTCCCACGGCCGGCGAGATCCGGGTGTTCGGGCACCCGCATGATTCCCGCACCGCACGCTCGCTGGTGGGCCTGGCCGAGCAGGAGGTCAACCTCGACCGGTTCCTCACCAACGTGGAGGTGCTGATCTATCACGCCGGCTACCACGGCCTCGGTCGCCGCGAAGCCCGCAGGCGCGCAGACGAACTGCTGGAACTGCTCGGTCTGGCCGACAAAGCGCGGCAACGGCCCAACCAGCTCTCCGGCGGCATGCAACGGCGGCTCCTGGTGGCCCGCGCGTTGATCAATCGCCCGCGGCTGTTGATTCTCGACGAGCCCACCGCGGGAGTCGATGTGGAACTGCGGGCCGATCTGTGGGGTTACATGCGCGACCTGCACCGCGGTGGCCACACCATCCTGCTCACCACCCACTATCTGGAAGAGGCCGAAGCGTTGTGCGACGAGATCGCGTTAATCCGCGCGGGTCAGGTGATCTCGCGCGACAGCGCCGCGGCACTGCGTGCGGCGTTCGGCGCCGCCGACCTCACCGAGGTGTACACCCGGGCGATGGCCAGCCCACCTGCGGAGGTGACGTGGTGACCGAGAACTGGCTTCGCACTGCGCCTTTGACCCCCTATGACCGGCCGTACCGAGCCCAGCGACCCGCCTTCACGTGGCTGCTGCAGCGCGAGATCGTCCGCTACATGAAAGTCTGGTATTACACAGTCGCCGGTCAGGTGCTGGCCGCACTGCTGTTCGTCTTCGTCTTCGGGCTGGCGCTGGGCAGCCGCATCGACGCGGTCCGCGGCATCCCCTACAGCCAGTTCATCCTGCCCGGCCTGGTGGTGCTGGCGGTGGTCACCGCGGGTTACATCCAGGGCTCCGCGTCACTGTTCGAGGCGCGCAAGGACCGCTTCATCAACGCTGTGCTCGCGAGTCCCCTGCGGTGGTGGGAGATCAACCTCGCGTTGGTGCTCGGCTCGATTGTGCGCGGTGTCCTGATCTCGGCGGCGATCCTGGCCATCGCCATGCCGTTGACCGGCTCCCACATCGCCCGCCCGGGGTATCTGATCGTCGCGGGTGCCGCGGTCCTGCTGCTGTCGGCGCAGGCCGGGATGGTCGCGGCGATGTACAACCAGACCCAGGAGCACGTGGCCGCCATCCAGGTGCTGATCGTGCAACCCCTGTGTTTCCTGGGCGGGGTGTTCTACTCCGTGCACGATCTGGCACCGGCATGGCGGTCGCTGAGTTACGTCAATCCGGTCTTCTACGCGGTGCAGGCACTGCGCCATGGCATGGTGGGCGAAGCGGACATCTCGGCCTCGCTCGCCCTGCTGGTGGTCGTCGGCGCCGCCGCCGTCATCGGTGGCTTCCTGGCCCACAAGTTCCGCACCGGGAACCGGCTCAAACCCTGACGGTGGCCGCGTAGTGCGCGGCGATGTCGTCGCTGGTGGTCAGCCATGCGTCCGGTTGTGCGGCCAGGTAGCCGAGCGCCTCGACGAGATATCGGTGCCGGAATGGTTGTCCGATGACGAAGGGATGCAGGGCCAGCGCCAGCACCCGGCCACCCTCGGCCCGCAGTTGCTGGTACTGATCCTTGACCATCTGGACGAAATCCGGCCCAGTCAATCCCTTTCCGAACAGCAGCAGGTCGTTGAGCTCCACGGAGTACGGCACGCTGAGCATGCCCGGAACGGTCAAGCGGTAGGGCTGGTCGTCGTTGGTCCAGTCGAGCAAGTACTGAAACCCCAACTCGGCCAACAGCCGTGGCGTGTGGTGCGTTTCGGTCAGCCCCGGCCCCATCCAGCCCAGCGGGCGACGTCCCGTCGCCGAGGTGATGGTCTCGGCGATCTCCGAGAGGATGCGGCGTTCGTCGTCCACCCGGTGACCGGTGTGCAGCCGCGAGTTGGTCTGCCCATGCGCCAGCCACGCCCAGTCGCGTTGCAGACCCGCCTCCAGGATCTGCGGATAGGCCGTCACCACATCGGAATTGAGCAGGGTGCTGGCGCGCAGTCCGAACTCATCGAGCGCGCCGATGGTGCGCCAGATGCCAACTCGGGCGCCGTAGTCGCGCCAGCCGTGGTTCAACGGGTCGGGCCGCAAGTCCGCGGTGCCCGGCCAGATGCTGGTAGACGGCAGATCCGCCACAAAATGCTCCACGTTGAGCCCCACGTAGACAGCGACGGCCGCATCATGCGGCCACTGCAGCGGCGCCCGGTCGACAATGGGGCTGTAGGTGAAGGGTGGCAACGTCTCTGAAGTCATGCTGCGAACCGTAAGACCTCACATCGGTGTGAGGGTCAAGCCGCGGTATAACGGTGAGTATGCGAATCGGTGAGCTGTCCGCGCGGACCGGCGTCAGCGAACGGTCGCTGCGCTACTACGAGGAACGGGGCCTGCTGATTCCCACCCGCACTCCCCGTGGGCAGCGTGAGTATCCCGAATTCGCCGTCGACCGGGTGGTGCACATCCAGGAACTGTTCGCGGCCGGCCTGAACAGTCGCACCATCGCCGAACTGCTGCCGTGTATGCGTGATGCCGACGGTGGCCCCGCGGAATCGTCGACACCGCTGCTCGTCGAGGCACTGGTCAAGGAGCGCCACCGCCTCGATGCGCAGATACAGGCCCTGACCACTTCGCGGGCCGTCTTGGACGACGTCATCGCCGCGGCGTCGCCGGAGAATCAGCCGACCCGCTAGCGTACCGTTGCGGCATCAAACCCCCTGTGCCACTTGAGTATCAGCAGTCACAAACGGGGCGTTCTTGTCAGAGGCTGGGTCTAGCTTCGGGGTATGGGTTCTTCAGCGGTCGCCGACAAGGAGGCGATGCTGGCTGCCCAGGCGCAGATCGAGGTCTTGACCGCGCAGATGAACTCGTTGTCGATCGACGCGTTCACCCCGCTGGAATTATTGGAGCTGCAGCAGCGCCGCGAAACCGTCACCTGGATGCAGCCCACCCTGGATCACAAGGTGTACCAACGCCTAACCGTTGAAAGCACGCCGAAACAGTTGGGCTCCACCAGCTTCAAAAAGGTCCTGGCGGCCCGGCTGCGGATCAGTGACAGCGAAGCCGCCCGACGCCTCAACACCGCCACCCTGCTGGGCCCGCGCACCGCACTGACCGGCGAACCGTTGGAGCCGGCGTTGCCGAACATCGCCGCCGCCCAGGCCCACGGCCTGATCGGTCCGGAGCATGTGGCGAAGGTCAAGGCGTTCTTCAAGAAACTCCCGGCATCGGTGGATTTCTCGGCCCGTGAGGCCGCCGAAGTTGACCTGGCCCGCCACGCCTCGACCCTGGATGTCGACGGCTTCACCGAAGTCGCCGACCGGCTGAAGTACCTGTTGAATCAGGACGGCGAGTACAGCGATGTCGACCGCCAGGCCGGCCGGTATTTCACCATCGGCAAGCAGGACGCCGACGGCAACGTTCCGGTGCACGGGAGGCTCACCCCGGAATGCGCGGCCACCCTGCACGCCGCGCACGCCAAACTGGCGGCCCCAGGCATGTGCAACCCCGCCGACGAAACCCCGCAGGTCGACGGCGAGCCCGACGCCGAAAAAGCTCGCACCGATGCCCGCACCCAAGGGCAACGCAATCACGATGCGCTGCTGGCGATGGGCCGGGCGCTGCTGTCCTCCGGTGACCTCGGCCACCACAACGGCCTGCCCGTCACCATCATCGTCAAAGCGACTCTGACCGACCTGGAAAAAGGCGTCGGGCACGGCCTGACCGCCGACGGCACGCTGATCCCGATGCCCGAGGTCATCCGGCTGGCCTCCCACGCCTACCACTACCTGGCACTGTTTGACGGCAAAGGGGTGCCGTTGCACCTGGGTCGGGCCCGCCGGACCGCCTCCCGCGGACAGCGGATCATGCTGCTGGCCCAACACGGTGGTTGCACCATGCCCGGATGCACCGCCAGCGGGTACCGCTGCCAGGTCCATCACGCCAACCGCGATTGGAAAGACGGCGGCGAAACCAATATCGAAGATCTCACCCTGGCCTGCGGGCCGGATAACCGGATGGTCGAAACCACCGGTTGGACCACCCGCAACCGACCTGAGGACGGCGTCACCGAATGGATTCCGCCCCCGGAACTGGACTGCGGACAGTCCCGCGTGAACGTGTATCACCACCCCGACCGGATCCTCGCCCCCGACGATCCCTAACCCGAGGGTGAGCTCAAAGCCGGCCGCCGGCAACACACGTCAGCGGCCGGCACGAGGCTGCCCGCAGGTCAGCGCGCGTCGAAGTCGAAGAACGGGTCGCCCTTCGATTCGCCGAGCAACGACAGCTCCCACTCGAAGTAGGCGGTGTACCAGGCATCACGCTCGGGACCGAACTCCGGTGCGCCGGTATGGTCCACGACCGGCCCGGCATAATCCGCATCGGCGGTCACCAGACCCTCACTCACAGAATCGATTCCACCGTCGACAACCCACACGCCGTCGTGATCATCGGCCAGATGCTCGGCGGCGAAGTCATTGTCGCCGATCAGCACCACCCGGCCATGGCGAGCCACCAGCCCGCCGAGATGTTCACGCCGCGCATGGACGGATCCGGCCACATGACCGGCGGCGTAGCGGCTCGACGCACGAACGTCGACCACTTGCACCGACCCGTCCTGGCGCCACTGCAGCACCTGCTCCCAGGTGATGTTGCGACTCGCGTCGACCGGGAGGCGAACCTGATGCCGGCGCACCAGGTCGGTGGCGGCGTCGAAGGGCAGCACCGAGATCGGCCCGTCGTGCAGAAACCGTAGCCACTGAACAGTATTGGCCGTGCGCACGAAATCCCCCGTGTCCACCAGGATCACCCGGCTGCGCCGCACCGCGATGAAATCGTCGGTGGCCTGCACCAACTGCCCCCCGGGCGCCGACACAGCTGCGCCATGGTGTCCGTCCGCATACTCGGCGCGTGACCGGACGTCGAGCAGATAGGTGCTGCTGTCGAGGTCCAGATAGGCCTGCGCCTGCTCCCGGTTGATCACAGTGGCGCCCGCGGCATCCAGTGTCTGGCTCGCCCAGCGCCGCAGCTGGGGATCCACCTCTGTGGGTGCGGCGAGTGCGACTCCGGCGCCGAACTCGACCGGCTGGCCCGCCCATTCCCACGCGGGTGTTCCGTTGTGCAGGGAGAACACCGGGTTCGGAATCCCGGTGTTGATCAGCGACTGCGCGCCCACGATGCCCCGGGTCCGGCCCTGGCAGTTGACCACCACTTTGGTGGCCGGGTCGGTGACGGCCTCCAGAGCCCGGTAGGTGACCTCCGCACCGCCGCCGGTGTTGAGACCTCCCGGAATGTGGTGGTGGACGTACTCGGCCGGCGTGCGGCTGTCGAGGATCACCACGTCGTCGCCGGCAGCCAGCCACCCCGCGAGAGTGGCACTTTCGACCGTCGGAGTCTGATAGGTGTGCTCGATCCACTCACCGAGGGTCTTGCTGCGGACGTTGGTGCCGGTGTACGTGCGGCCACCGGCGGCACGCCAGCCGTCGATCCCATCGTCGAGGACCGAAACATCGCTGTAGCCGATACGTTCCAGCAGTACCGCGCCGTGCTCATCGACGGCGGGCGCACCCGCCAACACGATGGGCGTCGCCGCGAAGGGCACCAGATCGGCGATGCGCTGCTCCAACTCATGCAACGAGATCCCGGCACTGATGGCGATGTGCCCGGCCGCCCGGTCGGTGGGTGTGCGCAGGTCCAGGATCGCCACCGGCCCGTCGCCCGCCAGCTTCCCCAGCAGTTCCGTACCGGTGATACGGCGCGTCATGGTGTTCTCCTTCAGGTGAGCCGCGGCCGGTCAAACGGTCGCGCGGTCGAACGGTAACGGCAGCCCCAGATGTCCTCGCAGCGTGCCCGATTCGTACTCCTTACGGAAGATGCCGCGGCGCTGTAATTCCGGGACCAGGTGATCGACGATCAGGTCCAGACCGTCGGGGTAGAAATCATGGTTCAAGTTGAAACCGTCCGCAGCGCCCTCGGTGAAGAATGCCTCCATCTCGTCGGCGACCTGTTCGGGTGTGCCCACCACCATGCGGTGCCCGCCGCCGGCGATGTGCCGGTCTACCAGATCCCGCACGGTCAGGTTCTCGGTACGGGCGGTGTGCAGCACGGAGTTGGCGAAACCGTAGCTGGTGGGCCGCCAGTCCGGTGCGTTGATCAATTCCCACGGCGGTTGTTTGTCCAACTCCAGGCTGTCCAGCGGCAGACCGAGCTGATGGGCCAGCGAAGCCAGCGCATCGACGTGCCCGGTGTTCAGGCCGGCCAACAGGTCGCGACGCTCGCGCGCCTCGGCCTCGGTGCTGCCGAGGACAGGCCACAACCCCGGAAGGATCAGGATCTCGCCGGGGTCGCGGCCGTAGACGTCGCGGGCTCTGGACTTCACCGTGCGAGCGAACTCCTTGCCCTGGGCCAGGCTGTGTTCGGCGCAGAACACCGCATCCGCGTGTTTGGCCGCCAGATCGATGCCCTGAGCGGAGGCACCGGCCTGCAGCACCACGGGATGGCCCTGAGGTGAGCGCGGCACCTGGTACCAGGTGTTGATCCGCAGGTGTTCACCCGCGTAGTCCACCTCACGCACCCGCGCCAGGTCGGTCAGCTCACCTGAGTCCTTGTCTCCCACCAGCGCATCGGGATCCCACGACTGCCACAGAGCCTTGATCACCGAGATCGCTTCGTCGGCAACCCCATAACGGACGTCCCGGTCCGGGTGCGCGTCCCGGCCGAACTGGGCTCCGGCCCGGGTGGACTGCGTGGTGACGACATTGACAGCCGCCCGACCACCGGAGATCAGGTCCAGCGACGAAGCCAGGCGGGCGATGTGATACGGATGGCGGTACGTCGAGGACACGGTCGCCACCAGGCCGACGTTCGCGGTTGCGCGGGCGATGGCGGTCAGCACGATGAACGGATCGAGGGCGTTCCACGGCTTGGTGAAGTCCTGCTGTCCGAAACCGTAGGTCTCGGCGAGGAACACCGCGTCGAGCAGACCCCGTTCGGCCGTCCTGCCGAGGTTCTCCCATTCCTCGATATCGAGGAAGCCGAGCGGATCCTCCCGCAGGCGCCAGCCGCCGGGCGCACGTCCCAGTGCGTTGGCGTTGACGTTGAGGTGCAGCTGTCGGGTTGTCACTGGCATCTCCTGATCAGGCCGTCACCACGGCGCGACTGCTGTCGGGCACCACCGCGGGCAGGCCGTAATGACCTCGCAGCGTGGTGGATTCGTACTCGGTGCGAAATATCCCCCGGCGCTGCAACTCCGGGACCAGGTGATCGGCAATCTGCTCGAGGCCGGACGGGAAGATGTCGAAGTTGACGTTGAAGCCGTCGGCCGCTCGTTCGGTGAACCAGCGTTCGATCTCGTCGGCGACCTGGTCGGGGGTGCCCACCATCGCGTTCTGCGCATCCGCGCGGCGCTCGAGAATCTGCCGCACGGTCAAGCCGTCACGGCGGGCCACCGCCAGGACCGAATTCGCACTGCCGACGCTGCGCGGTCGCCACTGCGGCGAATCGAAGAAGTCCCACGGCAGCGTCTTGTCGAGGTCCAGCAGTTCAGCCGGGGCGCCGAGGTGGGTGGCCAACGAGGCCACCGCGGTGTCATCGGCGACCGTGGGCCCCACCACGTCGGCACGACGTGCCCTGGCTTCGGCCTCGGTGCCGCCGAGGGTGATGTTCAGGCCGGGCAGCACCAACAGCTCGTCCGGATTGCGGCCGTGCGCGGCGGCGCGCGCCTTGAGGTTGGTGTAGAACGCCTGGGCCGTCGCAACGGTGTTGGCGGCGCAGAACACCGCGTCGGCGTGCCGGGCGGCGAGCTCGATGCCCGAGGGAGACGCACCCGCCTGGACGATCACCGGCCGGCCCTGCACCGAGCGCGGGAACTGGAACTTCGCCTGCAAGCCGACGTGCGCGCCGTCGAAATCCACCGTGGTGATCAGGGCTTCATCGGCCAGCTCACCGGAAGCGGGGTCAGCGACGAACGCCTCCGGGTCCCAGGAGTCCCACAGCTGTTTGACGGCGATCAGCACTTCCTCGGCACGGGCGTACCTGAAGTCTCGGTCCGGCAAGGGCTTTCGCCCGTACAAGGCGGCGGCGGAGTCCTCCCCCGAGGTCACGATGTTGACCGCGGCCCGGCCACCGGAGGCGATGTCGAGCGTGATCGCGCGACGGGCAACGTCCCACGGGTGATAGAACGTCGCAGACAGGGTCGCCACCAGGCCGATGTGGGTGGTGGCCCGGGCGACCGCGGTCTGCAACATGAACGGTTCGAACGCATGCCACGGCTTGCTGAAATCGGTGGCGCCCAGGTGGTCGGCCAGGAACACCGCGTCGAGCAGGCCCCGCTCGGCTATCTGCCCCAGCTTCTCCCAGGCGGTGAAATCGAGGAACCACGTCGGCGGATCGCTCCGCCGCCAGCTGTTGGGCGGCTTCGCCAATCCGTTGCCGTTGACGTTGAGGTGAAGTCGCCGCTGAACCACCCCACCATCGTCGGTCCGCGAGCATCCGGAATGAACGAGAAGCGGCTACCGATTTCGTGAAGCGGATCTTGGTTGATCACTCGGAGGCGTCCGCCGAAACTGGGCGGATGACAGAACTTGCCGAAGCAGGCACCGCCGTCACCGTCGACTCCCCGGCGTTGCGCGAGCTGATAGACCACATCGGCGAGGGCGCCATCGGGCGCGACGATCGTGACGAATTACCGTACGAGGCGATCGAGGCGGTCAAGCGGGCCCGGCTGGGTGCGCTGCGACTGCCGGTGGCCCAGGGCGGTGGTGGTGCGTCCCTGGTCGAGACATTCAGAGTCTTCATCGATCTCAGCGCCGCGGACTCCAACGTCGCGCATATCGTGCGGAGCCATTTCGGCGTGGTGGAGAACCTCTTGCGCAGCACTCGCCCCGAACACGCGCAGTGGCTCGAGCGCGTCGCGCAGGGTGATCTGATCGGGTCGGCGTCCACAGAGCTGTCCGCCAAGGCCGGTGCGACCGACGCCGCGTACCAAACCACCATCCGTGCGACACCGCAGGGCCTGCGGCTCAACGGCACCAAGCATTACACCACCGGCAGCCTGTACATGGACTGGCTGATCGTCGGCGCCACCGACGTGTCTGCCTCCGAAGCCGGTGAGCGGGTCGAGGTGATCATTCCGGCCGATCGTGCCGGTGTGCTGCGCACCAACGACTGGGATGGTTTCGGGCAGCGCTTCACCGGAAGCGGCACAGTGACCTTCGATGATGTCGCCATCGAGCCGGGCGATTACTACGCCCGCGGAAGGCTGCCCCGCGACGAGCTGCCGTACCGGTCCACGTTCTTCCACATCCAGCTGAGCGCGATGATCGCGGGCATTCTGCGCCGAGTCGCCGGCGATGCCGTCGAGCAGGTGCACGCCAAGTCCCGGGCCTTCTACCACGCTGTCGCCGACAGTCCGGCCGAGGACCCGATCGTCGCCTACAGTGTCGGTCTGTTGCACAGCCAGGCGTTTGCGGCCGAGTCCATGGTGCTCAACGCCGGAGCGGCACTGCAGGAGGCGTACGCCGCCCATGGCACGGCCGCCGAACCCGAACTGTCACTGCGCGCCTCGTTGTACAACGCTCAGGCCAAGGTCGTGATCGACGAGATCGCCAACCGCGCGGCCTCCGAATTGTTCGATGTCGGCGGCGGGTCACTGGTGCACCGCAGCAAGCATCTCGATCGGCACTGGCGCAACATCCGCTCGATCGCGGCGCACAACCCGAAGACATTGAAGGCGGTGGCCGTCGGCCGTCACGCCCTCAACGGCACACCGCTGCCGAATCAGGGCTTCTTCTGATCAGGAATTGATCGCCGACCCCGTTGTGTTGTACTGACTCGTGGCACTCGATGACCTGTTCCAGTCCCTGACCGTCGGCTCGCTGACCATTCCCAACCGCTTCGCGATGGCGCCGATGACGCGCCAGGCCTCCCCCGGTGGTGTTCCCGGTCCCGATGTCGCCGAGTACTACCGCAGACGAGCAGCCGGCGGCGTCGGACTGATCATCACCGAAGGGGTGCGGCTGCCCGATCCCGCGGCCGGTTATCCCGCCTCGATCCCCACGATCGCCGGCGGCGAGGCACTCGCCGGCTGGTCTCGCGTCACCGGCGCGGTGCACAGCGAGGGCGGCACCATCGCCGCCCAATTGTGGCATCAAGGCGCCCAGCGCGATGACGCCGACGGTGTGGCGCCGGTCAGTCCTTCCGGTGTCGACGGCCTCGGCCAGGCCAAGGGGCGCGCGTTGTCCAGCGCCGAACTCGCCGCCGTCGCTCAACAATTCGCCGAGGCCGCGGTCACCGCACGCGATGCCGGATTCGACGCCGTCGAACTCCACGGTGCTCACGGCTACCTGTTGGACGAATTCCTCTGGGAACGGACCAACCTGCGCACCGACGGTTATGGCGGGTCGTTGTCGGCGCGGACCCGTTTCCCCGCCGAGGTGGTGGCTGCGGTGCGCGCAGCCGTGGGGCCCGACTACCCGGTGATATTCCGGTTCTCACAGTGGAAGGGCACCGACTACGCGGCCACGATCGCCGGCGACCCGACACAGTTGAAGGATCTGCTCACACCCCTGGCGCAGGCCGGAGTCGACGTCTTCCACCCCTCCACCCGCAGACACTACGTCCCGGCATTCCCCGACCACGATGCCGATCTGAGCTTGGCCGGCTGGACCAGGAAACTCACCGGCCTGCCCGTGATCGCGGTGGGCTCCGTGGGGCTGGAGACCCAGTTCCGCAGCGAGACACCGGGTGAAGTCATCCGTCCCGCCGCCGTCGATCGTCTGGTCGAGCAGTTCGACGCGGCCGAGTTCGACATCGTGGCGATCGGGCGCGCCCTGCTCGCCGACCCCGCCTGGGTGAACCGCCTGCGCGACGGCCGGCTCCACGAGTTCCCCGGGTACGACGCGCAGAAAGCCCTCTCGGCGCTGGCCTGATGTGGGTCAGCCCTGCGGCACCGTGATCGGATCCAGGATCGGGTTGTAGGCGATGTCGATCTTGCGGTCGTTCTTGGCGCCGCCGGTTTTGACCGCCTGCGTCACCACCAACTGCTGATTGGCCAGCAGTTGCGGATCGGACAGCGCGAAGAACCGCGTGAGCTTGGCGGCCTCGAACTTGACCTTCGCCCGCTCGGGTGACTGGTTGAGCACCCGTTTGAACACATCGGTCACGGCTTCTTCGTTGTTCGGGTACCACTCGGTGTAGAAAGTGTGCAGTCTGGCGTAGAAGTCCTGCAGCGCTTCGAGTTTGGCCGGGTCGGCCAGCACATCCGGGCGTGTGATCGAGCTGCCGCCACCGGCGATGGTGTGCAGGGGCGGAGCACCGGGCAGGTACTTGGCCTGTCCGTTGTCGAGTAGTGGTTTGACTCCTTCGAAGGTGGCGATCACCGCATCCACCTCACCGGAGACGAACGCCGACGCGGCAGCCGGATTGTCGACGAACTCCGCCGGTTTGATGTCCTCCGGGGTCAGCCCGGCCTGGTAGAGCGCGACCACATAGGCCGCGTAGATGTTGCCGCCGAAGTTGTAGGCCACCGACTTGCCGCGCAGATCCTCGATGCTGTCGATTCCGCGGTCGGTGCGGACGAACAGCGACGGGTTCGGGTACTCCGACTCGGGATAGTTGGTGACCGCGATGGCCTGTATGCCCGGGGCGCCGGTCTGGTTCCAGTCCTGTGGCGCGTTGGCAAGTTCGACGGCCGCGGTGGAGGCTCCGGCAAGGCCCACGTCGATCCGCTTGGAGTACAGCGCCTGAAGTTGCTGGGCGGGACCGTTGATCACGGGGATGTCGAGTTCGTAGGGCAGATCCTCGAAAAGTCCTGAGGCTTCCAGTAATTCCGGGACATCGGCGGTCTGGGTGCCCCACACCAGCCGGGTCCCGGCACCGTCTCCTGCGGCGGAGTCGGCCCGCTGCTCGCCACCGCAGGCGCTGACGGTCAGCACGAGCGCCAGCAGCACCGCAGGCCAACGGGTTTTCCCACGACGATCAGACACTGAGCTGCTCTCCTTGGTGGTCGTGCTGTACGCCGAGCTTGGCCAGCAGCAGCGCACGCAGTTCGAGGAATCGCGCGTCGACGCGCAGTCGAGGTTTGTCGATGTCGACGCGGATATCCACGTCGATGGATCCGCCTGAAAGCACCAGGATCCGGTCGGCCAGCAGGATGGCTTCGTCGACGTCGTGGGTGACCAGCAGCACGGCAGGGCGGTGGCGGCGGACCAATTCACCCACCAGTTCCTGCATCTTGATGCGGGTCAGCGCGTCGAGTGCCGCGAACGGCTCGTCGAGCAGCAGCAGTCCGGGTTCGGTGACCAGCGCGCGGGCCAGGGCCACCCGCTGGGCTTCCCCGCCGGAGAGCGTGACCGGCCACGCATCGCCGTGGTCGCCGAGTCCGACCTCGGTGAGTGCCTCGATGGCCCGGTCGCGGTGCCGTCGGGCGCGCCGCCAACCCAGAATCACGTTGCGCCACACTCGGTGTGCCGGCACCAGTCGTGGTTCCTGGAACACCACCGAGCGCGCCCGTGGCACCTTGATCTGGCCGCCGTCTGCGGTGTCGAGGCCGGCCAGGATGCGCAGCAGCGTCGTCTTACCGGTGCCCGAGGGCCCCAGAAGCGCGACGAACTCACCCTTGGCCAGGGTCAGGTCCACGCCGTCGAGGACTGCGCGGTGACCGAACACACGGCGCACCGCTTCAGCCTGCACCGCCACGGTGTCCCTATCCGATGGTGACACGGGGCCTCCAGGGCAGAGCCAGATGTTCGATGAGTCGCATCACGATGTCGACCACGATGCCCAGCAGCGCGTACACCAGGATGCCCGCGATGACGATGTCGGGGCGCTGGTTCTGATTGGCGTTGTTCAGCAGGTAGCCGATCCCCTCCCTGGCGTTGATCTGCTCGGCGAGCACGAGCGCGAGCAGGGCGACACCCGAGGCATACCGAATGCCGGTGAGCGCAGCCGGAAGTGCGGTCGGCAGGATCACCTGGGCGGCCAGCCGCCAGCCGTTGAGTCCGAAGATCTGCCCGGCTTCGATCAACTTCTTGTCGACACCACGGACACCGTGGTAGGTGTTCAGGTAAACCGGGAAGACGGTGGCCGCGGCGATCAGGATGATCTTGGGTTGCTCACCGATGCCGAACCAGGTGATGAACAAGGGCACCACGGCGATGAACGGAATGGTCCGCAACATCTGCAGCGGAGCATCGAAGACCTCTTCGCCGATCTTCCACAGGCCGGCGAACAGGCCCAGCACCAGACCGATGGTCACGCCGAAGAACAGCCCGATTCCCGCCCGCTGCAATGACACCGGTAGCGCGGCCTGCAGATCGCCGTTGGACCACAGCTCGGTATAAGCGGCCAGGATCGCACTGGGCGGCGGCAGGGTGTACTCCGAGGTCCACCCCACCGTCGACGACAGCTGCCAGATCGCCAGCAGCGCAACGGGAACCAGCACCCGCAGCGACCTACCGCGCCACAGCCGCCACGCGTCGTGCCAGGCGCTGCGGGTCCCCCGTGGGCTGAGATCCTCGAGTTCCCCGGTGACGCTGGGAACGTCGAACGCGACGCTGGTCATGTGTAGGTCTTGAACGGGACGGTGTCGTCCTGTTCGAGTTCGGCCACCAGGCCCAGTTCCCACGACAGGTAGCGCCGGAAACCCGCTTTGCGCCGCTCCGGATCGGTTTCCCGCCAACCGGATGGCACCACGTCCTCGGGTTCGTGCAGCCAGCTCTCGGTTCCGGTTTCCACCGGCAGTCCCGCGGCCTG
Organism: Mycobacterium sp. Soil_C_30; assembly: GCF_057656995.1. NCBI lineage: Bacteria > Bacillati > Actinomycetota > Actinomycetes > Mycobacteriales > Mycobacteriaceae > Mycobacterium > Mycobacterium sp. Soil_C_30. The sequence goes on along the minus strand of NZ_JBDGJH010000007.1, from coordinate 98,288 downwards.
CCATGCGGCTGTGCCGCCGTCGAGCACCTGGACCGGCCGGTCGGTCACCTCGGCGAGTTCGGTGGCGGCGAATGTGGCCAGCACCGAGTCTTCCGAGGTCAGGGTGATCGGGCCGGCGCCCGGTATGGCAGACGAGGACTCGGCCAGTCGTGACCGGATGGCGAAGTGCGCACCGGGAATGTGGCCGGCGCGGTAGGAAGGACTCGGAGCGAGGTCGACAACCACCGTTTGTGGTGCGCCGCGCAGGGTTTCGACGGTGACGAGGTGGACTCCTTCGGTGGGTGCCTCCACGGCGCTGACGGTCGGACCGGTCACCAGCTCCTGACCGATGAGGGCGTCCTCGACGACGAACACCTCGCCCCAGCCGATCTGGGCGATCCACGACGCGGCGACGGTGGCCCGCACGGTGTCGTTGTCGACCAGCACGATCCGGGCGTTGTGCGTGCCGACATGCCGGAACGTCCACGGCGCCACATCCCAGCTGGGCGCCGAGCTGGCATCGGCCAGGTGCCCTTGCTCATACTCCTCGGGCGTCCGCACATCGAGCACGTACAACGAGCGGGTGTCCGCCTCGGCGCGGAAGCGGTCCAGGGTGGCGGTGTCGATGCGGGTGATGTCGAAGCGCTCGGCGAATCGTGCGGCGGCCGCCTTGGCCTGCTCCAGTGCGGCTCCGGTGGGCAACGGCGCCGCCACCGAGGTGCCGTGCACCAGTTCGTGTCCTTCGAGCACCCAGGACTGGGTGCCGCCTTCCAGGGACACCACCGGGTTGGGCAGGCCACCGTTGATCAGTACCTGGGCGCCCAGGATGCTGCGGGTACGGCCGGCGCAGTTGACCACCACCAGGGTCTCGGGTGAGGTCACCACCTCAGCGGCCCGGTAGACCAGCTCCGCACCGGGGATCGAGGTGCCGCCGGGCAGGCTGTGATTCTCGAACTCGCCCAGTGGGCGGCTGTCGAGAAGGACGATGTCCTCGCCCGCCGCGACGCGCTCCCGGAACTCGGGGACACTGATGTGCGGTGTGTCGTAGACGTGTTCGATCCACTCCCCGAACGCCTGGCCGATCACGTGGTCGCCACCGGAGTGCACTTTGTGTCCCGCGTCGGCCCAGGCCCGCAATCCCCCCTCCAGGACGCGGACGTCGGTGTAGCCGAGCTCGGCCAACCGGGCAGCTGCGCGCTCGACGAGCCCGTCGTCGCCACCGTCGTACACGATCACCGGGGTGGACGTTCGCGGGACGCGGGAGCGCACCCGCAGTTCCAGGACACTGAGCGGAATGGACACGGCCAACAGGATCGAGCCCCGTGCCGCCGTCACCCCGGCCTCCCGCACGTCGATGAGGGCGTACTCGGAACCGGAGCCCACCAATTCATGAAGTTGGTCGGCGCTGATGCTCGCGGTGGCGACTGTGGTCATGCACCGAGTCTTCGACAGCAGGCCATCTCGGAACAATCGGGTTGCGCTACGGGAAAGCCCAACGCTGGCTTAAGTGTTCAGGAGAATGCCGCCCGTGCACCCTGACCGGTGTACTCACGCTTGTAGATGCCTTTACCCTGCAGCAAGGGCACCACCTGGTCGACGAAATCGGTGAGACCCCCAGGCGTGATGGCGGGGTTGATGTTGAAACCGTCCACTGCGCCCTCGGTGAACCACTGCTCGATCTGGTCGGCGACGTGTTCGGCCGAACCGACGAAACGCAGGTGTCCGTTGCCGGAGTCGGTGAGACGCAGGATGTCGCGCAGGGTGGCGCCGGCGTCGGCGTGGCTGCGCACGATCTCGTGGAAGCTGCGCTCACCGGCCAGGCTGTCCACCGGCGGCAGCCGGTGCACGGGGAACGGTTCGTCGAGACCGGTCCCGGTGAGGTCGACTTCCAGGCGTTCCTCCAGGATGCCGACGGAGCGCTCCGGTGGATTGAGGGCACTGATCTCTTCGTGCAGCGCATGGGCCTCGGCGTCGGTACTGGCCACGATGGGGATCAACCCGGGCAGTACCTTCACCGCAGGGCCGCTGCGGCCCAGTCGCTGTTGAGCGCGGTGCAGTTCCTCCCGGAACGCCCTGGATTCTGCGATGGTCCGCTGTGCGGTGTACACCGCGTCGGCGTAGGCCGCTGCCAATGCCCGGCCGGGCGCCGAGGATCCGGACTGGAACACCAGCGGGCGGTGCTGCGGTGAGCGCGGAACGTCCAGAGCCCCGTGTACGGCGAAGTGCTTGCCGCGGTGTGCGATCGGCCGGACGCTGCCGGGCTTGGACTGTACCCCGGCGCTCTTGTCGACGATCAGGGCGTCGGCGTCCCAGCTGGCCCACAGCTGGTAGAGCACCTCGAGGAACTCGTGTGCCCGCTCGTATCTCTCGTGGTGCGCCGGCAGCTCGTCGAAGCCGAAATTCCTTGCAGCGTCCGGAGATCCGGATGTGACGAGATTGACTCCGGCGCGTCCACCGCTGAGATGATCGAGTGTGGCGATCTGACGCGCGACGTTGTAGGGGTGGTTGAAGGTCGACGACAGCGTGGGAATCAAGGCGATGTGCGCCGTCGTCGGCACCAGCGCCGTCAACAGGGCAACCGGCTCGAGCGGCGAGAACAACGTCGTCCAGTCGTTGCTGCGGGCGGCAGGGGTGTTGGCCACGAACAACCCGTCGAACAGGCCACGCTCGGAGATCTGCGCGTACTCCTGGTAGTAACTCAGATCGAGCGCGCGCTCGGGGGTGGCATCAGGGTGGCGCCAGCCGCCCTGGGTGAACCCGATGGGCCGGATCACCGAATTCAGCACCAGCGCTTGATCGGACATGCGGGAGGCTCCTTGGGTTCAGAGGGGAATGGGCAGTCCGAGGTGCTCACGTAACGTGGCACCGTCGTAGTCGCGACGGAACAGATCACGGTCGTGCAGGCGCGGTACCACGTGCTCGACGAAATTGTGCACCCCGTCGGCCCCTTCGGTGAAGCGCAGCACGAAACCGTCTGCCGCGCCCTGGTCGAACCAGCGCTGAAACTCGTCGGCCACCTGGTCGTAGCTGCCGCAGAACCGGAAATGGGCATGACCTTGTAGATGTTCGACGATCAGCTGCCTCAGGGTGAGGCCGTTGAGCGCCAGGTCGCGGTACAGCGCCGAACGGCTGCGCCGCCGGGTCAGCGTCTCGGTATCAGGCAGCGCCGCAATGCGTTCGGCGGGTACGGGCTCGTCGAGGTCGAGGTCGGTGAGGTCGATTCCCGTGCCGGAGTCCCGCTCCCGCGCGACGACGGCCCCGAATGCCAGCGCAAGACTTCGCCGCCCGGCGTCGAGATCCAGTGTGTCGATGATGGCCTGTTCACGTTCCTTGGCCTCTACCTCGGTGGCGGCCACGATCAGGAAGGCTCCCGCCAGTACCAGTGGTTTCGCGGCATCCGCGCCACGGGCCAGCGCCACGGCCCGGCGAAGGCGGGTGTTGAAGCTTCGTGCGTGCTCGACATCCGGAGACGCGGCGAAGATGGCCTCGGCGTAGCGGGCCGCGAACTGCAGACCCACCTCCGAGGCGCCGGCTTGGAACTGCACCGGCCAGCCTTGCGGTGACCGCGGGACTCCCAAAGCGCCGTCGACGCTGAGGAATTGACCGCGGTAGGCGACCCGGCCCACCTTGGCGCCGTCGATCCGTGGTGCGCCGGAAGCATCGACGGTCACCGCGTCCGGTGCCCACCCACGCCACAGCGCCTGCACGATGTCGACGAATTCGCCGGCCCGACGGTACCGGGTGTCCTGGTCGGGAAGTTCGTCGAGGCCGAACTGCCGTTCCCCGCCGAACGAAGTGACCGCGTTCCAGCCGACCCGCCCGCCGGTGAGCTGGTCCAGGGTCTGCAACTGCCGCGCCAACTGATAGGGCTGGTTGAACGTGGTGGTGGCCGTGGACACCAGACCGATCCGCGTGGTCACGGCGGCGAGCGCGGCAATGACGGCCGTCGCGTCGGCGTGCAGGTTGGTGTACACCGAGTCGGTGTCGTCGATGTCGAACAACACCGCGTCGGCCTCGAACACCGCGTCGAATTTGGCGTCCTCCAGCAGCTTCACCGCGGCGACGAGTCCGTCGACATCGTATCTACGCCGCACCGGATCGGTGTGCGACGAGAAGTTCGGGGCCAGCCCGAGTGCGTGGGCGGCGAATTTGAGCTGCCTCGGTTGTTTTCGCTGCCTGGGTGAAGTCACTCGGTCAGGGTGCGAAAAACGGCTGTCTCCAACAAGACCGCGCAACTACCAGAATCATTCAGCAGACCTTAAACCTTGCCGACTCTTAAGTTGCGGTCAACGGTTCGCGTAGCGCGAGTTCATTGCTGGTTTCGGCAACCGCGGCCAGACTCACCACTTGTGACATGCCCATGTTGTTGTGCCCGCCGGCCCTGACCACGGATTTCCACGACAACCCCTTTCGCGCGCCCGAAGCCACGGAAGAGATGAGGACCTGACTCCGATGACCTATCACCTCGGCCGTCGCGGCTTTCTCGGCTTGAGCGCGGCGGTACTCGGCTCCGGCGTGCTCGCTGCCTGCGGGGGCGCGTCCAACGGGCCGGCGCAGCCCGGGGCCGGCCCGAGCGGACCCACGGGGGACCCGGTGCGCGGCGGGACGCTGACGTTCTCCGATACCGAGGCGGTGTCCAGTTGGCAGGCGCAGAAGCTGAGCACCTACAGCGCGGGCAACCTGACCTTCCACACCAACGTCTTCCTGCTGTACTTCGACCCGTACAAGAGGCAGCTCCAGCCCTGGGTCGCGCAGTCGTGGACCAAGAACGACGAGAACACCCGGTTCAGCTTCACCATCCGCAAGGGCATCACGTTCAGCGACGGCACCCAGCTGACCCCGGAGATCGTGGCCCAGAACTACGAGCTCTACGGCCGCGGCAACGAGAGACTGCGCGTCCCGAAACACGCTCAGGTCTCCCGCGGATTTGACCATGTGGAGGTCGACGGCGACACCGTGACGGTGGTGCTGTCGAAACCGAACCAGCAGTTCCTGATCGACACCACCCGGCTGAACTCCCCCATCCTGGGCGCCAAGACCATCGGGCTGGAGTTCGAGGAGGCGGGCCGCCCCGAAAACCACGTGGGTGCCGGTCCATTCGTGTTCAAGTCCCAGGTACCCAACCAATCCGCGGTGCTGGCCCGGCGGGCCGGATACCAGTGGGCACCCGCCGGTTCTCCCAACCAGGGTGAGGCCTACCTCGATGAGATCGTATGGAAGGTGCTGCCGGAGAGCGGGTTACGCACCGGGGCCCTGACGTCGAATCAGGTGGATGTGGCCCGTGGCATCCAGCCCTCGGATGAAGCCGCCATCCAAGCCGCCGGATACCAGTTGCTGCTGTACCGGCCTCCACTGGGCACCTCGAACTACGCGGGGCTTCGTGTGGACAACGAATTCACCCGAGACCCGCTGGTGCGGCAGGCGTTGGTGCTCGGTATCGACCGCGACGGCCTCACCCGCGATGCCTTGAGCCCGAGCTATCCCCCGCCGGTGTCGATTCTCAACGTCAACAACGCCAATGTCATCGATCTGGCTCCTGAATTCGCCTACAACCCCGGCAAGTCACGGGATCTGCTGGAGCAGGCGGGCTGGCGGCAGGGCCAGGACGGCATCCGGGCCAAGGATGGCACGCAGTTACGCCTGACCGTCCCGCAGAGCGCTCAGCAGGTCGCACTGGGACCGGCCTGGGAGTACATCGCGCAGCAGTGGCGCCAGGAACTCGGAGTGGTGCTCGACGTGCGCAACGACCCGTCGTTCGCCGCCTCGGCGAACACCGACGTCACGGTGCCCATCGTGGTGAGCCGCACCTCGATCATCTCGCTCGGGCAATCTTTCGGCGGCGAGGGCAACACCGCCCTGCTGGGCTCGCCGCCCGAACTGGCCGCGCTGTACACCAGGGAGCTGGAGGCCAAGGACGACGCCGAGTTCAAAGCCGTTCAGGCCGAACAGCAGAAGGCGCTGATCAAGGGTTCCTACGTGATCGCCTACTTCGAGGAGGCGCAGACCTTCGGCGCCTCACCCGACGTGCACGTGACATTCCAGACCCAGACGTATCCGGACTTCTACAACGCCTGGAAACGAGGGTGACCGCCGTACAGGAGGTCCAGGCCACTCTGGATCGCACCCGCGAGGTTTCCACCCGGCCGGCGCGGCGCGGCTCCGCGCAACTGGCCCGTTACATCGCAGGGCGTTTGGTGCAGGCGGTGGTGGTGTTGTGGCTGGCCTACACGTTGACGTTCGTGGCGATCACACTGCTGCCGTCGAATCCCATCGATATGTTCGCCACCGACGACACCGGCGTCATCGACCCACAGACCGTCGAGCAGATGAAGCTGTACTACGGCTACGACCACGGTGTGGTGCAGCGTTACTTCATCGAGCTGAGCCACGTCCTCCGTGGCGCGCTCGGGTATTCGATGAGTACCGGCCAGACCGTCACCCACGCCATCGGCGACGCCGCCCTGCCGACCCTACGGCTGGCGGGTACCGCATTCGTGGTGGCACTGCTGATCGCCGGCGCCATCGTCGCGACGGCCTCGCTGACGAACCTGCGGTGGCTGCGGGCAGCGGTGATCGCGCTCCCGCCGCTGTTCGCCGCGGCCCCGGTGTTCTGGGTCGGGATCGTGTTGCTCAACCTGTTGTCGTTCCAACTGGGCTGGATCTCCGCTTTTCCCGACGGCACGTTCGTGTCCATCCTGGTGCCGTCGCTGGTGCTGGGTCTCCCCCTGTCGGCGTCGATCGCCCAGGTGTTGCTCAAGAGTGTCGACACCGTCCTCGACAGCGACTTCATCGATGTGGTGCGGGCCAAGGGAGCGGGCAAGCACTGGGTCTTCTGGCGCCATGTGGTGCGCAACGCGTCCGGTCCTGGACTGACGGTGGCCGGCACGGTGCTGGGCACCCTGGTGGGCGGCACCGTGGTCACCGAAACGGTGTTCGCCCGCGCCGGGATCGGCCGGGTGCTCGAGACGGCCGTCTCCCAGCAGGATGTGTCACTGGTCCAGGGCTTCATCCTGATCATCGCCGCGGTGTATGTGGTGGTGAACCTGGTGATCGACCTGCTGTATCCCGCACTCGACCGTCGTATTCTGCTGACCGCGGGCGGGGCGCGAGGCTGAGATGACCGTTGACCAGGAACTGTTGCGTCCCGCCCCCGCTGCGCCGCTGCCCGAGAGTCGATTCCGAAACAGGCTGACGCCCAGCAGTTTCGCCACCGGTGCCGCCATCGCGGTACTCGTGGTCGTCGCTCTGTGGACTGTTGTTCCCGGCTGGTTCACCCACTACGACCCCCTGGTCGGCGACGGCGCGCTGAAATTCCTGCCGCCGGGCCCCGAGCATTGGTTCGGCACGGACCGGGCGGGCCGCGACACCTACACCCGCGTGGTGCACGGCACCCGTAACACGGTGTACGGCGCCGTCATCGGCACCTCCATCGGGCTGGTGGTCGGGACCCTTCTCGGCGTCGTCGCCGGGGTGCTGCGTGGTGCCGTGGACGCGGCGCTGATGCGGGTGATCGACGTGCTGCTTGCTCTGCCGCCCTTCCTGCTGGCGCTGTGTGTGGTCGCCGCCTTCGGGCCGGGAACCACCCACGTGGCGATCGGCGTCGGCATCGCCGCCATCGCGCCGTTCGCCCGGGTGGCGCGCGGCGAGGCGCTGCGGGTGGTGCAACTGGAATACGTTGACGCCGCTCGTATCTCGGGTGCCCGCCCCGCGGCAGTGCTCTTCCGCCACGTCCTGCCGAACTCGGCAGGTCCCATCGTCGCACTGATTCCCACCGAGCTCGGCTCCACCATCCTCACCATCGCCGGGCTCGGTTTCCTCGGCTACGGTGCGCCGCCACCCACTCCCGAATGGGGCACGCTGCTGTCGGAGGGCCGGGACTACCTGGCCAACGCGTGGTGGCTGACAACCCTGCCCGGCATCGTCGTCCTGATCGCCGTACTCGCCGTTTCCCGTGCCGGACGGCTGCTCCAGCGACACTTCCGGATCTGAGCAAGGAACTGATGATGACCACCACTCTGCCCGCGGGCCACACCACCGGATCAACCGATCATGACGACACCCCGGTGCTCGAGATCACCGACCTCACCATCTCCTACCGTGGCAGCTCCCAGCCGGCGGTGCGCGAGGCGAACCTGACCATCCGGGCCGGCGAGGTGGTGGCCGTCATCGGCGAATCCGGTTCGGGGAAGTCCACATTGAGCAAGGCCGCGATCGGCCTGCTGCCAGACAGCGCACGTGTCGAACAGGGGGCGATCCGCGTCGCCGGCCGCGACATAACCGGGTTGCGGGAGCGGGAGCTGGTGAAGTTGCGGGGCAAGGTGGTGGCCCTGGTGCCGCAAGACCCGGCGACGTCGTTGGACCCGGTGCAGCCGATCGGCCGGCAGATCACCGAGGTGTTCCGGTTGCATCCCGGCGGCAAGAAGTCGTCGCGCACCGAGCTGCGCGCACGGGCGGTCGAGCTGCTGACCCTGGTCGGCATCGACCATCCCGAGCAACGACTGCGGCAGTACCCGCATGAACTGTCCGGCGGTATGAAGCAGCGGGTGCTCATCGCGATGGCGTTCGGGCTGCACCCCACACTCCTGATCGCCGACGAACCCACCTCGGCGCTCGATGTCACCGTGCAGAAGCAGGTGCTCGAGGTGTTCGACCGGCTGACCGGCCAGACCGGGGTGGCGGTGCTGTTCGTGACGCACAATCTGGCCGTCGCCGCCGACCACGCCACCCGGGCCCTCGTGATGCGCAACGGCGAGGTACTCGACAGCGGCCCGGTGAACGAGCTGGTGTTCCAACCCCGGCACGACTACACCCGCGAACTCATCACCAGTGCCTTCGGTCTCGGTGACCGCCCCGCCCGCGCCGGATCGCCCGCCGCCGCCGAGACCCCGCCGGCCATCGAGGTCACCGGGTTGACCAAGACCTTCACCCACGGTCCCACCGGCAGCTTCCGCGCCGTGGACCAGGTGAGCGTGCGCGTCTCCCCCAATAGCACCTTCGCTCTGGTCGGGGAATCCGGCTCGGGCAAGTCCACCACCGCGCGCCTGATCCTCGGGCTCGCCCGCGCGGACTCCGGGCAGGTGCGTATCGGTGGCCGCGACGTCACCGCGCTGCGCGGCCGCGCCCGCCGCGAGGTGTGGCGGGAAATCCAGTTCGTGCAACAGAATCCACAGGTCGCGCTGGATCCGCGGCTGACCGTAGAGCAGATCATCGAGGAGCCGCTGCGTGCGTTCCGGCTGGGTGACCGTACCGCCCGCCGGGCGCGGGTTGCGGAGTTGCTCGACCAGGTGGGGCTGTCGAGCGGCTTCGCCGACCGCAAGCCGCGGGAGTTGTCCGGCGGCCAGCAGCAACGGGTGGCAATCGCGCGCGCCCTGGCACCCCGCTCACCCATCGTGGTACTCGACGAGGCACTCTCAGCGCTCGACGTGGTGACCCAGGGGCGAATCCTCGATCTCCTCGACGAGGTACAGCGCGATCTCGACCTGACCTATCTGTTCATCTCCCACGACCTGGACCTGGTGCGTTCGATCTCCGATGACGTCGCCGTGATGCGTCGCGGGCGTGTGGTGGAGACCGGGCCCACCGCGCAGATCTTCGCCGCTCCGTCTGACCCGTACACCCAGGCCCTGCTCGACGCGATTCCGGGGCGCGGGCTGCGGCGCCGGCTGGCGGGCATCGCATGAGCACCCGTCGCCTGAATCTCGGCGTTGCGATCCACGGCACCGGATCAGCCGCCCTGTCCTGGCGCTGGCCCGGAACCACGTGGAATCGGTTCGCCGACTTCGGTTTTTATCAACGGTCAGCCGAGATCGCCCGCCGAGGTGTGCTCGACGCGGTGTTCGTCTCCGATCATCCGGCGCTGTCTCGGGATTCATCGCGGGCCCCCACCCACGTCTTCGATCCCACGGTGCTGTTCGCGGCCATCGCCGGCGCAGTCCCTGATATCGGCTTCGTCCTCACCGCGTCGTCGACATATAACTCGCCGTACAACCTGGCCCGTCGCCTCGCGTCACTGGACCACATCTCCGGTGGCCGCGTCATCTGGAACGCCGTGGCCAACTTCAATCCCGACATCGCCGCCAATTTCGGCGCGGCGCCGCTGCCGAACCGCGAAGACCGCTACCGCCGCGCCGACGAATTCGTCCAGGTGGTCAAGAAACTCTGGCTCAGCTGGGACGCCCCCAGCGGCGACGTTCCGCAGGGTCCGCTGTGGGATGAGACCACCGCGCGCAAAGTCGACCATCACGGCGAGTTCTTCGATGTTGCAGGGCCGTTGAACGTGCCGATCGGGCCGCAAGGTCACCCGGTGATCGCCCAGGCCGGCGGGTCGGCGGCGGGCATCGACTTCGCCGGCAAGCACGCCGAGATCGTCTACGCCGCCCTGCTGACCAAACAGGAGGCCTTCGACTACGGGGCCAAACTGGACGAGCGGGCCGTGGCGCACGGTCGGCCGGCGGGCAGCATCCGGCTGTTTCCCGGATTGGGTGTGGTGCTGGGCGACACCGCCGACGAGGCGCTGCGGCGGCACGAGGCCCTCAACGGCGCCGCCGGCGAAGACGCCCTGATCGCCGAGTTCATCAAACGCCACCACGCCAACAAACCCGCGTTTCCCACCCGTCTGGACCCCGACCGGCCACTGGATCCGGACTGGTTCACTCCGCGTGATGATCAGCCCCGCCCCATCGGATTCACCCAGGCGCTGGCCGATCTTGTTGCCGCCGAGGGCCTGTCCGCGCGACAGATCGTCCGGCGCACCGGCCCCGCGGGTGGGCATCGATTGTTGATCGGCACCCCGCAGCAGGTGGCCGACGACATCCTCGACTGGTGGAGTTCCGGAGCTGTCGCGGGTTTCAACGTGCACGTACCGCTGCTCCACGACGACCTGCAGCGTTTCGTCGACCAAGTGGTGCCCATCCTGCAGGCCGCCGGTGCCTACCCCCGGGAGTACGGCGAGACGACCATCCGGGACCGGTTCGCACTGCCGTACCCGCAGACCGGCGCCGCCGCCGACGCGGGCGCGGGCGCGGCCTGACACGACGGGGCAGGACAACAGCATGAGCATCCCAGCAGACCAACGCAGACTGTTTCTCAGCGTCGCCGTCAACAGCACCGGCTCGGCGGGTCGCTCGTGGGCTTGGCCGGGTACCGAGTGGGGCCGCTTCAGCGACTGGAACCATTACCTGCGGTCGGCGCAGCTGGCTCACGACGGCGGCTTCGACATCGTGTTCCTGTCCGATCACCCTGCGCTGCAACGCGACAACTCCTCCCGACCGTTGCACAGCTTCGACCCCACGGTGCTGTTCACCGCGATCGCGGCGTCGGTGCCCGATATCGGGTTCTTCCTCACCGCCTCGTCGTCGTACAACTCGCCGTACAACCTTGCCCGCCGCCTGGCGACGCTGGACCACATCTCCGGCGGGCGGGTGATCTGGAATGTGGTGTCGAGCTTCAATCCCGATATCGCCGCCAACTTCAGCGCCGCGCCGTTGCCGCCGCGGGCCGACCGGTACCGCCGGGCCGATGAGTTCCTCGAGGTCGTCAAGAAGCTCTGGCTCAGTTGGGACACCCCGCACGGCGATGCACCCGCCGACACCGTCTGGGATGAGACGACCGCCCGCCGCATCGACCATCACGGCGAATTCTTCGATGTGGCAGGACCGTTGAACGTCCCGATCGGACCGCAGGGCCATCCGGTGATCGCGCAGGCCGGGGCATCACAGGCCGGCGTGGATCTGGCGGCCAAGCACGCCGACATCGTCTACGCATCGCTGCTGCACAAGCAGGCCGCCTTCGGCTACCGCGCACAGTTGCAGGAACGGGCTGCAGCCCATGGCCGCGACCCCGATGAGATACGGCTGATGCCCGGCCTCACCGTGATCACCGGCGCCACCCGCGAAGAGGCATACCGCAAGCACGAGGCACTGCACGGCCACGCGGGCGAGGAAGGCCTGATCGCCGACTTCCTCAAGCGCACCGCCCTTTTCGACATCGACGCCGATCTCGACCCGGACGCACCGCTGGATCCGCAGCTGTTCGCCTACGCCGAGGACCAGTTCCGGCCCGTCGGTTTTGTACGCTCCTATGCGGAACTAACCGCCGCCGAGTCGATCACGCCGCGCGAGTTGGTGCGCCGCGTCGAGGGTGGCCACCGGCTGGCCATCGGCACCCCGCGAGATGTCGCCGACACGATCCTGGACTGGTGGGGCGACGGCGCCGTCGATGGGTTCAACATCCACATCCCCGTCCTCCCCGACGGGATCGCCGAGTTCAACCGGGATGTCATGCCGCTGCTGAAATCCGCAGGCGCCGTTTCTTCCTCCTACGCCGGCGCGACCATTCGCGAACGTCTGCAGCTGCGGGACCCGCGCCGCGCACCTGCACCCGTCGGTCGATGACCCACACCGAGACGGTGCAGCCAACTCCGGCGGACACCTACGTCCGCAGAGTCAGCCACAGCTGATCACCGTCAGACCCGGCGCCGCTGTCGCTCGGCATCCAGTTCGACGCGAACCACGTCCACCGCCAGGCTCTGTCCGTAGCCGCGTCTGGCCAGCATCCCGACCAGACGTCGCATCACCTTCATGTCGTCACCATCGGCCAGCGACTCTCGACGCAGCCGGCTCTGCACCAGCTCTTCGGCACGTTGACGCTCCGCGGCGGCATCGATGTCCTCCAGCGCCGCGGAGATGATGTCATCTTCGACACCTTTTTTCCGCAACTCAGTGGCCAACGCGCGCTTACCTTTTCCAGCATGCACGCGACGAGACCGCACGTACTGTTCAGCGAAGTCGGCGTCGTCGATCAGCCCCGCAGAGGTGAGCCGGTTGAGCACCGTGGCGCTGACATCATCCGGAAACCCCCGCTCGGTGAGCTTGGTTTCCAGCTCGGCCCGGGTGCGCGCCCGCGCGGTGAGCAGACGCAGGCACAGTGACCGCGCCTGCTCCTCGCGCTTGTCGGACTGCTGCTCGTCAGAAGTCGACTGGGGCGGGCAGGACGTCATCAGCGGTCACCTCGGCGCCGATACCGAGCTTTTCCTTGATCTTCTTCTCGATCTCGTTGGCCGTGTCGGCGTTCTGCAGCAGGAAGTTGCGGGCGTTCTCCTTGCCCTGCCCCAGCTGCTCACCGTCGTAGGTGAACCAGGAACCGGACTTTCGGATGAAGCCGTGCTCGACACCCATGTCGATGAGCGAGCCTTCCCGAGAGATGCCCTTGCCGTACAGGATGTCGAACTCGGCCTGCTTGAACGGCGGCGACACCTTGTTCTTGACGATCTTGACGCGGGTGCGGTTGCCCACCGCGTCGGTGCCGTCCTTGAGGGTCTCGATGCGCCGCACGTCCATACGGACCGAGGCGTAGAACTTCAATGCCTTACCGCCGGTGGTGGTCTCGGGGGAACCGAACATCACGCCGATCTTCTCGCGCAGCTGGTTGATGAAGATGGCCGTGGTGCCGGAGTTGTTGAGCGCACCGGTGATCTTGCGCAGCGCCTGGCTCATCAGGCGGGCCTGCAGACCGACGTGGCTGTCGCCCATCTCGCCTTCGATTTCTGCACGCGGCACCAGGGCGGCCACCGAGTCGATGACCAGGATGTCCAGCGCCCCGGAGCGGATCAGCATGTCGGCGATCTCGAGGGCCTGCTCACCGGTGTCGGGCTGGCTGACCAGCAGCGAATCGGTGTCGACGCCGAGCTTCTTGGCGTAGTCGGGATCGAGAGCGTGCTCGGCGTCGATGAAGGCGGCGATACCGCCGGCAGCCTGGGCGTTGGCCACCGCGTGCAGGGCCACGGTGGTCTTACCCGAGGACTCCGGGCCGTAGATCTCGATGATGCGGCCGCGGGGCAACCCGCCGATACCCAGCGCCACGTCGAGGGCGATGGATCCGGTGGGGATCACCGAAATGGGCTGACGGACCTCGTCACCGAGGCGCATCACGGAGCCCTTGCCGTGACTCTTCTCAATCTGCGCGAGTGCGAGCTCGAGGGCTTTCTCGCGGTCCGGGGCCTGTGGCGCCATGGTGATGCCTCTTTCGCTAGTCGTGTTCTCTGACCGGTGTTGGTCGGTTGCTCGTAGGCTAGAGGTGCCCTCCGACAAAAAATCCCGACAAAAATTCCGACAGAACTTCCGGCCGAACACTCACCACAGTAGACGAACAGGTGTTCGATTCAAGCGGACACGCCGTGAAGATTCATCACCACTGGTCGCGAGGCACATCAAAATCGGCGCACAGGGCGCGCCACACGTCGCGGGGCTCGACACCGTCCTCGATGGCCTGCGCGGCGGTGCGACCGCCGACATCCGCCAGCACATGGTCGACGAGCAGCGAGGCTCCGCGCACGGAGCCGAACTGCGCGTCGACCAGGTCATGGAATTCGGTCAGCCGCACTCCACCAACTTACCCAACCGCTTCCTGGCACACCTGTACCGGATCGGCGACCGCACAGGACGTCGCCCCCGCCGCCGCCGCGGCCTCCCGGTACCGGGGCGAGGTGATCACGTCGCGCACCGCAGCGGCCAGCGCTTCCCTCGTCAGAGGCCGGATCAGCCGTCCACTACCTTGTCGCACAACACGATTGGCGATCTCCCACTGATCGCCTCCGCCGGGCACCACCACCATCGGTACTCCCGCCAGCAACGTCTTGGCCACGGCACCGTGACCGCCACCGCAGATCATCAGATCGGCACGGGCCAGCAGCTCGTCCTGTCGACCCAGGCCCGCCACCGCCCACGGCGGCAGATCCAGACCCGTCCCACCCAGCCGCGACACCGCCACGCGCGCACCGTCCGGCAACACCTCACCCGGCACCAGGACGTCGATGGCCAGTTCGGCCAGCCCCTGAGTACCCGTGGTCGCCGTCGACGGGGCCACCACCACCAGCGGTCCACCGCCCTCCGGCACCGCCAACAGCTCGGTGGTCGGCTCGAAGTGCAACGGGCCCACCACCACGGCCTCCTCCGGCCAATCCGGGCGGGGCACTTCCAATGCAGGCAGAGTGGCGATCAGCCGGCGCAGCGGCCCGGGATCCTCGGCGGGCAGCCCGATCCCGGCCCGGGCCTGCGCGCGCTGCCGCAAGCCCTGTTTCCACGATTTGGCGGTCAGTGCCCGCATCAGCGTGTCCCTGGCCCGGCCCCGCAGCCCCGTTCCGGGCGCCAGCCCACTGCCGATCGGCGGCAACCCCACCGAGGGCCGGTACAGCGGATGCGGGTTGAGCTCGATCCAGGGGAGTCCGAGCAGCTCGGCGGCCATGCCCCCGCAGGCGGTGATGACATCGGAGACCACCAGGTCGAAATCGCGTAGCTGCCCGGCATTGAGGACGGCCATCCGCGCCGCGCGTTGGTGGATCTTCGCACCGGCGTCGAGATCGTCATCGGCGGGATCCGGGTCGAGCCCCAGCAGTTCGCAGGCCTCGAACCCTTCGCCACGGGCCGTGTCCAACCAGGTGACCCCGGTGAACAACGTCGGTGCATGCCCGGCCGCTACGAAACGAAGGCACAGGGCGATGGCGGGAAACGCGTGCCCGGGGTCCGGGCCGGCGACCACCGCGACACGCATCGCCCTACCCTGCCACACGGCTGATCCGTAGGCTGACCGGCATGACTGAGCAGATCACCGAAACTGCCGCCTCGAACATCGCCACCGTGGAGAAGTTCCTTACCGCACTGCGGGACAAGGACCTCGACACCGCGGACTCGCTCCTGGCCGACGATCTGGTGTACCAGAATGTCGGCTTCCCGACGATCCGGGGCCGCAGCCGGACTATCAAGCTGTTCAAGGGCATGCAACGCCCGAGCCTGGGCTTCGACGTGAAGATCCACCGCACTGCCGCCGACGGGAACACGGTGCTCAACGAGCGCACCGACGTCCTGGCGTTCGGGCCGGTCCGGCTGATCTTCTGGGTGTGCGGCGTCTTCGAGGTGCACGATGGCCGAATCACGCTGTGGCGGGACTATTTCGACAACGTCGACTTCGCCAAGGCGATCGTGCGTGGTGTCGCCGGCGTGGCGGTGCCGTCACTGCAGCGGAAGTTCTGACCTGCGCCGAAGCGCGCGATCAGGCCCCGCGGGCCCGGTTCAGTCGGCCCAGCTCGTCGAATGCCTGCGCCCAGCCGAGCAGCCGGTCGGTGGCAGTGGTGAGCTGCTCCCGGTAGCGCTGCTGCGACATCACCGACACCGGCATGGAGCCCCCATTGGCCGCGGACACCAATTGCGCTGCGGCCGTGACCATCTCGTTGTACTGGCGCACGCCGTGGCCGAGCTGCGCGGTGAAGGCGTTGATGGTGGGCACCAGATAGTTGCGGGCGTGCGGGGTGGCCCGCACGGTGCGCTCCATGGAGACCACCTCATCGGCGGTCGCCATCATGGTGGCCGTGGTCTGATTGGCCGCCTCGGTGAGTTCCCGGATGTCATCGGCCGGCAGCAGTTGCCCGCGCTCGATCACCCCGATCAGTGACATCAGCCCCCGCTCGGAGGCACCCAGCGCGGACATCGCCGGCCGGGCCGCCGAGCCCGGCGGAGGGAGCCGACGGGTGCTCGCGGGTCGCTGCACCGGTAGCGGGGTGGCGCGAAGCCAGCGATACCGCAGCAGGAACAACGTCGCCGGGAAAGCGGCTCCACCCGCGATCACGATGGTGATAATCAGCGCCCAGAACGGCACACTCCACGCGGCCAGAAGTGCGGTGACCAGAATCCAGAACACCGACGAGACGGTGAAGAAGACGCCCAGGCGCAGCGCCCATTTGCGCTTGCGAAGCTGCCGGGCCCGCGGATCCGCCGCGAGGCTGAGCCGGTGCGCCACCACATCGGCTGCCTCACTGGCAGAGTCAAGCCCCCGCTGCAGTATCGAACCCCACTGCCGGGAGAACGGCTTGACTGCCACTGGTACGCCTCTCTACTGGCCGAGCGGGTTTTCGGGGGTGGTCTGCGCAGGTGTGGCCGGCGCAGTGTTCGGGGTGGCGGTGGGGCCCGAGGTCAACGCGTCTCCGCGCATCGAGGCCCGGATCTGCTCCAGCCGCGAGTGACCGGCCATCTGCACGCTGGCCTGCTGCACCTCGAGCATGCGGCCCTGTACCGAGTTCTGCGCGAGTTCGGCCTCACCCATGGCGTTGGCATAGCGGCGCTCGATCTTGTCGCGCACCTCGTCGAGGCTCGGGGTGTTCCCGGGGGCCGCCAGGTCGCTCATGGAGCGCAGCGACGCACTGACCTGCTCCTGCATCTTGGCCTGCTCGAGCTGAGACAGCAGCTTGGTGCGTTCGGCGATCTTGGTCTGCAACATCATCGCGTTCTGCTCGACGGCCTTCTTGGCCTGGGCGGCCGCCTGCAGCGACTGGTCGTGCAGGCCCTTGAGGTCCTCGACGCTCTGCTCCGCGGTGACCAGCTGGGCGGCGAACGCCTCGGCGGCATTGGTGTACTCGGTGGCCTTGGCCGAATCGCCCGCGGCGACGGCCTGGTCGGCCAGCGTGAGCGCCTGACGCACATTGGCCTGCAGCTTTTCGATATCGGCGAGCTGGCGGTTCAGCCGCATCTCCAGCTGGCGCTGGTTGCCGATCACCTGAGCAGCCTGCTGGGTGAGCGCCTGGTGCGTGCGCTGGGCTTCCTCGATGGCCTGCTGGATCTGCACCTTGGGATCAGCGTGCTCGTCGATCTTGGAGTTGAACAGCGCCATCAGATAGCGCCACGCCTTCACGAACGGATTTGCCATGGGGTTCGTTCCGCCTTCGTTTCGTCGTCGCCGTTGAAGTTGATGTCTGCCCAGATAGCCAAACGGAGCAGTACGTGCGTACCGCCCAATTTATCCGCTAGACGCAGATAGCCACACCCCCGCGCCGGGGTGCGGGGCCAAAATGTCGGATCAGGCCACTGCCATGGTGGCGCGTTCCTGGACAACAGGAGGGATCACGACCTTGGTGCTGGCATCGATGTTGGTGGCCCCGACCGGCTCGCTGAGGACCTCGTGGCGGGCCATCCGCTCGCCCGCGTCGATCAGCACCCGCGACAGCGGGACATCCAGGGCGGAGCAGATGGCGCTCAGCAGCTCCGACGACGCTTCTTTGCGGCCGCGCTCGACCTCGGAGAGGTAGCCGAGACTCACCATCGCGGCATCGGAGACCTCGCGCAGGGTCCGACCCTGCGATGTCCGGGCGCGACGGAGCACGTCGCCAACGACCTCACGCAGCAGTGCCGTCATCGCGCTCTCCTAACGTTTCGTGTGCGGTTGTCTCCAAGATGAACGTCATCCACGACGGAGATGGTTCCCGCTCGGCCAATCCGATCCGCCACTGTGAGACAACAGTCAGTCGAGCCGGGCCAACAGCGTCAGGACCGCCTGGTGCACCGACTCCTGCCGGATGTCCCAACGGTTACCGGAAAGGTGCAGCTCACTGACATCGCAGCCGGCGGGACCGGCCACCCCGACGAACACCGTCCCGACTGCGTGACCGCCGTGTGCCTGCGGCCCGGCCACCCCGGTGAGCCCGACTCCCCAGGTGGTGGCGCACCGCTGTCGCGCGCCGACGGCCATCGCTTCCGCCGTGGGTGCGGCCACCGGTCCGACGCCGGCCAGGATCTCCGGGGCGACCCCCGCGAGCGCGATCTTGGTGGCCTCGGTGTAGGTGATCAATCCGCCGAGCAGCACCCTGCTGGCGCCCGGCACCCCGGCCAGAGTCGCGGCCAGGAGCCCGGCGGTCAGGGACTCCGTGGTGGCGACGGTTTCACCCCGGGCCGTGAGCTCGGCGACCAGCAGGCGGGCATGGTCGCCGAGGCTGTCAGGCAGCAGCGGATCGTGCACGCGCGCCCCGCAACGCCGACAGTGCGTAATCGATGCCGGTCAGCACCGTCAGGGCGAGCGCCAACCACATGATCACCCACGCCCCGGTATGCCAGGCGCCGGACAGCGGCAGGATGAACAACCCGATCGCCGTGGCTTGGACCAACGTCTTGAGTTTGCCGCCCCGGCTGGCGGGGATGACGCCGTGCCGGATGACCGCCAGTCGTAACAACGTGACGCCGATCTCCCGGAACAGGATGACCGCCGTCAACCACCAGGGCAGATCACCCAGCATCGACAGACCGATCAACGCGGCCCCGATCAGCATCTTGTCGGCGATCGGGTCGGCAAGCTTGCCGAATTCGGTGATCAGGTCATAACGGCGGGCCAGGTAGCCGTCGAGGTGATCGGTGATCACCGCAGCGACGAAAATCGCGAAAGCCGTTATCCTGCTAGCGGTTTCGTGGCCATCACCGGCAAAAAGCACCAACAGGAAGACCGGCACCAGTACCAGCCGGAAACCGGTGAGGATATTGGCGATGTTGGCAACCCTGACGCGACGGACCGCCGGAGGAGTTTCAGGATGGCCCGACACTGGAACAGAATATCGGGTGGCGGGACCACCCCCCGCAGCCGATACTCTCGATCCGTGAGCGGGCTGACCGTGCGCCGGGCGCGTACCTCGGATGTTCCGGCGATCAAACACCTCGTCGACACCTATGCGGGCAAGATCCTGTTGGAGAAAAGCCTGGTCACTCTGTACGAGTCGGTGCAGGAGTTCTGGGTGGCCGACCGCGAGGGTGAGGTCCTCGGCTGCGGGGCGCTCCACGTGTTGTGGTCCGACCTCGGCGAAGTGCGCACGGTGGCGGTGCACCCCAAGGTGCAGGGCCACGGCGTCGGGCACCGCATCGTGACGCAACTACTCGACGTCGCCCGCGACCTGCAGTTGCAGCGACTGTTCGTGCTCACCTTCGAGACCGAGTTCTTCGGCCGGCACGGGTTCACCGAGATCGAGGGCACGCCGGTGACCGCCGAGGTGTACGAGGAGATGTGCCGCTCCTACGACGTCGGCGTTGCCGAGTTCCTCGACCTGTCCTACGTGAAGCCGAACATCCTCGGTAACACGCGCATGCTGCGCATCCTCTAGCGTCGTCTGGAAGTCGTCCTCTAGAAGTCGTCCGCGTCCGCGTCCGCCCCGTTGGCATCGGCCCCACCACGGATCAGTGCCAGCGTGCCCGCCAGCTCATCGGGTTTGACCAGCACCTCGCGCGCCTTGGACCCTTCCGACGGGCCGACGATGCCGCGGGTCTCCATCAGGTCCATCAGGCGACCTGCCTTGGCGAAGCCCACCCGCAGTTTGCGCTGCAGCATCGACGTCGAGCCGAACTGCGACGACACCACCAGTTCGACGGCCTGCAGGAACACGTCCATGTCGTCACCGATATCGGGGTCGACGTCCTTGCGCTCGCCGGCCTTGACCGCGGTGACACCCTCGGTGTACTCCGGCTCGGCCTGCTCCTTGGTGGCGGTGACCACGGCGTGGATCTCCTCGTCGGAGATGAACGCGCCCTGCAGACGGATCGGCTTGTTGGCGCCCATCGGCAGGAACAGTCCGTCACCCATACCGATGAGCTTCTCGGCGCCGGGCTGATCCAGGATGACGCGGCTGTCGGTCAGCGACGACGTGGCGAAGGCCAGCCGGGACGGCACGTTGGTCTTGATCAGACCGGTCACCACGTCCACCGAGGGCCGTTGCGTGGCCAGCACCAGGTGGATACCGGCGGCGCGGGCCTTCTGGGTGATGCGGACGATCGCCTCTTCGACGTCGCGCGGGGCGGTCATCATCAGGTCCGCGAGCTCGTCGACGATCGCCAGGATGTAGGGATACGGCTTGTAGACGCGCTGGCTGCCCAGGGGCGCGGTGATCTCCCCGGAGCGCACCTTCTCGTTGAACACGTCGATGTGCCGCACGCGCGAGGCCTGCATGTCCTGGTAGCGCTGCTCCATCTCCTCGACCAGCCAGGACAGCGCGGCGGCCGCCTTCTTGGGTTCGGTGATGATCGGCGTGATCAGGTGTGGAATGCCTTCGTACGGCGTGAGCTCCACCATCTTGGGGTCGATCAGGATCATCCTGACCTCCTCCGGGGTGGCGCGGGCGAGCAGCGAGACCAGCATCGAGTTCACGAAGCTCGACTTGCCGGAGCCGGTGGAGCCGGCCACCAGCAGGTGCGGCATCTTCGCGAGGTTCGCCGAGATGAAGTCGCCCTCGATGTCCTTGCCGAGGCCGATCACCAACGGGTGATGGTCGCGACGCGTCGACGGCGCGGTCAAAACGTCGGAGAGCCGGACCATCTCGCGGTCGGTGTTGGGCACCTCGATACCGACGGCGGACTTGCCCGGGATCGGCGCCAGCATGCGCACGCTCTCGGTGGCCACGGCGTAGGCGATGTTGCGGTGCAGTGCGGTGATCTTCTCGACCTTGACGCCGGGCCCCAGTTCCACCTCGTAGCGGGTGACCGTCGGCCCGCGCGTGCAACCGGTGACCCGGGCGTCGACCTTGAACTGCTGCAGCACCGAGGTGATGGCGTCTTCCATCACCTCATTGGCGGCGCTGCGGAGCTTCGGTGGATCACCGGCGATCAGCAGGTCCAGCGACGGCAGGTTGTAGGGACCCTCCACCACCCGGTCCAGCGCCAGGGTCTCTTGTTTGGGTACGGGCTTCGGAGCCGGTTCGGCGACCTTGGGCTTCTTGCGAGAAGCCTTGGCCGGCATCGGTTCCGGTACCGTCGGCGCCTCGTCGGCCGGTTCGGCCAGCGGGTAGTTGTCCATCGGTGACCCACCTGGCCACGTCTCGGGCTCGTCGGCACCGTAGGCGGCGGGGTCGTCGTAGTAGCCGTCGGAGAAGTCTTCCGTCCGGGCGCCCGCATCATCGGCGCGCTCGTCGTAATCGTCATCGTCGTCTTCGTAATAATCACCGCCCCGCTCGAACCGCGTGCTGAACATCGCGTGCAGCGTTGCCGGTACCTCACGAATGGTGGTGCCGGTCAACAACAACAGCCCGAACAGCACGCCCATGATCAGCAGGGGCGCGGCGATCCAGACAGTCAGGCCGTCCGACAGCGGTCCGCCGATCGCGAATCCGATGAACCCCGCGGCGTCCTGACGTCCCGTCGGTGCGCTCGGCGCGCCCGACCACATGTGCCACAAGCCCAGGACCGGCAGCCCGATCATCAGGCTGCCGAGAATCAGGCGCGGCCGGGTCTCCGGATTCGGTTCCGTGCGCATCAGCGTCACGGCGATGACGGCGATCAGCACCGGAAGCACTCCGACCGCTCCGCCGACGAGCACCCGCAGAGCGCTGTCGATCCACGCTCCGACCGGACGCGCGGCCTCGAACCACGAACTGGCGGCAATGACCACCGCGACACCGAGCAGAGCCAGCGCGATGCCGTCACGTCGATGCCCGGGCTCGATGTCGTGGGCGCGGCCCACCGACCGGGCGGTGCTGCCGGCCCCCTTTGCCAGCATCAGCCACGCCGCGCGCGAGGCCCGCCCGACGGCGACGCCGGCGCCCCCCACCACGCCACCGTGACCGCCACCCTTTGCAGCCTTCTTGCGGGCGGGCGCCTTCTTGCGCGGAGCAGGTGGGCGCGCCGACCGGGAAGTGGCCTTTGACCTGCTGGTTTTGGCCCCGGAACGCGCGGCGGTCTTACTTGCCATAGAGGTCAGCCTAGTCGCAGTAACCCCATCTGCACCATCCGCCACACAGGTCACGATCCGATTACCGCACTGTCCGCGGGGTACGCCCGGGACATGGATTGGCTGCTCGCTCCCGAGTACGCCTGGGGCCGGATGATCCTGCAGCGCGGTGTCGCGGCGATTTATGTGGTCGCGTTTCTCTGCGCGGCACTGCAATTCCGCGCCCTGCTGGGGTCCCACGGACTGCTACCGATCCCCCGGTTCCTGGCCAGGAGTTCGTTCCGGGCCCGGCCGAGCATCTTCCACGCCTACTACTCGGACCGGTTCTTCGCCCTCATCTGCTGGGCGGGCGTGGTCCTGGCCGCGGCGATGGTGGTGGGCCTGACCGACCTGGTGCCGCTGTGGGCCTCGGTCCTGTTGTGGCTGACACTGTGGGGCCTGTACTTGTCGATCGTCAACGTCGGGCAGACCTGGTACTCGTTCGGGTGGGAGTCGTTGCTCCTGGAGACGGGATTCCTCGTCGCGTTCCTCGGCAATGACGACACCGCACCGCCGCTGCTGATCCTGCTGCTGGTGCGGTGGTTGGTGTTTCGCGTCGAGTTCGGCGCCGGAATGATCAAGCTGCGCGGCGACAAATGCTGGCGCGATCTGACCTGCCTGTACTACCACCACGAAACCCAACCGATGCCGGGGCCCCTGAGCTGGTTCTTCCACCATCTCCCCGGGCCGCTGCACCGCGTGGAGACCGCGGGCAATCACGTGGCGCAACTGATCATCCCGTTCGGACTGTTCGCACCGCAGCCGGTGGCGGGTATCGCGGCGGGCATCATTGTGATCACCCAACTGTGGCTGGTCGCCTCCGGCAATTTCTCGTGGCTGAACTGGCTGACGATCGTGGCGGCCTGCAGTGTGATCGACAACCGCACGGTGACATGGCTCAGCGGGCTGGCACCTCCGGCCACCGCAGCCGACCAGCCGGTGTGGTTCACCGCGCTGGTGTGCGCGGTGGCAACCGTGCTCCTGGTGTTGAGTTGGCAACCGGCCCGCAATCTGGTGTCGCGGCGGCAACGGATGAACAGCACCTTCGACCCGTTCCACCTGGTGAATGCCTACGGCGCGTTCGGCACCATCAGCCGCACCCGCGAGGAGATCGTGCTGGAGGGCACCGACGACGAGCATCTGGGCCCTCACACCCACTGGCAGGAGTACGGGTTCCGCGGCAAACCGGGTGATGTGCGGCGACTGCCCCGCCAGTTCAGTCCGTACCACCTGCGGCTGGACTGGCTCATGTGGTTCGCCGCCCTTTCACCGTCGTACGCCCAACCCTGGCTCAGCAGGCTCTGCCTGGCCATGCTGACCGGCGATCGCACCATCGTGAAACTGTTGGCCCACAATCCTTTCCCGGAGACACCTCCCACGTATGTCCGGGCCCGGCTCTACCGGTACCGGTTCACCACCGCCGCCGAGCTTCGCCGCGAGCGCGCCTGGTGGCGACGTGAACTGCTCGGTGACTACCTGGCACCGGTCAGCTTGGCGCAGGCTCGCGCACTGAGTCGGTTCAACCGAATATAGCTCTGCCTCAACATGATTGGACCGAATCAGACCGGGAAATGGGCAGCGGTGACGCTCGCCGACGATCTCAACGCCGCTGTGATGAGTACCGGGTCCGGGAAATCAGCGGGTTACCAGGTTCCGGCCTGAAGCTCGCGGCCTCGTGGTGGTGGTATCTCCGCTCGTCGCATCGAAACACGACCGGTTCAGCGCCCTCGCACACACCTCGGGCTCGGAACCCTCTTCGCACCGCCCTCCTCGACGACGACCTGGTACGTCGCATCGTCTCGATCTTGCGGCCGGACAGCCCCACCAGACTCACGCGGCTGCGCGACAGGCTCGGCGTCCGGGGCCGTGCTCTCACCCGAACCGTGAACCTCCTGGAAAGCGCGGCGGCTACCGCACCCTGTCGGTACAGGCCATCCGGGAACAGCAGCTCCTGACGGTTGCGCCGGCGCACGACGGGTAATCGCCTGTCGTGGCCAAGCTCAAGACCTCAGCGGCCGAGTACGTGCCCGACACGGTGGACCTCGATGCGCTGGCGTCCGCAGCCCGCGACTGCCACGGCTGCGATCTGTACCGCAACGCCGAGCAGACGGTGTTCGGGGCCGGCACGCGGTCTGCGCAGCTGATGCTGGTGGGCGAACAGCCCGGCGACCAGGAAGACCGCGCGGACAAGCCGTTCGTCGGCCCTGCGGGACGTCTGCTCGACAAGGCACTCGCAGCGGCCGGGATCGACCGCGATCCGGTCTACGTCACCAACGCGGTGAAACATTTCAAGTTCACCGAGCGGGGCAAACGGCGTATTCATCAGACCCCGAGCCGCACCGAGGTGGTGTCGTGCCGTCCATGGCTGCTGGCCGAATTGGACGCGGTGCAGCCCGACGTCGTGGTGCTGATGGGTGCCACCGCCGCGAAGGCGCTGTTCGGCAACGACTTTCGTCTGACCGCCCGCCGCGGCGAGGAACTACGACTCCCGGAGCTCGACATCAACGCCGAGCCCCGGGTGGTGGTGACGGTGCACCCCTCGGCGATCCTGCGCGGGCCGGTCGACAGTCGCGACGAGGCCTTCGACGCGCTCGTCGCCGATCTGCGGTTCGCCGCGGGCTTGCTGTCACACTGAGTGTGACCCGGATCACCTTGCCGAGCGTATCGGTAGGCGGCCTAAGGTCAGAGTCCGATCTCATTTTGACTCATCGAGGAGCCTCCATGCCGGTAGTCGTCGTCGCGACGTTCAATGTCAAGCCCGAATCGGTGGACGCCGTTCGCGAGGCGGCCACGCGAGCGATCGCCGCGGTACACCAGGAGCCCGGCTGCGACCTCTACGCACTGCACGAGGGTGAGAACTCGTTCGTGTTCGTCGAGCAGTGGGCCGATGCCGACGCGCTCAAGACCCACAGCACCGCGCCTGCGGTCACCGGGCTGTTCGGTGAGATCGGGCCGCACCTCGACGGTGCGCCGGATATCAAGATGCTGACGGCGGTCCCGGCCGGTGATCCAGCCAAGGGCACACTGCGGCACTGACATGGGCGCCCTCGACGGACAAGTCGCTTTCATCACCGGCGCGGCGCGCGGGCAGGGCCGCGCGCATGCGGTCAAGTTGGCGTCCGAAGGCGCCGACATCATCGCGGTGGACCTGTGCGATCAGATCGCGTCGGTGCCCTACCCCATGGCCACCCCGGACGACCTGGCCGCGACGGTCAAACTCGTCGAGGACACCGGCGCCCGTATCGTCGCGCGTGCGGCCGACGTCCGCGACCGGACGGCCCTGAAAACCGCCCTCTGGGAGGGCATCGAGGAACTCGGCACCCCGCGGATCGTCATCGCCAACGCGGGTATCGCGCCGATGGCCGGCGAGGATGCGTGGCAAGACGTCCTGGACGTCAACCTCACCGGCGTCTACTACACCGTGGACGTGGTGATGAAGCCGATGATCAAGGCCGGCAAGGGCGGATCGATCGTGCTGACCAGTTCGGTGGCAGGCCTGGTGGGGCTGGCATCACCGATGGCCGGCTCACTGGGCTACGCCGCGGCCAAACACGCCATCGTGGGCCTGATGCGGGTGTATGCCAATCTGCTTGCGCCGCACAGTATCCGGGTGAACTCGGTGCATCCGGCGGGGGTGAACACCCCGATGATCGACAATGACTTCACCCGCAGCTGGCTGGAGGGCCTGGCGCAGGAATCGCAACAAGGTCCCGATATGGGCAACGCCCTGCCGGTCCAGACGCTGGAACCCGAAGACGTCGCCAACGCGGCCTTCTACCTGGTGTCCGACGCCGGCCGCTACATCACCGGGGTGACGCTGCCGGTGGACGCGGGGTACGTGAACAAGCGCTGACGGCGATTCAACGCTGGGCGGCAACCACATTCGGTCCCGAGATCCTGGCTGTCATCAATCAGCGCGGTCAGGGCGCACCGGCTCTGTGAAAAGTCCGGTCGACGCATCCGGGTGCATGGTCATCCGAGATGAGAGCTCTCTCATCTGCGATTCATGGAGGCGACATCACCGCCCCGTTGACTTGTCGGCATGCGCGCCGCTGTCATCGCCCTGGTCTCGCTGATCGCGTTCGCCGGTGTCGGCGCAGTAGCGGTGAGCCTGCTGCCCAGCGCCGACAGTGCGCCCCTGCACCCGATCCAGGTGAATGCACCGAAGATCGCCCCCGTGCAGCCCCAGGCACCCGCATCGTCTCCCCCGGTCCCGGCGGCGACACCGCCGCCGGGACCACCTCCCACTCCTGTGCCGCATGCGCCGCGCACCCAGGCCAACCTGCGCGATGTCCCAGAACCCCCGCCGCCGCTGATCCACGGCGGAGGGCGGGACGACGACGATGACGGGGATGACGACGACGGAGATGACGATGGCGACGACTGACACCGGCGCCCGGCAAGATGGTCCTCAGTCATGCCACAGCAAGGAAGTCAGTGAGCCCTCGCAGTACCGGAATCGCGCCTGCGTGGCGACGCATCCTCCCGTCGACCGCTCGCACCCGCATCATCGCCTGGGTGCTGCTGCTGGTGTTCGCGGCGCTGGGAGTGGTGACGCTGGTGACGTGGCTGCTGCTGATCTCCGCGGCCAACGCGCGGATGGATGAAGCGCTGCGCGTGGAAGTCCAGGAGTTCAACGAGCTGACCGCCCCGGGGGTCAATCCGCGCACCGGAGAACCGTTTGCGGGCGTCGACGAGGTGATCCAGGAGGCGATCGCCTACAACATCGCCCGGCCGAATGAGAAATTCCTCGGGTACGTCGACGGCGAATCCGGACGCAGAGCAGGCAGGAACCCGGCACTCCCGAAGTGCTGGCCCGCGACGCCGCGTTCGCCGAGCTGGTGGCCTCCGTCGCCGAGCCGACAGAGGGACGCTATGAGCATTCCGATGTCGGCGAGGTCCGTTACCTGGCGATACCGGTGACACTGGGCGGCGATCCGGCGCGCGGGGTGATCGTGGCCGCCTATCTGGGCGACGCCGAGCGAGCCGACGCCGATGCGGCGGCCCGGCTGATGCTGCTGGTGGGCTCGGCGACACTACTGGGCGCCGCCGGAGCAGCGTGGCTTCTGGCGGGGCGCATTCTGCGGCCGCTACGCGATGTCGCCGACACCGCCCGGATCATCACCGACACCGATCTGTCCCTGCGCATCCCCACCCGCGGCGGCGACGAGCGCGACGAACTCAACACGCTGGTCAACACGGTGAACCAGATGCTGGACCGGGTGGAGGCCGGGGTTGCCGGTCAACGCCGGTTCATCGATGACGCCGGCCATGAACTACGCACCCCGATCACCATCGTGCGAGGTCACCTGGAAGTGCTCGATCCCGAAGACCCTGCCGATGTCCGCTCGACGGTGGCGCTGGTGGACGACGAGCTGACCCGGATGAACCGGATGGTGTCCGACCTGCTGCTGTTGGCGCAGTCGGCGCAGCCGTCATTCCTGCAACCCGAATCGGTGGACGTCGCCGGGCTGACCGAGGACATCTTCGTCAAACTCTCCGGACTGGGTGACCGTGATTTCCAGCTGCAGTCCACCGCCGCGGTCACCGCCGTCCTCGATCCTCAGCGCATCACCCAGGCACTGGTGGCGCTGGCCGACAATGCGTGCCGGTTCACCGCGCCGGGCGGGTGGATCGGTGTCGGCTCGCAGGCGTCGGGCAATCGGCTACGACTGTGGGTGTCGGACTCCGGGCCCGGCGTCAGCCCCGAGGATCGGGCCCGCATCTTCGAACGCTTCGCCCGCGGCGGCCAAGGCCGCCGGCACGCCGACGGCGCCGGCCTCGGTCTGTCGATCGTGCGGGCCATCGCCGTGGCGCACGGCGGCGAGGTACTGCTCGACAGCATGCCCGGCCGGGGCGCCACGTTCACCGTGACCATCCCACTCATGGAGCGCCCGTGGCGGCCGTCCTGATCGCCGAAGACGAGCCGCGTATCGCCTCGTTCATCCAGAAAGGCCTGTCCGCCAACGGGTTCACCGTCACCGCGGTGGCCGACGGAACGTCGGCGTATGAGTTCGCTCGCACCGGAGACTTCGACCTCCTGGTCCTCGACATCGGGCTGCCCGGTCTGGACGGTTTCGGCGTGCTGGCGAAGCTGCGCTCGGAGGGCAGCCCCATTCCGGTGATCATGCTGACCGCGCGCACCGGCGTCTCGGACACCGTGGCGGCGTTGGAGGGCGGCGCGGACGATTACATGCCCAAGCCGTTCCGGTTCGAGGAGTTGTTGGCCCGAGTGCGGCTGCGGCTGGCGGGAGAGCGCGCGCCGGAGTTGACGGTGCTGAGTTGCGGCGGCCTGGCTCTCGATCTGCGGACCCGGCGCGCCCAGGTGGCGGGCCGCACCGTGGACCTGTCGGCGCGCGAATTCGCCTTGGCTGAAACGTTTCTCCGCCATCCCGGTCAGGTGCTCTCCCGCGAACAGCTGCTGAGCCAGGTGTGGGATTATGACTACGATCCCGGTTCCAACGTCGTCGACGTCTACGTCCGCTACCTGCGCCGTAAGCTGGGCGCAGCCCGGTTCGTCACCCTACGCGGCATGGGTTACCGACTCGAAGCCATTCCCTGACGGCCGCTGGCAGTCCCCCGCGAACGGGACGCCGTTCGGGGATCAGATCTCGATGACGGTCGGCACGATCATCGGCTGACGCCGATACGTCTCGCCCACCCACTTGCCCACGGCACGACGCGCGGCCTGAGCGATGCGGGTGACATCGGTGACTCCTTGCTCCGCAAGGCTTTCCAGGTCGGTGGTGACCTTGCGCGCGGCAGGCTCCAACGCCTTGGGGTCCTCCGAGAACCCGCGCGAGTGCAGATGCGGCGGCCCGGCCAGCTTTCCGGTGCCACGCCGCACGATCACCGTCACCGCGATGAATCCTGATGACAACACCAGGCGCTCGCCGAGTGTGGCGTCACCGACGTCACCCATGATCAGGCCGTCGACGAACATCTTGCCCACCGGCACGGCGCCGGCAATGCTGACCTTGCCGCCCACCAGGTCGACGCTGACGCCGTTTTCCGCCAGCACGATCGAATCGGCGGGCACCCCGGTCTTCTCGGCCAGCGCGGCGTTGGCCCGCAGGTGTCGCCACGTTCCGTGCACCGGCATCACATTCCGCGGGCGGATCCCGTTGTAGAGGAACAGCAGCTCTCCGGCGTAAGCGTGTCCCGACACATGAATGCGCACCTGCTGATTGGTCACCACCCGCGCACCCAGCTTGGCCAGCGCGTCGATGACCCCGAAGATCGCCTCTTCGTTCCCCGGGATCTGCGACGACGACAGGATGATCAGGTCGCCGTCGGTGAGCGTGATACTGCGATGCTCGCCGCGTGACATCCGCGACAGCGCCGCCATGGGTTCGCCCTGAGTACCGGTGGTGATCAACACGACCCGGTCGACAGGCATCATCTCCGCCGCACCGATGTCGAGTACGTCGTCGTCGGCGACGTTGAGGAAACCGAGTTCTTTCGCGATGGCCATGTTGCGCACCATGGAGCGGCCCACGAAGGAGACCTTGCGGCCCAGCGCCACCGCAGCGTCGATGATCTGTTGTACCCGAGCGACATTCGACGCGAAGCAGGCCACGATGACGCGTCCCTCGGCAGAGCGGATCAACCGGTGCAGGTTGGGACCGATCTCGCTTTCCGACGGGCCCACGCCGGGTATCTCGGCGTTGGTCGAGTCGCACAGGAACAGGTCCACGCCGGAGTCACCGAGGCGCGACATCCCCGGCAGATCGGTGGGCCTGCCGTCGAGCGGTAACTGGTCGAGCTTGATGTCACCGGTGTGCAGGACGGTGGCGCCCCCGGCGTAGACCGCGATGGCCAGCGCGTCCGGGATGGAGTGGTTGACGGCGAAGTATTCACACGAGAACACGCCGTGATTGCTGCTCTGCCCTTCGGCCACCTCGGTGAACACCGGTTTGATGCGGTGCTCGCGGCACTTGGCGGCCACCAGCGCCAAGGTGAACTTGGAGCCGACCACGGGGATGTCGGGACGTAGTTTCAGTAGATGTGGAATGGCGCCGATGTGATCCTCGTGCGCATGGGTCAACACCAGCGCCTCGATATCGTCGAGCCGATCCTCGATGTGCCGCAGATCCGGCAGGATCAGGTCGACGCCGGGCTCGTCGTGACCGGGGAACAACACCCCGCAGTCGATGACCAGGAGCCGACCGAGATGCTCGAAAACGGTCATGTTACGGCCGATTTCGCCGATACCGCCCAATGCTGTGACTCGCAGTCCGCCGGGGGCGAGCGGTCCGGGCGGAGCGAGGTCGGTGCTCACGTTTGGTTCATCCTCTTGTCAGCGCAACACACCGGCCGCGCGCATGTCGGCGGCGAGTGTTTCGAGTTGAGCATCGGTGGCAGGCATCTGCGGCAACCGGGGATCACCGACCTCGATGCCCTGCAGACGAAGCCCGGCCTTGGACAGCGTGACACCGCCGAGACGGCTTTGCGCGGCGCTCAACGGCGCCAGCGTGACCGCGATCTTGCGGGCGGTGGACAGATCACCGGAATTGAACGCGGTGAGCAGGTCGCGCAGCGCACCCGCGGCCAGATGGCCCCACACGCTGATGAAGCCGGTGGCCCCCATGGCCAGCCACGGCAGATTCAGCGCGTCGTCGCCGGAGTAGTAGGCAAGGCCGGTCTCGGCCATGGTCAGCGCCCCGCCGTGCAGGTCCCCCTTGGCATCCTTGACAGCGACGATGTTGGGGTGGAACGCCAGTTCACGCAGAGTGTTCCACTCGATCGGGATCGACGACCGCGGCGGGATGTCGTAGAGGATCACCGGTAGGTCGGTGGCGTCGGCGACGGTGTTGAAGTGTGCGATCAGGCCCGACTGGGGTGGTCGCGAGTAGTACGGGGTGACCACGAGAAGCCCGTGCGCCCCCTCAGCGGCCGCGGCCTTGGAGTTGTGCACGCTGTGCGCGGTGTCGTAGGTACCGGTTCCGGCGATGACACGTGCCCGGTCACCCACTGCCTCCAGGACAGCGCCCAGCAGTGCGAGCTTCTCGTCATCGGTGGTGGTGGGGCTCTCACCGGTGGTGCCGGAGACGACCAGGCCGTCGCAGCCGCTGTCGACCAGGTGGTTCGCGAGCTTCTTGGCGGTCACCAGATCGAGGGAGCCGTCCGGGCGCAACGGCGTCACCATGGCAGTCAGCACGGTGCCCAAACGTGCGCTGACGTCGATTCCGCTGGTGCTCACGGGCCTAAGGTTACCTGCCACAGCAAGCCGGTTCGCAGCGTGCTGACCTACGCTTCGGTGGCCAGCGGCGAGGTCGCCACCTCCGAGCCGTCCGCCAGCGTGGTGATCTCGAAATCGGCGAACACCGACGGGGCCGTCCCGGCCAGCTGCCGCAGGCAGGCGATGGCCAGCCGGCGAATCTCGATGTCGGCGTGCTCGCTGGCCCGCATGGCGATGAAGTGCCGCCACGCGCGGAAGTTACCGGTGACGACGATGCGGGTCTCCGTGCCGTTCGGGAGCACCGCGCGGGCGGCCTGACGCGCCTGTTTGCGGCGCAGCGTGGCATTGGGCACGTCGGCCAGCTTGTCCTCCAGGCGGCGCAGCAACTCGGTGTAGGCCCTGCGACTGGCGTCGGCGGCTTCGGTGAACAGCTGCTCGAGTTCGGGGTCGTTCTCGATTCCCGGCGGCACCACCACCTGGGAGTCGTGCTCGGGGACGTAACGCTGGGAGAGCTGGGAGAACGAGAAGTGGCGATGCCGGATCAGCTCATGTGTACATGAGCGCGAGATGCCGGTGATGTAGAACGTCACGCTGGCGTGCTCGAGAACGGAGAAATGTCCGACGTCGATGATGTGCTGCAGGTAGCCCGCGTTGGTGGCGGTTCTCGGGTTCGGTTTCGACCAGCTCTGATAGCACGCCCGACCCGCGAATTCGACCAGGGCCTGCCCGCCGTCGGCGTCGGTGTCCCAGGGCACGCCGGGTGGGGCGGTGAACTCGGTCTTGGCGATCAGGTGCACGCGCAGCGGGGCGGTCTCGGCCACGCGGTGAGCCTAACGGGAGTCGATCGCCGATGCGGGCGAGGGACGAGCCCGGGCGCCGCGCCGGCTCGCACTGCGCCCCGTTGACTGCGCTCGAAACCAAGGTCGATGACACGAACATCCGGGGTGGCCTGCTCCCGCAAGCAGCGCGCCGTCCCGTCGTGATCAGAGCGCCCGTGGGCGACCGACGCCACGAATAGCGCTGTGTCAAAAGCGTTTTCGGGTCTTTTCAGATCGTCCTTCTGCGAATCAGGTCAGCGGCTTTCTCCCCGATCATGATTGTGGCGGCGTTGGTGTTGACGGGGACGATTCTGGGCATGATGGACGCGTCCGCCACTCGCAGGCCGGCGAGGCCGTGCACACGCAACTCCGGGTCGACCACCGCGTCCGGCCCGGTACCCATCGCGCAACTGCCGACAGGGTGGTAATACGTGCCGGTGCTGCGTGCAAGGAAAGAACGCAGCGCCGCCTCGTCGATGACGTGCGGTCCCGGGAGCACCTCGCGACCACGCCAGGGCGCGAAGGGCTTGGTGGCCGCGATCTCGCGGGCGACGTTGAGGCCGTGCAGCATTCGCTGTACGTCGGACTCCACGCCGAGGTAGTTCGGATCAATCAGGGGCGCAGTCTCGGGTTGTGGGCCGGCGAGACGGATCGAGCCGCGCGCCTCGGGCACGGTCGCTATCGCGAACGTGAAGCTGTTGGCCGGCGCCTCCAGGTGGGGCAGGTGAAACGGCACGTGAATGAACATCAGTTGCATGTCCGGACCCGCCAGCGAATCGTGGCTGCGCCAGAGCATCGACGTCTCGGCGAGGTTGGTCCGGCCGGCGGGGATGGGTTGGGTAGCTTCGTAGATGACGCCGCAGAGCGGATGGTCGTGCAGGTTTCGACCCACGCCAGGCAGGTCGTGCACAACGGTGACACCGGCGGTTTCGAGCTCGCCGGCCGGCCCGATCCCGGACAGCAGCAGTAACCGGGGTGAGTCCACCGCCCCCGCACTGAGTACCACCTCGGAGTCTGCGTGCGCGGTGACCAGTTCGCCGCGTTGCAGGAAGTCGACACCGACGCACCGATTTCCCTCGAGTCGCAGTCGTTGAGCCCGGGAGTCGGTGGAGATGGTGAGGTTGGGTCTGAGGTCGCTCACCGGGTCCAGATAAGCGGCGGCTGTGCTCTGCCGGGCCCCCAGCGAGATCGACAGGTCATGCCAGCCCGCGCCCTCGGGACAGGCGCCGTTGAGATCGCCGGTCAGCGGGTAGCCCGCGGCGGCCGCTGCGTCGAGGAACACCTGCGAAAGCGGGTTGGCATTCTCGGCCGAGGCGGGCGCAGGGGCCATGGGCCCCTCCGTGCCGCGGTAACGCGGATCTCGATCGCTGACTGTCTCGATTCGCCGGAAGTAGGGCAGAACGGAGTCGTAATCCCAGCCGGTGCAACCTGCCTTCGCCCAGGCATCGAAGTCATTCGGATGCCCCCGCAAGAACACCATCGCGTTGATGCTGCTACTACCGCCGAGCGTGTGGCCGCGTGGCCAGTTGTGCGAAAGCCCGTCGGTGCCCGCCTGCGGGACGGTGTTGTAGGCGTAGTCAACCGTGGTCCCCCACAGCGTCGGCCATGCCGGCGGGGTTCCGATCTCGGGTCGTGTGTCGGCCGAACCGGATTCGAGCAACAGCACCCGAACCGTCGGGTCCTCGGACAGCCGGGCGGCGAGCACGCAACCGGCCGATCCGGCGCCGATCACGACGTAGTCGTAGTGGCCGGCGGTGGTGTCTTGCATCTGGGTTCCTCACTTGTCTGCGGTCTGTGGGTTTGCCTTCTGCCGGAAGCGCCCCGTGGGCGGACGGTGGTTCAGCTTCGAGTCGAGTCGGCGGCCTGGTTGATCAGGTCGGCGACGGCATCGGGCTGAGACACGGTCACCGCGTGCGACGCCTTGATCTCCACCGTGTGCGAATTCGCCCGTTGACCCATGAATCGCATGGACTCTGCCGGAATGGCGAGGTCCTCGGTGGTGACCATGTTCCACGACGGTATGGACTTCCACGCCGCCTTGGTTGCCGACTCCTCCAGTGCGGCAGCAGCAATGGGCCGCTGAGTGGCTGCCATCAACGCGGTGACGTCTTCGGCGACATCAGCGGCGAACACCCTGCGAAACTCATCCTGCTTGATGTAGAGGTCACTGCCCTCCTGACCACCTGGACCTGGGAACGGCACCGTATCCAGCGCTGGGCCCAGCTCACCGCCGGGGAATTTCGCCGCCACCTGCCCAGTGCTCTCCCCCTCCTCGAGGATGAAACTCGCGATGTAGACGAGCGCCTTCACATTCGCCAACCCGTCGGCGGCCTGGCTCATCACCGACCCCCCGTAGGAGTGTCCGGCCAACACCACCGGACCTGGGACACTCTGGACCACACTGCGCACGTACTCCGCATCAACCGCCAAGCCGCGCAACGGATTGGCCGCGGCAATTACCGGATAGCCGGCGGCCTCGAGCTTGCTGATCACCGGATTCCAGCTCGAAGAGTCGGCAAAGGCACCATGAACCAGCACGACGGT
The DNA here is from genome assembly GCF_057656995.1 of Mycobacterium sp. Soil_C_30. Lineage (NCBI taxonomy): Bacteria > Bacillati > Actinomycetota > Actinomycetes > Mycobacteriales > Mycobacteriaceae > Mycobacterium > Mycobacterium sp. Soil_C_30. The sequence continues at coordinate 63,272 of NZ_JBDGJH010000007.1, read as the reverse complement.
CGGCTGATCGGTCGGCGCAGCCGGCTCGGCTTCGGCAGCCCCGCAGCCGGCCGTGAGCGCCGCCACCGCGACCCCGACGATCGTCGTCGTCAGAACAGTCTTGAGCATCTTCTGAAGCCTTTCCGAAGGAGGACGGTCACTGGCGCCGCCCTGACGCCTGCTGTAATACGCAATATATTGCATGTTGGATTAGGTCGTTTGTCAAGGTCCATGCGTGTCGAGACACAAACGGCACAGCCTCCCGCTACGGGAGAGTCAAGCGAGTCGCCGACGCCGTGGCGCCCGGCGAACAGCAGGGTCGTCGCGTTCCTACCAGCTCACGCCGACACCAAATCCACTGTGGCAGAGCGTCATTACTCATCGCCCACCGGCCGCACGGCACGACCCCGCGCATCGGAGGTCGCTGCTACCGGGTGGGTACCCTCAGGGTCCGCACATCGCGCTTCACCTGAGGGCGCGCCGCAACTCCCCCACCAGGTCGCCGCGGTCGCCGACGGTCACCTCGGCCAGGCCCAGCCACTGCGCCATCGTGGTCAGTTCCTTGGCCAGCGCGGCGGCCACCCGACCCGAATCCTGACCGTCCTCGGTGAACGCCCCCACCACGTGGAGCGCATCGAGTGCCCGCTCGGCTTTCAGATCGACCCGACCCACCAACTCGCCGTCCAGCAGGAACGGCCACACGTAGTAACCGAACTGCCGTTTCGGCGCCGGGGTGTAGATCTCGATGCGGTAGTGAAAGTTCCACAGCCGCTCCACCCGCGGCCGGAAGAAGATCAGCGGGTCGAAGGGACACAGCAGCGCCGTTCCGCGGTCGGCCCGCGGCACCGTCTGCCCCGCCGCCAGATAGGCCGGCGCACTCCAGCCGGCCACCTCGACACGTTCGACTTGCCCTTCGGAAACCAGTTGCGCGAGTGCAGGTTTCACCTGCCCTGCGGCCAACCGGAAGTAGTCCCTGATATCGGCCTCGGTGGCCACCCCCAGCGCACCCGCTGCTCGCAGAGCCAGCTCGCGGACGGCCTCGTCGTCGTCGACCTCGCGGGCGAGCACCTCCGGTGGCAGCACCCGTTCACTGAGGTCGTAGTGCCGGGCGAACCCGACGCGGGTGGCGGTGGTCAACACCCCGGAGGCGAACAAGGCCTCAGCCACCCATTTGGTGTCGCTGCGATCCCACCAGGGACCCTTACGCCCCCGCGGTTCCGACTCCAGATGAGCTTCGATCTGGCCCGCCGTCGACGGCCCGAGTTCGGTGACCGCCGCGATCACGTCGTCGATGAGCTGCGGGTTCTTCGCAACGATCTCTTTGCCCCACCGCCCCTGGTGGTACTGGCGCATGCGCCAGCGCAACAACGGCCAGTCGTCGACGGCCATCAAAGCGGCTTCATGCGCCCAGTACTCGACCAGCAGGCGCGGCGCCCTGGTGCTGTGACTCCACGCAGCGCGGTCCAGCACATCGCGGTCGTAGGGCCCGAGCCGGCTGAAGACCGGGGCATAATGGGCACGCACCGCCACCGACACCGAGTCCAGCTGCAGCACCTGGATCCGAGAGATCAGCTTGCGCAGGTGCGCGCGGGTGACCGCGCCGCGCGGCGCGGGCTCGGCGAAACCCTGAGCGCTGACGGCCACCCGGCGCGCCTGTGCGGCCGTGAGCTTCACGACCGTTGATAGCTGTAGAACCGGTAGCGCAGCCCCGACGAGCTGTCCTTCCAGTTCTCCTCGGTACCGACCCACGACTCGTCGAGAACCGGCGCCAGAGCGTCGTCATCCTCCCTGCGCAGGTCGATGTCCACCTCGGTGACCTCACAGCGCGTCGCAAGCGGCAGCGCCAAACCGTAGATCTGCGAGCCGCCGATCACCCAGGCGTCGTCGAGCGGGGCGTCCTCGAGGGACCTGACCACTTCAGCACCGTCGGCCATGTAGTCAGACTGCCGGGTGACTACGACATTTCTGCGGCCTGGCAGCGGGCGGAACTTCGCGGGCAGGGACTCCCAGGTCAACCGGCCCATGATGACCGTGTGCCCCATGGTGAGCTCCTTGAAGCGGGCCATGTCCTCGGGTAGCCGCCAGGGTATGCCGTTGTCGCGGCCGATGACGCCCGACGACGATTGCGCCCAGATCAGGTTGAGGCCGCTCACGACTTTGCACCGCCTTGGACGCCGGCAACGCGCTGCGCCCAGATCAGACCGAGTGTCACACCGCCACCGGCGCCTTGATGCCCGGATGGGGGTCGTAGTTCTTGATCTCGATATCCTCGTAGGTGTAGTCGAAAATCGAATCACGGTGTGCCAGAACAAGTTCGGGATACGGCCGAGGCTCGCGACCGAGCTGCAGGTTCACCTGGTCGACGTGGTTGTCGTAGATGTGACAGTCGCCGCCGGTCCAGACGAACTCGCCGACGCCCAACCCGGCCTGCGCCGCCATCATGTGCGTCAGCAGCGCGTAGGAAGCGATGTTGAACGGGACACCCAGGAACAGGTCGGCGCTGCGCTGGTACAGCTGGCAGGACAACGCGCCGTCGGCGACGTAGAACTGGAAGAAGGCATGACAGGGCGGCAACGCCATCTGCGGGATCTCGCCGACATTCCAGGCCGAAACGATGTTGCGGCGGGAATCCGGGTCGGTCTTCAGCAGGTCCAGCGCAGCGCTGATCTGGTCGATGTGCTCACCGGACGGCGTGGGCCACGAGCGCCACTGCACCCCGTACACCGGACCGAGTTCACCTGTCTCGCTGGCCCATTCGTCCCAGATCGTCACCCCGTGCTCCTGCAGCCAGCGCACGTTGGAGTCCCCGCGCAGGAACCACAGCAACTCGTAGACGATGGACTTCAGGTGCACCTTCTTGGTGGTGATCAGCGGGAAGCCGGCGGACAGGTCGTACCGCAGTTGATGCCCGAACAGGCTGCGTGTTCCGGTACCGGTGCGGTCGGACTTGGGGGTGCCCTGCTCGAGCACGAGACGCAGCAGGTCTTCGTACGGGGTCGGGATCGGCACGCCGTCAGCTTACGTGCCGAACGCTGGAGTAGAACGGACACCATGCCGACGATCACCGATACCGTCACGACTCCGGACGGGACCTGCCCGATCACCTTCGCGACCCCCGACGGGAACGGTCCCTGGCCCGGGGTGGTCATGTACCCCGACGCCGGCGGAGTGCGCGCCACATTCGACGAGATGGCCACCAAGCTGGCCGGCTACGGCTACGCCGTCCTGGTGCCCGACGTGTACTACCGCAGCGGGACGTGGGAACCGTTCGACATGGCGACGGTGTTCGGTGACCAGGAGGAACGCAAGCGGCTGTTCGGGATGATCAGCTCGGTCACCCAGGAGGCGATGGCCACCGACGCCAGCACATTCTTCGACTACCTGGCGGCGCGTGAGGACGTGCGCGGCGAAACCTTCGGTACCACTGGTTACTGCATGGGTGGGCGCACCTCGATCGTGGTTGCCGGCCGGGTGCCCGAGCGGGTGGCCGCGGCGATGTCCTTCCACGGCGGTGGGTTGGTCACCGACGCCGAGGACAGCCCGCATCTTCGCGCCGAAGCGATCCGCGCCAGGGTGTACGTGGGCGGCGCCGAGAACGACCAGTCGTTCACGAAAACCGACGCCGAGACCCTGGACAAGGCTCTGACCGCCGCCGGGGTGCAGCACACGGTCGAGATCTACCCCGCCGGACATGGTTTCGCGGTGCCCGACAACGCCCCCTATGACGAGGCGGCAGCGGCCCGGCACTGGGATGCCATGCGCGAGGTGTTCGGTCAGGCCCTGAAGTAGCGTCGTGCGACCATAGGGCCCGTGTATGACCAGGTGGACCACGAACCCCTCTCCGACAACCACCCCGCCGGCTCGCGGATAGACCCGGTACTGGCCCGGAGCTGGCTTCTGGTCAACGGCGCCCAGTACGAACGGTTCGCCGCCGCTGCCCGCTCGCGGGCCGACATCGTCGTCCTCGACATCGAGGATGCCGTTGCCCCCAAAGACAAGGTGGCCGCCCGCGACAACGTCACCCGCTGGCTGGCGGAGGGCAACAGTGACTGGGTGCGCATCAACGGTTTCGGTACTCCGTGGTGGGCGGACGACCTGGACACACTGGCCGGGACGTCCCTCGGCGGGGTGATGCTGGCGATGGTCGAATCGGTGGACCACGTGACCGAGACCGCAAAGCGGCTGCCCGGTGTGCCGATCGTGGCTTTGGTCGAGACCGCTCGCGGCCTCGAGCGCATCACCGAGATCGCGTCCGCGAAAGGAACATTCCGGCTGGCGTTCGGTATCGGCGACTTCCGCCGTGACACCGGCTTCGGCGACAACCCGGCCACCCTGGCCTATGCCCGCTCACGCTTCACCATCGCGGCCAAGGCAGCCCACCTGCCCAGCGCCATCGACGGGCCCACCATCGGTAGCGGGGCGTTGAAGCTCATCGAGGCCACCGCCGTGTCGACCGAATTCGGGATGACCGGCAAGATCTGTCTGACACCGGACCAGTGCGGCACGGTCAACGAGGGATTGTCACCGTCGAAGGACGAGATCAGTTGGGCGAAAGAGTTTTTCGTCGAGTTCGAACGCGACGGCGGCGAGATCCGCAACGGCTCAGACCTACCGCGTATCGCGAGGGCGAACAAGATCCTGGATCTGGCCAGGGCGTACGGTATCGAGGAATCAGATGCCGGCGACGACTTCGACGACGAGGGTGTGCACGCGCCCGCTCCGTCGGACACCTACCACTACTGAAGCCGGCTCACTGCGCCTTCTCGCCGCGCCGCCGCGACTGCATGAATGTGGCCAGGGCTCTCAGGATGCCACGGGCGGCGTAGACGCCGGCGATCAACGACACCACGATCATCACCACGAACGTCGGCAACCAGTTCGACCGGCTGTGGCTGACGTTCCACCAGATGATGGCGAAGAGCACCGTGCAGATGAACACCACGATGTCGCGCCAGTTGCCCTGGTAGGACGTCGCCAGTTGCCGGATCTCACGGTTCTTGTCGACCGCGGCGATCAGGTCATCGATGCGCAGGTTGATCACCCGCTGCAGTTCGGCGCGACGTTCCACCTGCTCGGGCGGAATCTGGTCCAGGAGTTCCATGTCCTGTTTGATCACAGCGCGCACGTCGGGCGCCCGCAGGTTTCCCGCCGCCAGACCGAGCAGCGCACCCCCGGCGATCGGCGCCCCGGCCAGGGCGAGTTCAGCGATACCGGGCATGGTTCCCCCTAGTTCATCAACGTCGCGGCGAGCGTGCCGCCCAACTCGTAGGCACTCTCGCGCACGGCGGCGTCCACCGCACCGGTGACTTCCAGGACGTCGGCCGCTTTGGTGAGCGACAGGCCGGCGGCCAGCCGTTCGACCGCGGCGACGGCCCCGGCGGTGTCGTTGTTTCCGTGTACCCACAGACCGTAGGGCCGTCCGGCCACGTGGTCCAGGATCGGGTAGTACACCGTGTCGAAGAAGTGCTTGAGCGCCCCCGACATGTAACCGAAGTTGGCAGTGGTACCGAACAGGAAGCCGTCGGCGTTCAGCGCGTCCGGCACCGTGGCCGCCAGCGCCGGCCGCACCTCGACATCCACACCGGAGATCTCGGGGTCACGGGCTCCCCGCAGCACCGCTTCCAGAAGTTCCCGCGTTCCGGGCGACGGGGTGTGGTGCACCACCAACAGGGTGCTCACCGCCGCTCTTTCTCCATCTCCACCGCGGTGCGCATGGCCTCGCGGGCGCGGCTGCGATCACCGGCGTAGTCGTAGGCCCGGGCCACGCGGTACCAGCGCACCCAATTGTCCGGATCGGCGTCGAGTTCGGCGCGCACCGTGTTGAACAGCGCGTCGGCGGCGTCACGTTCGATACGGCCGGATGCCCGGCGCGGCAGGTCACTGACGTCGAGATCCATTCCGGCCTCGGCGGCCTGCCGCGCCAGCCGCTGGTGCGCGAACCCGGCGCGCACGGTGGCGACCATGGCCCACGCCCCCACCACCGGCAGCAACAGCAAGGCGATGCCCAGGCCCACGGGTGCGATACGGCCGTCGGCAATGAGCGCCACCGCGATGCGCCCGAGCATCACGAAGTACAGGATCAGGGCCACGCAGAAGAACCCGATCAGGATCTGCGTGCGCACCGCCTTCATCTGTCTACAGGTCCATCAGCGGTTCGATGCCCACCGTCAGTCCGGGCCGTTGCGCGACGCTGCGGACCGCCAGCAGCACACCGGGCACGAATGAGGTGCGGTCGATGCTGTCGTGGCGGATGGTGAGCGTCTCACCCTGAGTACCGAACAGCACTTCCTGGTGCGCGACGAGCCCGGCCAACCGGACCGAGTGGACCGGAACGCCGTCGACGTCAGCACCCCGCGCGCCCTCCAGGCCTGTGCTGGTGGCATCGGGGTTGGGAGGCAGGTCTTTTCGGGCCTCGGCGATGAGTTTGGCGGTTCGCGCCGCGGTGCCCGAGGGAGCGTCGGCTTTGTAGGGGTGGTGCAGCTCGATGACCTCGACGGACTCGAAGAACCGTGCCGCCCGCTGCGCGAAGTGCATCGACAGCACCGCTCCGATGGCGAAGTTCGGCGCGATCAGCACAGCGGTCCCGGGCTTGGCGGCCAGCCAGGATCTCACCTGGTCGAGGCGTTCATCGGTGAAACCGGTGGTGCCCACCACAGCGTGAATACCGTTGTCGATGAGGAACTTCAGGTTGTCCATCACGACGCTGGGATGGGTGAAATCGATGACGACCTCGGTGTCACTCTCAGTCAGGGCCGACAGTGAATCTCCGGCGTCCACCTCCGCCGACAGGGTGAGGTCCTCGGCGTCCTTCACCGCCGCAACCATGGTCGCCCCGACTTTGCCCTTGGCCCCCAACACTGCTACTCGCATGGGGAGCAGCGTAGTCAGCCTTGCGGTCCGGGAGTTTGTCACCCCGTTGCCCTAGGCTTCGAAAGTATGTTCGATGAGTTGACGCAGGAGGGCCGGATCGCCCGGATCGCGGAGCTGGAACGCCTGAAATCGGTGCACGCCGCCGAGCAGGCCCGGCTGACCGCCCAGTTCGACGCGATACACCGCGCCGAGGAAGAAGCCCGCGGGGTCCCGGCGGCCAAACGGGGTCGCGGGGTGGGCGCCCAGATCGCCCTGGCCCGCCGCGATTCACCCAACAAAGGTGGGCGCCACCTCGGCTTCGCCCGCGCCCTGGTCCACGAGATGCCCCACACCCTGGCCGCCCTGGCCGCCGGGGCGCTCTCGGAGTGGCGGGCCAGCCTGATCGTCAAGGAATCGGCGTGCCTGTCGGTGCAGCATCGCCGCCAACTCGACGATGAGATGTGCGCCGACCAGGCCCGGTTGGCCGGGTGCGGGGATGCCCGCATCCAGGCCGATGCCAAAGCGATCGCCTATCGCCTCGACCCGCACGCGGTGGTCGAACGGGCCGCCCGCGCCGAAACCGAACGCGCCGTGTGGATCCGCCCGGCCCCGGACTGCATGACCTATGTGACCGCGCTGCTGCCGGTCGCCCAAGGGGTGTCGGTGTATGCAGCCTTGAAGCACGAAGCCGATGTCAGCGCCGATGGGCGTAGCCGCGGAAACGTCATGGCCGACACCCTGGTGGCGCGGGTGACCGGGCGGGCGGCGGGCACCGCGGTGCCGGTGGCGGTCAACCTGGTGCTCTCCGATGACACCCTGATGGGTGGGGACGAGCCGGCCGTCCTCAGTGACTACGGGCCCGTTCCGGCGGAGATCGCGTGCAGGTTGATCGAGCGGGCGGTCACCGACGCGGACTCCAAGGCCACCCTGCGGCGGTTGTATGCCCGGCCCGACAGCGCGGCGTTGGTGGCGATGGACTCCACCGCGCGGCGGTTCCCGAAAGGACTGGCGCGGTTCATCCGGTTGCGGGACCAGCGCTGCCGTACCCCGTACTGCGATGCTCCGATCCGCCACCTTGATCACATCACCAGTCGCGCCCGGGGCGGACCCACCTCCGCCGACAACGGCCAGGGGTTGTGTGAACACTGCAACTACGTCAAAGAACTCGCCCACTGGAAAGCCGAAACCGGCGCCGACGTGGTGGGCCGGCACACCACCGACCTGACCACCCCCACCGGCCAACGACACCACAGCCTGGCCCCACCGATCCTGCCCGGCCGCCGAAGATTCGACTACAGCGACATCGAAACCCACGCCCGCATCACCCTCTACAACCTGCACGCAGCCTGAGCAGGGGGTCCGATGTGAGGGGCAGCGGTGTGTGTCACAGCACCTTAATGCCAAGGCAATTGCGTAGCCACACTCCTGAGGGTTACTGGGAAGCACGAAAACTCCGCCAGCCCACAGGAGAAATCGCCATGACCCTTGCTGCCGAAACCCCAGCGGCCGAATCGGAATCGCTCGCAGGCAAGAACCTGACCATCGTGCGGGGCGCGTGCCCACACGACTGCCCCGATACGTGCGCCATGCTCTATCACGTCGAAGACGGCACTCTTGTCGGCGTCAAAGGCGACCCGGACCATCCGATGACCCGCGGCGGCCTGTGCGTGAAGGTGAAGAACTTCCACGAGCATCACTATCAATCGGATCGCTTGTTGTATCCGATGCGGCGTGTCGGCGCCAAGGGCGCAGGGGAATTCGAGCGGATCACCTGGAATGAGGCGCTCGGCGAAATCAAGCAGCGCTGGACGGAGATCATCGACACCTATGGCAGCCAGGCGATCATGCCGCACGCCTACCTCGGCCACCAAGGGGTGCTCAACGGTCTGACCGCCGGGGACGCGTTCTTCAACCGGCTGGGATCCACGGTTGCCGAGAAAACGTACTGCGAGTCCGGCTCGTCGACCGCGTGGCACATGACTGTGGGCGGGTCGGGCGGACTCGATGTGGAATCAATGGCGCATTCGAAATACATCATCGTCTGGGGCATGAACATGACCAGCACGAACCTGCACGGGTGGCCGTTCCTACTCGAGGCGCGAAAACGCCACGGCGCCAAGATCGTTGTCATCGATCCGGTGCACAACCGCACGGCCCGCCAAGCCGACTGGCACATCCCCATCCGGCCGGGCACCGACGGCGCACTGGCGCTGGGCATGATCCACGAGATCATCGCCCAGGGCCTCGTCGACACCGATTATGTCGAGAAGTACACCGTCGGCTACGACGAGTTGGCCGCCCGCGCCCAGAGCTTCCCGCCCGAACGGGTGGAAGAGATCACCGGCATTCCCGCCGATGACGTCCGCACCCTGGCCCGCGAGTACGCCACCAGCCAGCCCTCGGCCATCCGTCAAGGTGTTGCGCTGGAACGCAGTCGTGGTGGCGGGCAGGCGATTCGGGCGATCACCTGCCTGCCCGCGTTGGTGGGTGCCTGGCGCCACGTGGGCGGCGGCACCATGGAGATGCCCATCTGGGAGTTCCCCACTCAGTTCGACAAGATCTGTATGCCGCAGTGGATCCCCGAGGGCACTCGGGTGGTCAACGAACTCGATCTCGGTAAGGCATTGACCGGCGAACTGGAACTGGATCCGCCCATCAAATCGCTGTTCGTCTACAACTCGAATCCGGTGTCACAAGGCCCCGCTCAGCAGAAGCTGATGGACGGCCTGATGCGCGACGACCTGTTCACCGTCGTCAGTGAGCACTTCATCACCGACACAGCGAAATTCGCCGATATCGTATTGCCGGCCACCATGCAGGCCGAGCAACTCGACATCATGGTGACCTGGGGCCACCTGTACATCTCCTTGAACCAGCCGGCCATCGCCACGCCCGGCGAGTGTGTACCGAATGTGGAACTATTCCGCAGGCTGGCGGCCACGATGGGTTTCGATGAGGACTACTGGAAACGCACCGACCGCGAGATGCTGATCGACTTCCACGACTGGGACGCCCCCGCTCTGCAAGGCATCACGTTCGAGAAGCTGGAGGAGGTGGGGTGGATGCGGCTGAACGTCGGCGCTCCCGACACCAGGGCGCCACACGCCGAGGGCAACTTCCCGACTCCGTCCGGCAAATGCGAATTCCGGTCCAGCCTGGCCGAGGGCGGCAATTTTGTGGTGCCGGTCTGGCGCTCGATGTACGAAGCGATGCAGCCGGGTGGTTACATCGACCCGGTACCCGACTACGTCCCGCCGTTCGAATCTCGACACTCCAATCCCGAACTGGCCGAGCGCTTTCCACTCAACATCATCTCGCCCAAACCGCACGCCTTCCTCAACAGTCAATACGGCAACGCACCGGACAAGCAGGCCGCCCAGGGCGAGTTCCGGCTGTTCATCCATCCGGCCGATGCCACCGAGCGCGGGATCGCCGACGGGGATTTGGTGCGGGTGTTCAACGACCGCGGCGCTTTCGAGGTGCCGGCAGTGCTCGACACCGGCCTGATGGTCGGGTTGGTCATGTCGAATGTGGGTTACTGGCAGGACAAACCGTCGGGCACCACGGTCAATGTCATCACCTCCGACCGCCACTGTGAGTTCGGCAACGCCGGGGTGTACGGAGACAACCTGGTGGAAGTGGAGAAGGTCGTCGATCAGGCGATCGCCGTCTGAGAGGTCAGCGCAGTCGGCTCTCATCGATGACGAACAACAACAGGGTCACAGCGAGGATCACCGCGGGCACCCAGATGGCGTGCACTCCCCAAGCCGAGGAGATGACGGCTCCGACCACCGCGCCACCGGAGAACGCGACGATCAGGGCGCCGTACACACCGAATGCCCGTCGCCCCTCCTGGCGCTTCTCGACGACACCGTCGTAGCCGGCTTCGACGAATCGCATCAGGTTGCCGGTGGTCGCCACCGGCAGGTAGGCCAGGTCGCCGATATTGCGGAACAGACCTATCTGCACGGCGGCCAGAAAAGAGATGGGTACCGTCACATAGCTGTGCGGGACCGATTCGGGCACGAAGCCGATCACCGCCAACACCACGGCCTGCACCGCCATGGTCCAGCGAAGCGGGTGCGGGACGACCACATCCGCACGGCCGGACTTGATGTGGGCCGCCAACGCCACCCCGGCGATGAACGCCAGCAGCGGCCAGACGTGGGCGAACGCGGCGGCAATCTTGGCCTGGGAGACGTCGATGGCGAACAGGATCACGTTGCCGGTCTGCACGTTCGCGAACACACCGCCGCGCGCCACGTAGGTGTAGGCATCCAGGAAGCCGTTGGCCAGAGTGAGCAGCAGTGCAAACCACAACGTGCGCGTGCGCGCACTGTCCGGGCCGGTCACAACGGCGCGGCCCCACGTAGATGTTCGAAGATCAGCGACGTCTGGGTGCCGGCCACGTCCGCATCGGCGTTGAGGTTCTCGACCACGAACGCACGCAGATCATCGGTGTCACGCGCGGCGACGTGCAAGATGAAGTCGTCGGCGCCGGCCAGGAAGTAGACGTCCATCACCTGCGGCTTGCTCCGGATCTGCGCAATGAAGTTGCGGATCTTGCCGCGGGCGTTCGACTGCAGGCTCACCGAGATCATCGCCTGCAGCGACAAGCCGATCGCCGACGGATCGATGTCGGTGTAGAAGCCGCGGATCACTCCCATCTCCTGCAGCCGACGCACCCGGCCGTGGCAGGTGGACGCCGCGATACCCGCCGCCTCCGCCAACGCGCTATTGGAGATCCGGGCGTCCGCGTGCAACGTGGTGAGAATCCGCCGGTCCACGTCATCGAGCTCAGCGGGCCGAACATCCTTCGGTTGCGGAGGTCGACGGGTCGACGATCCTGGGGATTCTTCTGGCATAGTGCGACCTTACCGAATCTTCATCGATCTTATTGCCATCTAGTTGTTGTTTCTTCACACTTGAGGTCAATATCAGCAGGCCTCAACCCAGGAGCGATCATGCGAGTCGGCATCCCGACCGAGATCAAGAACAACGAATACCGCGTCGCCATCACCCCGGCCGGCGTGGCCGAACTGGTCCGTCGCGGCCATGATGTCGCCATCCAGGCAGGCGCGGGCGACGGCTCGGCGATCTCCGATACCGACTTCAAGGCCGCCGGCGCCGAGATCGTCGCCACCGCCGACCAGGTGTGGGCCGAGGCCGACCTGCTGCTCAAGGTCAAAGAGCCGATCGAGTCCGAGTACAGCCGGATGCGCCAGGGCCAGACGCTGTTCACCTACCTGCATCTGGCCGCCTCGCGGCCGTGCACCGATGCACTGCTGGCCTCGGGAACGACGTCGATCGCCTACGAGACGGTGCAGACCGCAGACGGTGCGCTTCCTCTCTTGGCCCCGATGAGCGAGGTGGCCGGCCGACTCTCCGCCCAGGTGGGCGCCTATCACCTGATGCGCACCCAGGGCGGACGCGGTGTGTTGATGGGCGGCGTCCCCGGCGTGGCCCCCGCCAACGTCGTGGTGATCGGCGGTGGCATGGCCGGCTACAACGCCGCCCGTATCGCCAAGGGCATGGGTGCGCGAGTCACCGTCTTCGATCTGAACATCAACACCCTCCGCAAGATCGACAACGAAAGCGGCGGCCAGATCGAGACGCGCTACTCCTCCGCCCTCGACCTCGAGACCGCGGTCAAGGATGCCGACCTGGTGATCGGCGCGGTGCTGGTCCCAGGCGCCAAGGCACCCAAACTGGTGACGAATTCGACTGTCGCACAGATGAAACCGGGCGCGGTCTTGGTCGACATCGCCATCGATCAGGGCGGTTGCTTCGAGGATTCCCGGCCCACCACCCATGACGACCCGACGTTCGCGGTGCACGACACGGTGTTCTACTGCGTGGCCAACATGCCGGGCTCGGTGCCGCGCACCTCGACCTACGCGCTGACCAACGCCACCATGCCGTACGTGCTCAAACTGGCCGACAAGGGCTGGCGGGCCGCGTGCCAGAGCGACGCCGCGCTGGCCAAGGGCCTGTCCACTCACGAGGGCGGCCTGCTGTCCGAGCAGGTGGCCACCGACCTGGGACTGCCGTTCACCGATCCCGCGTCGGTGCTCTGACCATACGACTTCCCTTCACATCGCCCGGCCGGCTGCCATGCCCGGCCGGGCGATGACCTTTCCGGGGCACCATCCTTTGACAGGTGTCAAGTATGGTGGAGGGGTGATCGTGAGCAGTGTTCTCAGAGACGTTCTTCCCAGCGCACCCACCACCACCGCCGAGGCGTGCACCGTGTTCGACGCGGCACCTGCCGTCGCCCCCGAATTCATGATCGGTACCTGGCACGGGGCCGAACTGCCGACGGGGCATCCCCTCGACGGCTTCCTGGCGGCCAGTGGATGGTGGGGCAAACAGTTCGTGGACGCCGAGACGGTGCACCCGCTGCTGTTCCCGACCGCCGACGGCTCCGGGCTGTGGGCGCTCAATCCGGTGCTGGCGTTCGGTGGCTTGGGGGTGGCGGCCAAACTTCCGGGCGTGAAGAAGAGGTCGTTCGAGCGCCCGATCTCCGCCCTGCGATCGGTACTGCAGACCCGCGCCCCCAAGGCCCGGTTGCGGACCACCCGCTACCGCGGCACCGATACCGCGACGATGATCTACGACCAGCTGCCGATCAACGACGTGTTCCGGCAGCTGTCCGACGACGCGGTGATCGGCGCGATGGACTTGCGCGGCTCGAACCGCCCGTACTTCTTCGTGCTGCGCCGCGACAACTCGCTGCCCGTCCTCTGACCGAGGAGCGCTAGCCGATCAGCGCGGGCAGCACCAGCGCGGCGATCTCCGGCATGACCGGCCGGAAGCCCTCAGCCTCGGAGTCGTCGCTCGCCGACCGCACCATCACCGACAACACCACGGGTCGCGCGGGGCCCTCCGGGGGACCCCAAGCCACACCGACGTCGTTGGTGGTGCCGTAGTCGCCACTGCCGGTCTTGTCCGCGAAGGTCCACCCCGGGGGCAGTCCCGGTCGCAGGCTCGAGGTCGCGTTCGTGGTCATCCAGTCCACGAGTTGCGTGCGAGCCTGCGGCCCCAGAGCCGTACCGGTGATCAGGTCGCGGAACCCATTGCCCAGTGCCTGCGGGGTGCTGGTGTCACGGAGATCGCCGGGCACCGCGGCGTTGAGTTCGGTCTCCCAGCGATCCAGCCGGCTCTCCTGATCGCCGATACTGCGGGCGAAATCGGTGATGGCCTGCGGGCCGCCGATGACCTGGAGGAGATAGTTCGAGGCGGCGTTGTCACTGCGCTGCAGCGCTGCTGCACACAGCTCCGACAGCGTGACCCGCTGCCCGACCCGCGTTTCCGTGATCGGCGAGTTCGGCAGCAGGTCCGCCTCCTGCACAGTCACCGTATCGCTCAAGGCCAACTCGCCCCGTTCCGAGCGCTGCAGGATCCGGGCGGCCAGGTATGCCTTGAACGTCGAACACATTGCGAAGCGCTCCAGATCGCGGTGCGCGACGGTGCGCCCGGATCGCAGGTCAACAGCGAAGATGCCGATGCGCGCGGTGTGCCGGTGCTCCAGTGCGACGATGCTGTCCGTGAGCGAGGAGGGTTCGGCCAGCGCCGGCCGCGTTCCCAGGGCGGCCAAGGCGGTGAGGGCCGCTCCACCAGCCAGGACGTTTCGTCTGGTTACCCGCACCGTCATGCGCCTCCCTATCTGACGATTCTCCGAAGTGGTTGCGGTAGTGACCTTTTGGTGACACCAGGGCCGAGTACAGCGGCACCGTACTGCTTGTTCAACAGCGTACGCGCCACGGCATTGACCTCGTCCAGGGTTACCGCTTCGATCTGGTCCAGGCTCTCCGACAGGCTGCGGTGCCGCCCGTAGTTGAGCTCGCTGCGACCGATCCGGTGCATCCGCGAGGCCGAATCCTCCAGCCCCAGCACCATTCCGCCCCGCAGCGAACCTTTGGCGATCCGGCATTCGTTCTCGGTGATGCCGTCGCGGGCCACCGCTTCCAATACATCGGTGGTCACCGTGATCACGTCATCGAACCGCTCCGGCAGGCAGGCTGCATAAACCGACAACGCTCCGCTGTCGGAGAAGGTGTCCACCGACGAGTACACCGAGTAGGCCAGACCGCGGGATTCCCGGATCTGTTGGAACAGACGGGAACTGAGACCTCCACCGAGGGCGGTGTTGAGCACGGTCAACGCCCACCGGTGTTCCCAGTGCCGGCCCGGTGAACGCACACCCAACAGCACATGCGTCTGTTCGGAGTCACGCTGCACCACCTGCAGTGCGGGAGTCCCCGTCACCCGGCCGGTGCCCTTGCGCGGCTGCTGGGGTTGCTTACCGGCGCGCAGATGGGGACCGAAATGTTCGCGCACCAGCGCGAGCACCTCGTCATGGTCGATGTTGCCGGCAACCGCCACCACCATGCGTTCCGGTGTGTAGCGGCGCACATGAAAGGAATGCAGCTGCGCGCGCGTCATCGCCTCGATCGAGTCGACGCTGCCGATGACCGGCCGGCCCACCGGATGCTGACCGAACATCGCCGACAGGAACACATCCCCCAGCGCGTCTTCGGGATCGTCGTCGTGCATGGCGATCTCTTCGAGCACCACGTCACGCTCGAGCTCGACATCCTCTGTGGCACAACGGCCGTTGAGGACGACGTCGGACACCAGATCGATGGCCAGCCCGAGGTCGTTGTCCAGTACGTGGGCGTAGTAGCAGGTGTGCTCCTTGGCAGTGAACGCGTTCAGCTCACCGCCGACGGCGTCCACCGACTGGGCGATGTCCACCGCCGAGCGCGTCGGCGTCGACTTGAACAGCAGGTGTTCGAGGAAGTGCGCCGCGCCGGCCACCGTCGGCCCCTCATCACGAGAGCCGACTCCGACCCAGACACCGACCGACGCCGAGCGCACCGACGGTACGAACTCGGTGACGACGCGAAGCCCCCCAGGCAGCGTGGTACGCCTGACCCGGGAGGCCTCAGCGGCGGACTCCTGCGTACTACGAGCTGGAGGTCGCAACATCGGCAGGCGCGGAATCAGTTGCAGCTGAATCCGTTGCGTCCGCAGCTTCCTCCTCGGCGACCAGGATCAACGAGATCTTGCCGCGGTTGTCGATATCGGCGATCTCGACGCGCAGCTTGTCGCCGACCTTCACCACGTCCTCCACCTTGGCGATGCGCTTGCCGCGGCCGAGCTTGGAGATGTGGACCAGCCCGTCGCGACCCGGGAGCAACGAGACGAATGCGCCGAAATCGGTGGTCTTGACGACCGTGCCGAGGAAGCGCTCGCCCACCTTGGGCAGCTGCGGATTGGCGATCGCGTTGATCTTGTCGATCGCCGCCTGCGCCGACGGGCCGTCCGCGGCACCGACGAACACCGTGCCGTCGTCCTCGATGGAGATCTGCGCGCCGGTCTCCTCGGTGATCGAGTTGATCATCTTGCCCTTGGGCCCGATGACCTCACCGATCTTGTCGACGGGCACCTTGATGGTGGTGATCCGCGGCGCGTAGGGGCTCATCTCGTCCGGCGCGTCGATGGCTTCGGCCATCACCTCGAGGATGGTGGTCCGGGCGTCCTTGGCCTGCGCGAGCGCACCCGCGAGCACCTGCGACGGGATGCCGTCGAGCTTGGTGTCCAACTGCAGCGCGGTCACGAAGTCCTTCGTGCCGGCGACCTTGAAGTCCATGTCACCGAAGGCGTCTTCGGCGCCGAGGATGTCGGTCAGCGCGACGAAGCGGCGCTCCGTCTTGCCGTCGACCTCAACATCGTCCGACACCAGACCCATGGCGATACCCGCCACCGGGGCCTTCAGCGGCACACCGGCGTTCAGCAGCGACAGGGTGGAGGCACACACCGAGCCCATGGACGTAGAACCGTTGGAGCCCAACGCTTCCGACACCTGGCGGATGGCGTAGGGGAACTCCTCGACGCTCGGCAGCACCGGCACCAGGGCCCGCTCGGCCAGCGCGCCGTGACCGATTTCGCGGCGCTTGGGCGAACCGACGCGGCCGGTTTCACCGGTGGAGTACGGCGGGAAGTTGTAGTGGTGCAGGTAGCGCTTGGTGGTCTCCGGCCCCAGCGAGTCGATCTGCTGGGCCATCTTCATCATGTCCAGCGTGGTGACACCCATGATCTGGGTTTCGCCGCGCTCGAACAGCGCGCTGCCGTGTGCGCGCGGGATGACGGCGACCTCGGCCGACAGTGCACGGATATCGGTGATGCCGCGGCCGTCGATGCGGAAGTGGTCGGTCAGGATGCGCTGGCGCACCAGCTTCTTGGTCAGCGACCGGTAGGCAGCGCCGATCTCCTTCTCGCGACCGGCGTACTGCTCGGACAGCCGCTCGAGCACCTCGACCTTGATCTCGTCGGTGCGGTCGTTGCGCTCGTTCTTGCCCGCAATGGTCAGCGCCTTGGCGAGCTCGTCGGTGGCCACCGAGGCGACCGAGTAG
The DNA here is from genome assembly GCF_057656995.1 of Mycobacterium sp. Soil_C_30. NCBI lineage: Bacteria > Bacillati > Actinomycetota > Actinomycetes > Mycobacteriales > Mycobacteriaceae > Mycobacterium > Mycobacterium sp. Soil_C_30. The sequence continues at coordinate 46,026 of NZ_JBDGJH010000007.1, read as the reverse complement.
TAGACGTCGTCGCCGTAGTCCGGGAACACCGGGTACTCGGCGGTCTCCTTGCCGGCCGCGTTGTTCAGCTCTTCCTGCGCGGTGCACAGGGCGGCGATGAACGGCTTGGCGGCTTCGAGGCCCTCGGCCACGATGGCCTCGGTGGGAGCCTGGGCGCCACCGGCGACCAGTTCGATGACCTTGTCGGTGGCCTCGGCCTCGACCATCATGATGGCCACATCTTCTTGGCCATCGGCCGACACCTTACGGCCGGCGACCACCATGTCGAAGACAGCACCTTCGAGCTGCTCGACGGTGGGGAACGCGACCCACTGGCCGTCGATCAAGGCGACACGCACACCGCCGACCGGGCCGGAGAACGGCAGACCGGAGATCTGGGTGGACGCCGACGCGGCATTGATGGCCAGCACGTCGTACAGGTCCTGCGGGTTCAGGCTCAGCACGGTGACGACGACCTGGATCTCGTTGCGCAGACCCGACACGAACGTCGGACGCAGCGGCCGGTCGATCAGGCGGCAGGTCAGGATGGCGTCGGTGGAGGGCCGGCCCTCACGACGGAAGAACGACCCGGGGATGCGACCCGCGGCGTACATCCGCTCCTCGACGTCGATGGTCAAGGGGAAGAAGTCGAAGTGGTCTTTGGGGGTCTTGCTGGCGGTGGTGGCGCTCAGCAGCATGGTCTCGTCGTCGAGGTAGGCGACGACGGCGCCGGCGGCCTGCTGGGCCAGCCGGCCGGTTTCGAAACGAATGGTGCGGGTGCCGAAGCTCCCGTTGTCGAGGACGGCGGTGGATTCGAACACGCCTTCATCAATTTCAGCTACAGACATAGATGTCCGTCAGGGCCTCTCTGGTTCACTTTTGTTTCGCGTCGTCATGCGCGAACCTCGGTGGCTACGGCCGTCGATCGAAGCGGCCGGGCCGTCCCCGCTACCAGGGAGCCCGACAGCCACTACCGAAGACCGCCCACGTGAGACTGGTTCGTCATGACGCGCCGGAACGGATGCGCGGTTGTGCGCACCGCACCTGTTGTCTCAGCGTTTGTTGCTGCTGTTCCGCCTCCGGCTGACCGGCGCAGAACAGCCCTACTCTACACCCCGGGTTGCGGGGTTCTGGGATCTGTGCAGGCAGCACACAGCCCGCCACCGCGTGGCGGTGGCGGGCTGTGTTACGGGTGTCCGCGTCAGCGACGCAGGCCGAGACGCTCGATCAGCGAGCGGTAACGCGCGACGTCGACCTGGGCCACGTACTTCAGCAGCCGACGACGACGACCCACGAGCAGCAGCAGACCGCGCCGCGAATGGTGATCATGCTTGTGCTGCTTGAGGTGCTCGGTCAGGTCCGAGATGCGCTTGGTCAACAACGCGACCTGCGCTTCGGGCGACCCGGTGTCGGTGTCGTGCAGGCCGTACTGACCCAGGATCTCTTTTTTCTGCTCGGCGGTAAGCGCCACGAATTCACTCTTTTCTATCGGTCCGCGGATCTGAAGCCGAACCCGGCCGCCGCGAACTGCAGCACGGGTCGATGCCGCCGAAGAGTCTAACAGCGACCCTGCCCTCAGAAAGAATCGCGAAGTATCGCCCGGGCCTTGTCGACATCACGTTCCATGGCCTTCACCAGATCCTCGATCTGGTCGAACTTCTCCTGACCCCGGATCCGCGACACGAAGTCCACCGCCACATGCTGGCCGTACAGGTCGGCCGCCGTATCGAGGACAAACGCCTCGACGGTGCGGGTGCGCCCGGAGAACGTCGGGTTGGTGCCCACCGACACCGCCGCTTCGTACCGCTCTCCCGGGATGACGGTGCCCATCACCGGGCCGTGTCCCAGCACCGTGAACCACGCCGCGTACACACCGTCGGCCGGGATGGCCGAATACATCGGCGGTGCCACATTGGCCGTCGGGAAACCGAGCACCTTGCCGCGCCCGTCGCCGCGGACCACCACACCCTCGACCCGATGCGGACGACCCAGCGCCTCCGCCGCAGCCACCACATCTCCGGCGTCCACACACGACCGGATGTAGGTCGACGAGAACGTCACGGTCTCGGTGGAGTGCTGCTCGGCCACCAGCGACATGGCCTCGACGGCGAACCCGAGCCGCTCCCCGGTCTTGCGCAACTGATTCACATCACCGGCGGCCTTCTTACCGAAGGTGAAGTTCTCCCCCACCACGACCTCCACCACGTGCAGCCGTTCGACCAACAGTTCGTGGATGTAGCGCTCAGGGGTGAGCTTCATGAAATCGGTGGTGAACGGCATCACCAGGAACACGTCGATGCCGAGTTGCTCGGCCAGCTCGGCACGCCGGGTCAGCGTGGTCAGCTGCGCGGGATGGCTGCCGGGAAACACCACTTCCATCGGATGCGGGTCGAATGTCATCAACACCGCTGGGATGCCGCGCGACCGCGCCGCCTTGACCGCGCGGGCGATCAGCTCCGCATGGCCGCGGTGCACACCGTCGAACACGCCGATGGTGAGTACGCACCTGCCCCAGTCCGAGGGAATTTCGTCTTGTCCCCGCCACCGCTGCACGCGCCCAAGCCTACGGCCCCAGAGATTCATTAGCGTCTCTAGATCCCCGGATGAGGTGACGATTGCCTAAACTTTCAGGTGTGACGCCAGATGTAAGCCCTGAGGTAGGCGACCTCCGCGATTTGTCCATGGTCGCCCAGGACTACCTCAAGACCATCTGGACGGCGCAGGAATGGTCACATGAGAAGGTCAGCACGAAGATGCTGGCCGAACGAATCGGTGTTTCGGCCAGCACGGCGTCGGAGTCCATCCGCAAGCTCGCCGACCAAGGCCTGGTGGATCACGAGAAGTACGGCGCGGTCACCTTGACCGAGCGAGGCCGGCGCGCGGCGGTGTCGGTGGTGCGCCGCCACCGGCTGCTGGAGACCTTCTTGGTCAGCGAGCTCGGGTATTCGTGGGACGAGGTACACGACGAGGCCGAGGTTCTGGAGCACGCGGTCTCGGATCTGATGATGGCCCGGATCGACGCCAAGCTCGGCTACCCGCAACGTGACCCGCACGGTGACCCGATTCCCGATCTCGACGGCCAGGTGCCGACACCGCCGGCTCAGCCACTCTCGGAATGCAACGACGGCGATCACGGGGCGGTGGCCAGGATCAGCGACGCCGATCCCGAGATGCTGCGCTACTTCGATGACGTCGGCATCGCGCTCGATTCACACGTGACGGTGCTGGCCCGCCGCGATTTCGCCGGCACGGTGTCGGTCTCCATCGGCGAGGACCACGATGACGGCGCCAGGACCGTGGAACTCGGTAACCCTGCCGCCCAGTCGATCTTCATCGTGCCCTGCAACGGTTAGAGCGTCGACGGCCGGAGTCTGAGGCTGCGCGGGGGTTCCTCCAGCGAAGCGAGGGGGCGTACGAGCAGTCGACAGAGCTCCGGTCACAAAGTAGACGGCCGGATCACCACCACCGACTTGGTGCGACGGCCACTGTCCTCGAGCAGCGCCATCACCCGCCCGTCGGGGGCCACGGCGGCGTAGATGCCGTCGATTCCCGCTGCCGGCAGGGGTTTTCCGTGACTCACCGCCACCGCGTCGTCCTCGCTGAGCTCGTACCGGGGGAACGCCTGCAGACACGCCTGGTCCAGGGTGTAGCTCAGCTGAGGTTGTTCGGCCAGCGCTTCCAGGGTGTGCGCCTGGTTGAGGCCGAACCCGCCGACCCTGGTGCGGCGCAAGGCGGTCAGATGCCCACCCACCTCCAGCGCGGCTCCCACATCGCGGGCCAGCGCCCGGATGTAGGTGCCCGACGAACAGTCCACCAGGACGTCGACATCAACCAGGCCCGGCGTGCGGCGGATCGCCAGCACGTCGAACCGTTCGATGCGGACACTGCGCGCGGCCAGCACGGGCGTCTCACCTTCACGCGCCAACTGGTAGGCCCGCTTGCCGGCGACCTTGATGGCACTGACCGCCGACGGCACCTGCTCGATCTGGCCGCGGAGCGCTCCGGCGGCGGCCTCGATCTGCTCGTCGCTGACCTGATCAGCCGAAAGCTGCTGCAGCAGTTCACCTTCGGCGTCATCGGTGGTGGTCGACTGGCCCAGGCGGATGGTGCCGAGGTAGGTCTTCGAGGTACCGGCGATCAAGCCCAGGATCTTGGTGGCCCGCTCGACACCGATCACCAGCACCCCGGTGGCCATCGGGTCCAGCGTGCCGGCGTGACCCACTTTGCGGGTGCCGAAGATGCGGCGGCACCGGCCGACCACGTCATGGCTGGTCATCCCGTCCGGTTTGTCGACCACAACGATTCCGGGTTGCACGTCTTTCACAGGACGATCGCCGTCAGCGCCAGCCCGTCGGCCACCGACCACCGCCCGCTCAGGGTGGTCAGGGGCGGGCCGAACTCCGCGGCCGGGTCGATCAGGATCTTCGACTCGAACGTGCCGGTGGCGCCGGCGCCGTCACCGCCGCCGTCGACGCTGAAGGAGATGTGTGCGTCTTCGAACCCCAGCCAGCGGTGCGTCAGCGGGAACCATGCCTTGTAGGTGGCCTCCTTGGCGCAGAACAGGATTCGATCCCAGTGCAGCCCGTCGGGCAGCTCAGCGATCTCGGCGCGTTCGACAGGCAGGCTGACGGCGCCGAGCACACCGTCGGGCAGCACATCATGGGGTTCGGCGTCGATTCCGATCGAGCGCACGTGCGTTCGGTGCGCCACCACCGCGCCGCGGTAACCCGCGCAGTGCGTCAGGCTGCCCACCACCCCGGCCGGCCAGCACGGTTCCCCCTTGTCGCCCTTGAGGATCGGCACCGCCGGCTCCCCCAGCTCAGCGAGCGCCAACCGCGCGCAGTGCCGCACCGTGACGAACTCGTTGCGCCGCTTGGCCACGGACTTGGCCACCAACGGCGCCTCTTCGGGTAACGGCTCCAGATCCGGCGGGTCGGAGTACACCTCGGCCGAGCGGACGGAATCGGGTACCGCGACGTCGAGAACGGCGTCCAGGAGCTTGGTCATGACCGCCTGCTGCGAAGCCGCTGCCGGAACTGCTCGGACTGTGCCCTCATCTCCGGGGTGATGACGAAGTGCCCGCCGAAATCATTGAGATAACCCGGTGCGTACCGCGGGTCCGGCAGGATCTGGCGCAGCCAGCGATAGGGCTTGCGGCGCCGCCATTCCCGCGGATAACCCACCGACACCTCTTCGAAACGCACATCGTCATACCAGGTGGTGCGCGGGATGTGCAGATGGCCGTACACCGAGCACACTGCGTTGTAGCGGGTGTGCCAATCCTTGGTCTCCACGGTGCCGCACCACAGCGAGAACTCCGGGTAGAACAGCACATCGCAGGGTTCGCGCACCAGCGGGAAGTGGTTCACCAAGACCGTCGGAGTCATCCAGTCCAGGTCTTCCAGGCGTTTCCTGGTGTGGGCCAACCTGTCTCGGCACCACGCGTCCTTGGTGGCATACGGTTCGCTGGACAGTAGGAACTCGTCGGTGGCCACCACGTTGTTCTCCTTGGCGATGGCCAGGCCTTCACTCTTGGTGGCCGCACCCGCCGGCAGGAACGTGTAGTCGTACAACAGGAACATCGGCACGATGGTGGCCGCGCCGCCTTCGCCGGTCCACACCGGATACGGGTGTTCGGGAGTCACGATGCCCATCTCGTCGCACATCGTGACCAGATAGTCATACCGCGACCGGCCGAACACCTGCATGGGGTCTTTGCCGGTGGTCCACAGCTCGTGGTTGCCGGGCACCCAGATGACCTTTGCGAAGCGTTTTCGAAGCAGATCGAGTGACCAGCGGATCTCGTCGGTGCGCTCGGCGACGTCGCCGGCGACGATCAGCCAGTCGTCGGGAGTCGACGGGTACAGCGACTCCGTCACCGGCTTGTTGCCGGTATGTCCGATATGCAGATCGCTGATCGCCCAGAGGGTCGGCCGGGTGCGGCTCTGCGGTTCATGGGTCGCCACAACACGTCAGCCTAGTTATCGCGGGGCCGGCCCTCTCTCCCCGGGCTCGTCCCTCGCCCGCATCGTCGACCGTCCCGGTTATCGCGGGGCCGGCCCTCACTCCCCGGGCTCGTCCCTCGCCCGACCTACTGAAGTAAGGTCACCACCTCGCAGCGCGAAACTAGAACAGGTTCTCATAGCGACTTGTAGACTCCGCCAGGGAACGGTCGCCGGACACGAAGGGGTGTTGATGCTCACCAGGATGCGGTTGCTCGCAGCGCTGGGAGCGGTGCTGGCGGCCGTGGTCGTGATGGTGCAGTCACCGTCGCCGGCGCCCATGTCTCCGCAGGTCGAACTCCGTGGCACCGGAGCGCCACTGCCGCTGGCCACCACCACCATCAAATGGCCCGTGCTCGAGACCACCGATCCGTCGCCGTTCGATCCGTGCCGCGACCTGCCCATCGACGTCATCAACAACATCGGCCTCGGCTTCACCCCGCCCGAGGTCGAGACCATCAACCGGTGCAAGCTCGACGCCGGGAACTACCAGATGGCCGTCGAAGCGGTGGTGTGGCGCAGCTTCGAACAGACACTGCCCCCGGATGCGGTGGAATTCGACATCGCCGGCCACCGCGCCGCGCAGTACTGGATCATGAAGCCCACCGACTGGAACAACCGCTGGTGGTTCACCTGCATGGTCGCCTTCAAGACCAGCTACGGCCTGATCCAGCAGTCACTGTTCTACTCCCCCATCTACTCCGAACCCGATGTCGATTGCATGGCGGAGAACCTACGACGCGCCAACGAACTGGCACCGCACTACATCTACTGACAGCACACTCCACTGAGCTCTCGCTAGCCTGGGCCCCGTGACAGCGATCTCTGACCGCACCACGCCCGCGCCGCTTCGGAAGAAGGCCGCCCGCACCGCGGGCACAGTTGTGAGCCGGCTGACGGGCACCCCGGCACCGACCACCACGTTCCAGGTGCACCGCCGCGTGCGGATTCCGATGCGCGATGGTGTGGAGCTACTGGCCGATCACTACTGGCCCGACGGCGACGCCCCCGTGGGCACCCTGCTGGTGCGGGGCCCGTACGGCCGGCGCTGGCCGTTCTCGGCGATGTACGCGAGCGTGTACGCCGCGCGCGGCTATCACGTGATCCTGCAGAGTGTGCGCGGCACCTTCGGTTCCGGTGGCGACTTCGATCCCACCGTCAACGAAGCGGCCGACGGCGCCGACACCGCCGCCTGGCTACGCGACCAGCCGTGGTTCACCGGATCGTTCGGCACCGTCGGGTTGTCCTATCTCGGCGCCACGCAGTGGGCGTTGCTGCAGGATCCGCCGCCGGAACTGGCGGCCGCCGTCATCATCGTCGGACCACACGATTTTGCGGCCACCACCTGGGGCACCGGCTCCTTCTCGGTCAACGACTTCCTGGGCTGGAGCAACATGGTGGCCCACCAGGAGGATCCCGGCAAGCTGCGCGCGCTGCTGCGCCAACTCAACTCCAGACGCGTCGTCGCGCGAGCGGCTGCCGATCTGCCGGTTGGCGCCGCAGGACGCCGGCTCCTCGGCGCAGGGGCCCCGTGGTGGGAATCGTGGGTCGGCCACCCCGACACGGCCGACCCGTTCTGGGATCGCTACCGCTTCCCGCGCGCACTCGAACAGTCCCATGTACCGGTACTGCTGATCGGCGGCTGGCAGGACCTCTTTCTCGAGCAGACCCTCGAGCAGTACCGCGCGTTGCGTGACCGCGACGTGGACGTGGCGCTGACCATCGGCCCGTGGACCCATTCGCACATGATGGGCAAAGCTGCTCCGACCGTCTTGCGGGAATCGCTGCGATGGCTGGGCCGGCACGTCGCCGGGCAGTCGGCGCCCCCTCGCAGCCGGGTACGTGCGTCGGTGACGGGTGGCGGCGGTTGGCTGGAGCTGGCGGACTGGCCGCCGGTGACCACCGAAACCGCGTTGCATCTGGGCGAGTCGGGACGGCTGACCGACAGCCCTGCCCCGGGAGCCACCAGCTCGACGTTCGTCTTCGATCCTCATGATCCGACGCCGACGGTCGGTGGGCGGCTGTTGTCGCCGAGCAGCGGCCGCCGCCGCGATGACCGGTTGGCCCGCCGCGGCGACGTACTGAGCTTCACCACCGACGCGCTGCCGACGGATCTGCATGTGTACGGCACGCCCGCGGTGGTACTGGCACACCACGCCGAGCCTGCGCATGCCGACCTGTTCGTCCGGATCAGCGAGGTGGATGCCAGGGGTCGCTCACGCAATGTCAGCGACGGGTACCTGCGGCTTCGGCCCGGCCGTGACGCGGGGCCGCAGCGAGTGGAGCTCGATGCGATCGCGCATCGCTTCGCGGCCGGTTCGCGAATCCGGCTGCTCATCGCCGGGGGCTCTTTTCCGCGGTTCGCGCGCAATCTCGGGACCGGTGAGTCCGTACTCGACGGCGCCCGCGCGGTGGCCGCCACCCACGTGATCACCCACGCCGGATCGCAGCTGCTGCTGCCGGTGGGCCGGCCGGACTGACCGATGCCGACCTACTGCGGCATCGACGATTTCGTCGAGTTGATCGATCAGCTGGACGAGGTGGTGCGGACGGACTTCCAGCACCACACGAAGTTCCAGGTGTCATCGAGGACTCTCGGATACCTGTGGCCGGAGACCAGCACGGTGGGGTTGCGACAGACGATCGCCGAACAGCTCGCGCTCGTCGCGGAACGGCCGTCGGTGTTCGAGGTGCAATTCACCTCCGGCGATTTCGGCTGGGTGGTGGTGCACCTCGAACGGATCACGCGGGACGAGCTTGCCGAGCTGACGTTCGAGGCCTGGCGGCTCACCGCGTCGGAGACGTTGGTGGCAGCCCGCGCGGACCGGCTGCCGACCTGACCGAGACCTAACCCACCGCGGCGCGGACGCGTTCAGCGATCGCGGCCAGCTCATCGTCGTCGTGCACCGGCTCCTCCTGGTGGGCCGCCGGTGGCAGCGTCACCCAGCTGGTGCAGCCGCCGTACTCCGGAACGCGCGGCAGCCGCACCGGCGCGACCAACGGAAACACTTGCGCCACAAGGATTGTCAACCGATGTTTGGGCCGGAAGTCCACTCGGTCGGCGCGTACCGACGTGTTAGTCCAAATATGCAGATCGGCGATCTCGTCCAGGCGATCCGGAGTCTCGACCTGAACCGCTTCGAAGACTCTCGCCGCGCCACGCACGGTCACCTGGTCTTCGGTGCTGTCGGCCGCGGCGGGATCCAACAAATCGCGGTGCTCGGGGCGGACACGTTCGGCGTGGCTGTGCGCCACCGTCGGAAACAGCAGGAACTCCTGCGCGGCGACGGTGAACCGTTTCTCGTGGATCCCGCCTTTGCGCAACAGAATCGTCTGGCGGCCGTCGAGCAGGGCACGAATGGCCGCCGCCCATTCCTTGAGGCCGTCGGTGAGGTCGGCGTTCACCTGGCCCTGGCCGCTATGCGGGCCTGCACTTCCGGGCGGCGCAACGGTGGAACCGTCTTCGGTGGCTGCCGCCGCGCCGGCAGGGAGTCCAGCAACCGGGTGGTGGTGGCCGTGACTTCGGCGACCGCCGCCTCGAAGGCCTCGACGTTGGCCTCCGACGGGCGGGTGATGCCGCTGACCTTGCGCACATACTGGCGGGCCGCCGCTTCGACTTCCTCGGGTGTGGCCGCGGGTTCGAGCCCGCGAAGCTCGGTGATGTTCCGGCACATGCCATCCACGATAGGTGCGATTCTGCTCACCGCTACGGTGAAGCGATGACTGACGTCTTGCTGATCGATACCGCAGACCGGGTGCGCACCCTGACGTTGAACCGCCCGCAGGCCCGCAATGCGCTGTCCTCGCAGTTGCGGCGCGAATTCTTCGGCGCCCTGGCCGACGCGGAAGCCGACGAGGCCGTCGACGTCGTGATCGTCACCGGCGCCGATCCGGTGTTCTGTGCCGGGCTGGACCTCAAAGAGCTCGGTGACACCACCGAACTGCCCGACATCTCGCCGAAGTGGCCGGCGATGCGCAAGCCGGTGATCGGGGCCATCAACGGCGCGGCGGTCACCGGTGGCCTGGAGCTGGCGCTGTACTGCGACATCCTGATCGCCTCCGATCAGGCGCGCTTCGCCGACACCCACGCCCGGGTGGGACTGCTGCCGACGTGGGGGCTGAGCGTACGACTGCCGCAGAAGGTCGGCGTGGGGTTGGCGCGTCGGATGAGCTTGACCGGCGACTACCTGTCTGCCGCGGACGCGCTGCGCGCTGGGCTGGTCACCGAGGTGGTGCCGCACGCCCAGCTGTTGGATGCCGCGCGTGCGGTGGCAGCTTCGATCGTCGGCAACAACCAGCAGGCCGTGCGGGCCCTGTTGCACTCCTACCACCGGATCGACGGCGCGCAGACCGACGGCGCGCTGTGGATCGAGGCGGAGTCGGCACGGGCCTGGATGCGTTCGACCAGTGGCGACGACATCGCCGCCAGCCGATCTGCGGTGATCGAGCGCGGCCGCTCCCAGGTGCACTGACCTTCCGGGCCCGGGAGTGTGGCCCGGGCGGGTTCGGGGTCGGTGCTTCACACAGGGTGGGTGTGACACAACCACGTGGGGCATCGCCGGCCGCGGGATCGTGGACGGTATGACACAGCTCCCCCCGCGTCCGAGGCGCCACGTCAGGCACCGCGGTGTGGATTCGTTGTTCTCGGTGTGCCCGATGGAGGCTGACGAGCCGGCCCGGCCCCGGTCGTCGGTGCCCGGCCGACCGGGTTTTGTCCTGACCCTGGCGGTGCTGGTCGACTGCCTACCCAACACCCCCGCCATCGTGGTCAACGACATCGGCGACATTCTCGACGCCAACGTACTGGCCCGGGAGTTGTTCTCCGAATACACCATTCGCGACAACCTGGTTCGGATGATGTTCCTCGATCCAGCCGCAGGGTTGGACACGCCGGCCTGGCGCGACCAGGCACGCGACGTGCTCGCAACACTGCGCCGGGCCTACCAGCAGGCACCGTCGCACAGCGCCACGAGTGCCCTGGTGAGCGAGCTGCTTCGGCTCAGCGCGCCCTTCAGGAGGATGTGGCTACGGCGGGAATGGACCGCCGACGGTCGGACAACGCGAGTCTTTCACCACCGCGACGTGGGTGCGCTAATGGTCGATGAAGTGTTACTGGCCAGCGCCGCCGAACCCGGCAGGAACGTCCTGGTCTACGTTGCGGCACCGGGATCGTCCAGTGACCATGCGCTGCGGATCCTCGGATCGTTGCGCGCGTCCGTGTGACCGGGTCCGGAGTTGACGGCCCGGGTCAGGAAACCACCTCGGCACCAGCAGAGTGCTGGGCGCTGCCGCGGCGAAGCTGCTCCCGCAGGGACAGCAGCCGCGTTTCACTGATGCTGCCGGGTTCTGGTTGGTACACCACGAGCTGCTGCCCGGGTGCGCTCATCACCTGGAAAGCGTGGAAGTTGATCACGATGTCGCCGACACGTTCATGCCTGAGCAGCTTTGTCTCCTGCGTCTTGGGGCTGATGTCGTACTTCTGCCACATCCGCTCGAATTCGTCGTCCGCGCGAAGTTCCGCGATCAGGGCGTCACGCTCGTGCGCGTTGTGATGCTGACGCATCGTCGCCCGCAGCGACCCGACAGAGGATTCAGCGGCACGCGTCCAGTCGACGAAGAAGCGCTTGCCCGCCGGGTCCAGGAACACGTTGCGGACGAGGTTCCTGTGATCGCCGAACGAGCTGAAGAGTTCTGTCGCAAGCGGATTGAGCTGTGTGAAGTTCAGTAGCGGGTCCAGGATGAATGCCGCAGCACCGTCCCATGCATCGAGCATGTTCCTCAACGTCGGGTCCACGGAGTCCTTCGACGGAACCGCTTGCGGCGCAAGCCCGGCGAGCAGACGCAGGTGATCGTCCTGGTGCCGGTTCAGTTTCAGTGCGGCGGCCAACGCCTCGACAACCTGCTCGGACGGGTGCTTCTCGCGGCCTTGCTCCAGACGCACGTAGTAGTCCGTGCTGAGCCCGGCGAGCTCGGCGACCTCCTCACGACGGAGGCCCGGCACACGACGGGCGGTCAGCGTGGCAAAAGGATAGGTGTCCGCCGCAGCAGCATTGCGACGCGCCCGCAGGAATGCCCCGAGGTTGTCATCAGCCATTCCCTGAGAATACCGACCATCCTGCCGCACAGTGCAGCTCACGATCCGAGCCGTGCCAACGTGGGTGTCCTGCACCCACGCTGTGCGACCGGATTCTTTCTAATCTCAGCTCGACCCGAGATCACCACGTCGACCAGATCGGACCACAGCGTGAGCAACAACACCTCCACCGCACCTTCCGACGTAGTCGGAATGTGGGTCACAGCAGACGGCTACATCCGCCAGGAACTGCTGCCGAACGGCCGCTACGACGAGGCACGCGGCCACAGGGCGAGCGCCTACACCGGGACCTATACCGTGACCGGCTCGCACCTGGATTACCTCGACGACACCGGCTTCACTGCAACGGGAGACATCCGCGACGGTGTGCTCTATCACGAGCACCTGGTGTTGTACCGCGAAGAGAGGATCTGATCGGCGATGCACACCTCAGCCATCGGTGACACCCTCGCAGCCACCGCAGGTGATCCCCTGCGGCGGATCCTGCTGACCGGAGGGGCCGTCGTCACGATGGACCCCGAGATCGGTGACCTCTCCCGAGGTGACGTCCTGATCGAAGGATCCAAGATCATCGACGTCGGCGCCGATCTGCGCGCCGCCGGCGCCGCGACCGACGCGATCGTCGTCGACACCTCCTCGGCCGTCGTGTGCCCGGGGTTCGTCGACACCCATCGACACGCGTGGGAGACACAGTTGCGCCGCATCATGCCCGACGTCAACGACCTCGGCGAATACGTCATGAGCACGCTCAGCGGCCTGGCCCCGCGCTATGAACCCGCCGACATCTACACCGGCACCAGACTCGCCGCCCTCACTGCGCTGGACAGCGGGGTGACCTGCATGCTGGATTTCTCGCACAATTCGCGCACCGCCGAGCACTCCGATGCCGCCATCGCGGCCCTTGCCGACGCGCGGATACGCGGTGTGCACGCGTCCATGGGCCCGCACTTCGGGCAGTGGGACCATCAATGGCCCGCGGATGTGAAACGTCTTCGGGAACAGTACTTCTCGTCCGAGAATCAACTGCTGACGCTACGACTGGCCGCCCTTGCCACCGATGAGGTCGCCGGCCCCGAGCTCGCCTTCGGCGCAGAGCTCGCCCGGATAGCACAAGAGCTGGACCTGTGGGTCAGCATCGACGCGGTGTTCGGTGCCGCGTCCTCGGCGGCCATCCTGGACTGGCACGACGCCGGCATCCTCGATGACCGGCTGACACTGATCCACTGCACCGGCCTGACCGACGAGGCGTGGGCCGCGATCGGCGCGGCGGGTACCAGTGTGTCTCTGGCACCGTCCTCGGACGCCCAGATCGGTCTGGAGTCCGCCGTTCCCGCCGTCGACGAGGCGCTGCGGGCAGGCATCCGCCCCGGGTTGAGTATCGACGTCGAGGTGGCGCTGCCCAGTGACATGTTCACCCAGATGCGCACACTCCTGGCGATCCAGCGCATGCTCGCGGTCAATTCGGTGTACGGCAGCACCACCGAACCGCAGCGCATCACCACCCGCGACGTGCTCGACTTCGCGACACTGCAGGGCGCGCACGCCAACGGCCTCGGGGACGTCACCGGTTCCCTCACCCCGGGCAAGCAAGCCGACCTGTTGATCGTCGCGGCGGCGGACGTCAACAACATGCCGCTCAACGACGCGGTGGGCACTGTCGTTCTCGGCGCTGACCCGCGAAACATCGAGGCCGTTGTGGTCGCAGGTCAGGTCGTGAAGTGGGACCGAGCGCTCGTCGGTGTCGACCTCGCGCAACTCAGAGACGAGGTGACCGCATCGCGGGATCGTCTCCTGGCAGCACACGAGCGGTCCGATCACTCATCGCAGTGATCCACTGATGCTGCGGCCGCCGCACACGGTGATGGTCTGCCCGGTGACATAGCCGGCCTCCGGCGCGGCAAGGTAGCCGACCGTGCGGGCGATATCGTCGGGTCGGCCGACCCTTCCGACCGGAATGGACTGCATTATTCTCTCGATGATGTTGTCCGGCAGTGATTTTGACATCGGCGTCTCCACGAAACCGGGTGCGATGCAGTTCACCGTGATGCCGTCGGCAGCCAGCTGTAGCGCGAGGCTTCGGCTGGCACCGGCGATGGCACCTTTGGAGGCGGCGTAGTTCGCGGAGCCGAAGTTGCCCAGCCACGCTCTGGAGGTGAGGGAGATGACCCGGCCTGTGCCCGACCCGCGCAGATCCGGCAGGGCCGCCGCGGTGGTGTTCAGCATGCCGACGAGGTTGACCTCGAGGACCCGGCGGAACTGAGCCGCGGACATCTTCTCCAGACGCGCGTCCTCGAGGACACCGGCGCAGTTGACCACGACGTCGAGCCCACCCAACCGGTCACCGGCGGCCCGCACGGCGCGTCCAGCAGACGAAGCATCGGCCAGGTTCGCCGCGAAGATCGCCACCTCGGTGTCGGAGTGGGAGGCGATCCGGTCTGCAAGGGGTCTGAGGGCATCGGTCGAGATGTCCGACAGAGCGAGGGCGTAACCGAGTTCGGCCAGGTACGTCGTAATGCCCTGTCCGATCCCCCCGGCGGCTCCGGTGACCAACGCGCGGCGGGGACACACATTGAGTTCAGTGACAGAGATGGTCATGGGCGCAGCTTCCCGAGACTGGCTCCTGCGTAGATTTCCTGGCCGGTGATTGAACGTGCCTGCTCGTCGAGAAGAGCCGTGATCATCACCCGCACCGCAGGCTCCTCCGGTGTCTCGTCGAACAGGATGGTGTTGGCGGTGGCCCCGTGCCGCTCCAGCTCGATGGCCAGGGAGCGGACCAGGCTGAGCAGCCCGCCCGTCACCGCTGCGTCCAGTGGTCTGTCGGCATCACCGAGTGCGGCCAGCGCCGGCGCCAGGACGATGATCCGGCCCGCATGCTCGACAACCGACGGCCAATGATGCTGCGCCGCTTGGAAGGCGGAAAACAATGGCTCGACGGTCGCTGAGTCATGGATCTCGGTGTTCAGCGTGTGGCGCCCGTCGCTTCCGCGGTAGACCAGGACCAGCGTCGGCGCCGGCGGTTCCGACGGCGGCGTGGACCGCTCGGCGGTCAACTCGATGGTCACCATGGGGGCGACGGTCATCGTGACATCACCACCACGGTGACCGACCCGCCGTCGGTGCCACTGACCGTGCCGCCCTTGCAGTACGCCAGCCCGGTGCCGGCGTTGTCCACCTGTCGGCCTCCCGCGCGGTCGCTCAACTGCCAGGTGAGTTCGCAGACCTGCGCGACACCGGTGGCGCCGACTGGGTGGCCGCGGCTGAGCAAGCCGCCGCTAGGGTTGACGGGCAGCTTGCCACCGATTGCGGTGTGCCCGTGCTCGGTCCAGACGGCCCCCTGACCGAGCGGTACCAGCCCCAGTCCCTCCAGGCGGACGATCTCGGCGATGGTGAAACAATCGTGCATCTCGACCAGGTCGATGTCGTCCGGGCCGATGCCGCTGATCTCCCACGCCTGTTGCCCGGCACGGCGCGAGGCGTCCTCGGCGTTGATGCTGGACTGGGGCGTCACGATGGCCCCGCTCACCAGAGCGCACCCGACGATCCGGGGCGCGGACGGGCGCTCCCGTTTCGCCAGCCCGGTGGCCGAGGTCAACACCACCGCGGCGGCGCCATCGCTGATCGGACTGCAGTCGAGCAGCCCGAGTGGTTCGGCGATGATCCGCGCATCGAGAACCTGCTGCAGGCTCAGCGGATGTTGATATTGCGCAAAGGGATTGTGCACGGAGTGGGCATGGTTCTTCACCGCGACCGCGGCGATCTGCTCGCGGCTGGCGCCGTGGTCGGCCATGTAGCGACGAGCACTCATACCGTGGTTGGCGGCCATGACCAGACCGTTGATGGCGTCGATGTCGGTGGGGTCGGGCATCACTCCGCCGGAGACACGGTCGGTCATCTTCTCGGCGCCGATCACCAGAACAGTGTCATAGAGGCCGGCCTTGATCGCGATCCAGGCCTCCCGGATCGCGGTGGCTCCACTGGCGCAGTAGTTTTCGTGGTTGGAGACCGGCAGCCCACCCAAGCCCAGTTGGACGGCCGCACGTTGTCCCGCGACTGGGCCTCCGAACACATGTCCCATGTACACAGCCTGGATGTCGCGTGCGCTCACTTCGGCGTCGGCCATTGCTGCCCGCGCCGCGCCGGTGGCGAGCTTCTCCAGGGTCACGTCAGCCGGATACTTGCCGAAGCGGACCATTCCCGCGCCGGCGACGTAGATCTCAGTCACCGCTTCTCCTCGTCTGATCGAAATCGGTACCACCACAGGGATTCGCCGGACGGGGTGGACTTCAGTGGGAACAGGTCGACGCTTACGGGTTCCCCGATGCCGACCCGGCCGGTGGCGGCGCCCAGGAGACGGACGCCGTCGATGTCCACGGTGACCAGCGTGTAGGGCGTCTCCCACGGCGGCGGCGCCTGGTGCACGACAGTCCAGCTGACCACCGTTCCCGCCTGCGAGAGCACGACCTGCTCGACCAACTCCGAGCCGCAGTGTGGGCACAGCTCGCGCGAGGGGAACGAGCGCTGCGCACAGGATGTGCACAGCAGTCCGCGCAGACCGGGCGGGTCGAGACTGATCACATCGGCTCGCATGGGACGGTCAGCATCGCTCATGGTCTAGGTCCCCCCTCGCTCGACGAGTTGGCTTGCGATCACGTTCTTCTGGATCTCGTTGGTCCCTTCCCCGACGATCATCAGCGGGGCGTCCCGGAAGTACCGTTCGATGTCGTATTCGGTGGAATAGCCGTATCCGCCATGTATCCGAAGTGCCGACAGTGCGACTTCCATCGCTGTCTCGGAGGCGAACAGCTTGGCCATGCCGGCCTCGAGGTCGCACCGAGCACCGGCGTCGTAGCGGGCTGCGGCGAACAACGTCAGCTGCCGCGCCGCCGTCAGCTTGGTCGCCATTTCGGCGAGTTGGTGTCCGACGGCCTGGTGCTTCCAGATCGGCTTACCGAAGGACTCCCGCTCCTGGGCGTAGCGCAGAGCGTCATCGAGGGCGGCGCGGCCCACTCCGAGCGCACGCGCGGCGACCTGGATACGGCCCGTTTCCAGGCCTTTCATCATCTGGGGAAAACCCCGGCCCTCCACTCCCCCCAGCACGGCGGTGGTACTGACCCGGTAGGAGTCAAAGGAGATCTCGCAGCTCTCCACCCCCTTGTATCCAAGCTTGGGGAGATCGCGGGACACGGTGAGACCAGGGCCGTGCTCGGCCAACAGGATCGAGATTCCGCGGTGCGGGGGAACGGCTTGCGGGTCGGTCTTGACCATCAGTGCGATCAGGCCGGATCGCCGCGCATTGCTGATCCATGTTTTCGAACCGTTGACCACGTAGTGGTCGCCGGACCGGCGCGCCGTCGTGTGCATGGCCTGTAGGTCGGACCCGCCGCCGGGTTCGGTCAGTGCCATGGTGGCGCGCAACTCGCCGGTGGCCATTCGCGGCAGGTACTTCTGTTGTTGTTCGTCGGTTCCGAACTCCGAGAGGAGCTTGGCGACAACGGTGTGACCACCCATGGCTCCTGCCAGGCTCATCCAGCCGCGGGCGAGTTCCTCGGTGATCTGCACATAACAGGGCATCGATACCGGGGTGCCGCCGAATCGCTCGGGGACGGCGAGGCCGTAGATACCGATCTGCTTCATCTGCTCGATGAACTTCTCGGGGTACTCGTTGCGGTGCTCCATCTCGTTGACCGTCGGCTTGACGTCACGATCGATGAACTCGGCGACGACGCGTACCAGGAGCTGCTCTTCTTCGGTGATGCCGTCCTTACTCATTGGTCCTCACTGCCTGTTGTTGCCCCGGAGGTGGCCGGGAGTGGAATGGGCATGCCGCTGGAGTCCAGGCCGAGTTCGCGAAGGGCAATGGTGCGCAGCTCGGCTTTCGGCACCTTGCCGCTGGCGACGCGGGGTAGTTCGCTGCCGGCGCGGTACAGAACATGGTGGGGGGCCTTGTATTTCGCGGCGGAAGCGCGGATGTGGCGCCGAATGTCCTCAGGCGTGACACCATCGCGATCCGCGTCGACGAACACGACGATCGCCTCTCCGCGCACCGGGTCGGGGATTCCGACCGCATGAACCTCCCGCACACCGGGGACCTGCCCGGCCAACAGCTCCACCTCGACCGGACTGACGTTTATGCCGGCGGGTTTCATGAGTTCGGAGAGCCGGGAGTGGAAGTGCAGATAACCTCGTTCGTCGAGCCAACCGAGGTCGCCGGTCTTGAAGTATCCGTCAGTGGTCATGACGCCTCGGGTCCGCGCGGGATCCTTGTGGTAGCCGCGCATCACGTGGCCCCGGATGAGGATGTGGCCGACGCTCAGGGCCGGCACCGGGAGGTCGGTCTCCGGATCAGCGATGCGGATGTCCCAGCCGGGCAGCGCCGTGCCTATGGTGTTCTCGCTGAGCTCCACCTCATCACGTGCATCGGTGAGCGCGCACAGACCATAGGACTCCGTCAGGCCGTAGATGCTGGTGCCGAGATCCAAACCGAGTTCGGTGCGCGCCAGTTTCCGATCGGCTGCACTCAACCCCAGCACACCTTTGCGCAGGACCAGCTTCCGGTTCCGGTGGTCGGGGTGACCCACCAGGCTGCGGGTCATGTTCCCCAGCCCGTAGTAGACGGTGCAGCGTTCCCGTTCGAGGATCTGCAGGGCTTGGCCTGGCTCGTAGGCTTCCATCAACACCACGCAGGCGCCGTGGGTCCACGTCGCCCCCAGTGCTTGGATCACGCCCAGTCCGTAGAACAGTGGCGTCGCAACAAACGAGCGGTCGTCGGCATCGAGGGCCTGCCGTTCGCCGATGTTGAAGGTGTTTACGATCATCGGATGATGCTCCAGTGCAACACATTTAGGCCTGGCGGTGCTCCCGCTGGTGTAGATCAGGAACGCCAGGTCGTCGGGTCGGACCAGCGATTCGGCGGCGGCCAGATCCGCGTCGCTGACCGCAGCACCGAAGCTCAGGAACTCCGTCAGCGACGTCGCGCCGGCAAGCCGGTGTTCGCCGAGTTCGATGACCTGACCTAACAGCGGCAACTGCGAGGCCGCCGGGTCGGCGCGGCCGCCGGCCGCCCACGGAATCACCTCGGCCACGAGCGGTACGTAGTCGACATCGCGCAGGCGGTCGTGGAACAGCAGGGCTTTGACATCGCCATGCTCCAGCGCGTACTGCAGTTCGTCCTGCTTGTACCACGTGTTGATCGGCACGGTGACTGCGCCGATACGCGCCGCGGCCAGGGCCGAGTACAGCCAGCTGGGTCGGTTTCCCGCCAGCACGGCCACCGAGTCTCCGCGGCGGATCCCCACGGCGAGTAGGGCTTTGGCGTAGTGGTCGACATGCTGATCCACGTGGCCAAACGAGTGGTCCTGTCCTTCGAATGAGATCGCCGGACGTTCGGGGTGGCGGCGCGCCAGTTCGCGCAACAGCCCACCGAGGGTGCTCGCGGTTGGGGGTGTGACGGTCATCGTGCCTCCTGTCGTGTCGCGGCCACCTCTGCCGGACGTGGAGCTACCCGAGGTACGGGCAAGCCGGGGATCTCGACGTCGAAAGCCAGCACCCGGCCGCCCTTGGCGACCGTGACGACGAGGATAGAGAGGTCCGTCCCGGCGAAACAGACGCTGGTGGGCATGGTTTGCTCACCGATGTCCAGGCGCTGCGTCAACCGGCCGGAGGCATCGAAGTAGGACACCGTCCCCGATCTGCTTCCCGCCACCCAGATCCCGCCGGCCGCATCCACGGCCAGCCCGTCGGGTGTGGAGACAGCCAGCTCGGGCGAGTCCGGGTCTCGAGTGACGCCATGCGGCGTGACGGTGTAGCGGCGCACCCGGTCACGAGCCGTTTCGCTGATGTAGACGTCTGTGGCGTCCGCTCCGAAGGCAATTCCGTTCGGGAAGTACACGTCGTCGAGCATGATCGCTGCCGCCCCCGTGGCGGGTTCGAAACGCCAGACCCGGCCCGCCGCGGCGTCGCGGCCGAACTCGTGCCCCGTGGGGTCGGTGAACCACAACGCCCCGTCGGGACCCACCGCGCAGTCCGACGGCGCGCGGACCTCGGCGCTCAGCATGACCCTGGGGGCCTCGTGCCCGCTGGGGTCCCACACCTGGATCGACGGCGGCACCCGGCGCCGCGACCGACTGGGCACCGCTGTCCCCCCGTTCTGGGTGATCCAGAGTCTCCCGTCGTCGTCCACCGTCATTCCGTTGGGCCCCGAGCCAGGGTCAGCCACCGCGGCCGGTGGCCGCCCGTCGAGGAAGACCTCGAACACAGCGCCGCGGCTCAGACTGGTGACGAACAGACGGCAGTCCGGCGTCCAGACCGGTCCCTCGGTGAACCCGATTCCGGTCGCGAGGGTCCTGGCCTGCGTGACGGCGCGCACCGCGACAGCGCAGCCATCGCCGGAGGACCGCTGGGCCGACGCGCCGGCGTGATCACTGGTAACCGTCCGGCTCCAGTCATCGAGGATCCTCCGTGCGTGGGCCGGATCATCAACCGCGCGGCACGCGGACGCCGGGGTTCTGCCGTACTGAGGCGCGGGGGCCGGTTCCACCCGCCCGCCGGTGAGCAGCGTCCCCCGCGATCGTAGGTGCGGATCCCGCTGCGCCTCCTCCAGACTCAGCACCGGGCTCACGCAGGCATCCAGGTCGGCGAAGACACTCACCCACTCAGCACGCGTGCGACCGGCGAAGATGTCGGCGAAAGTGCGCTTCATCGCTGGCCACGATGCACGGTCGTGCTGATCCGGCAGTGATTCGGGGTCGCACCCCAGCCCTTGCAACAACCGCCGGTAGAACGGTGCCTCGATGCTGCCCACCGCCATGAACTCGTCGTCCGCAGTCCGGTACACGTTGTAGAAGTGCGACCCGCCGTCGATGCTGTTGGTGCCGGGTTCACCCGCCCACTCACCGGTATCGACCCGGTTCCACACACCGGACATGAGCAGGGTCGCGCCGTCGATCATCGCGGCATCAACAACCTGTCCACGTCCACTTCCGCTGCGCTCGTACAGGGCCGCCAGAATTCCGCTCAGCAGCAACATTCCGCCACCCCCGTAATCTCCGACCAGGTTCAGCGGGGGGATCGGCGCCTCGCCCGCGCGTGCGATGGACCGCAGTGTTCCGGTGAGCGCCAGGTAGTTGATGTCATGGCCCGCGGAGTGCGCCAGCGGGCCGGATCGGCCCCATCCGGTGACCCGCGCGTAGATCAGGCCGGGGTTGGCCGCCAAGCAGGCATCCGGCCCCAGTCCGAGCCGCTCCATGACGCCCGGCCGGAACCCCTCGACGAGTACATCGGCACGCCCGATGGCTTCCTGCGCGGTCGTCCGGTCAACCGGATCCTTCAGGTCCAGGGTGAGCGAGGCTGCCCGGCTTCGACCGAGAATGCCGGCCTCCGTCGTCGACTGCCCGGGCCTGTTGATTCGCAGCACCTCGGCACCGGAATCGGCGAGCATCATCGCCGCGAACGGTGCCGGCCCCAACCCGGCGATTTCGATCACGCGCAGGCCCCGGAGAGGACCGTGCGGTGCGGGATCGCTGTCAATCATCGAACTCCCCTGTCGGACAAAGTGAATGTGAGGTGGATAGCGCCGGATCGGTCGGTGGTGAACTGGGCGTCCACAAGTGAGTCCACGCGCAGCTCTGACATGGGGGTACCGACCACGTTGGCGTACAGCCGCACACCTTCGTCGAGGGCCACCACCGCGACGACATAGGGCGTCGGCAGGTGGAAGTCGTCCAAGTAACTCTTGTGGAAGGCGGCGAACGACCAGAGGCGACCGGACCCGGTGCTGGACACCCATGCTGGTGGTTCGGTGTCACCGCATGCACCACACTCCATCCGTGGGGGGAACTCGGGACGCGCGCAGGCTGCACACGCACTCACGAGGAGCTCACCGCGCTGCAGGCCCTCGGTGTGTGCGTGTAACGAGTAGCGGGGTGTGTGCATCACCGCGCTCCGTACACCACGGAGGTCACCACCGGTGCGGCACAAAGGTATTGGGCGATCTCCGCGCCGGCGACCTGCCGTTTACCGCAATCACCGCGCAACTGCCGAACGGCCTCCACATTGAGCCCCCAGCCCTGCATGTAACTCTCGGACAGGTGACCGCCGGAGGTGTTCGTCGGCAAGTCGCCACCGATGCCGATCCGGCCGTCCTGAATCCATTCCGGCGCCTGCCCTGGCTCACAGAAGCCCAGACCTTCCAGCGTGAACAACACGTTGGGACTGAAGTTGTCGTACGCCATCAGCACGTCGACGTCGGAGCGGTCGCAGTCGGCCATCCGGTACGCACGCTCCCCCACCTCGGCAATGGCGCCGCGCCAACAGTCATCCGGCGGAAAGTCCGAGTCCCGAAGCTGCCCCTGCTGGGCGAAGCCGAGAACCGCCACCGGTGGTTGCGCGCAGTCGCGGGCCCGCTCCCCGCTCGTCAGGATCATCGCCACTCCACCGTCATTGATCAGGCAGTAGTCGTAGATGCGCAACGGCGCGACGATCTCGCGACCGGCCAGATAGTCCGCCATGGAGATCGGTTCGGTGAGAACAGCAGCCGGGTTCAGGCCCGCGTGTGTCCGAAACGTACGGGCGACGGCGGCAAGCTGCTCGGGTGAGGTTGCATGGTGTTGGCAGTAACGTTGGAACATCAGAGCGTAGAAGGCTCCGGGCGAGGTGATGCCGTAGGGCAGCGTAAGGCACGGATTGGTGCCGTATCCCTGCGCAGCGGCGGAGGCGGCGGGTCCTCCCCCGCCGTAGGTGTGGCCGCCGCTGCGGCCGTTGTTGCCATAGACCAGCGCCACCGTGGAGGCCAATCCGGTGGCGATGGCCGCGACGGCCAATTGGATGGCGACACCGGTCATGCGCCCTTCAGCGGGTAGTTGCGCCGTCCATCGCGGTTCCATGCCCATTCGGGCTGCGATTGTTTCGTAGCTGCTGACCCGCATGGTGATGAGACCATCGACATCGCCAGCGTCCAGGCCCGCGTCGTGCAGCGCCGAGTCGAGTGCTGCACACCCCAGATCATCGGCCGAGAACCCGGGCAGCCTGCCGAAGGCGGTGGATCCGATGCCGACGACGGCTGTCGCGGATTGAAGCTTCTCTTGCATTCTCAACCCCTGCGTACACGGGGCGGCGCTGTCGCCTGCCCCCAACGGTCGGTGAAGCCTGTACGACGCGGTGTGGACAGCCACACGTCCTACCTACAAAAACGCCCGTTTTGTTGATATTTGATACATACGGTAGGCCCTTTCGTCATTGAGGTCAACCTCTCGAACTCGGAAGTCATGCCGCCCGCATCAATCACCCGGTCTTCCAAATCGACCCAATAAGGCTGCGGTACAACGTTTATGAAAGCTGCCCGCCGCGGGCGGAGCGTGGAATGCGCCTCGGACACCCTCCGGCAATACGCACCCCAGACATAAGGATTCGGCTTGATATTTGATCCTTCTGTTGCCACACTTGTGTGGTCCGGACCACAAACCCTTGTGCACCGCTGCACACTCGCGGCCTGGCGACGTCATCTGTCGTCGCCAGGCCACTCGACGGAAGGCCACCAGCGCTATGTCTGCCGAACCATCACCAACAAGGATGCCGCGTGTCGTCGCGGCGGGCTTCACCGGGACGGCTCTGGAGTACTACGACTTCTTCCTCTACGGCACCGCTGCAGCACTGGTCTTCGGACCGCTTTTCTTCCCGTCCTACAGTCCGTTGGCCGGCACTCTCGCCTCCTTCGCCACCTTCGCGGTGGGATTCCTGGCCAGACCGCTCGGCAGCATCATCTTCGGTGGCATGGGCGACCGGATCGGACGAAGAAGGACGCTGGTGGTTTCCCTGGCCCTGATGGGCGCCGCCACCGTAGCGATCGGCGCGTTGCCCACATTTCACCAGATTGGTTGGGCCGCACCAGCTCTCCTGGTCCTGTTGCGGTTTGTTCAGGGTATCGCGATGGGTGGCGAGTGGGGCGGCGCAGCGCTGCTACTTGTGGAACACGCACCCGCTCGCCAGCGTGGTTTCTACGGCAGTACCGTCCAGATGGGTGTGCCGGGCGGCCTGCTGCTGTCCACTGCCGCGGTCACCATCAGCGACCGAATCGCGGGCACCGACTTCGAGACCTGGGGCTGGCGGCTTCCGTTCCTGTTCAGCGCAGCACTCTTCTTGGTGTCGTTGTTCGTGCGGCTCGGTGTCGAGGAGACCCCGGACTTCACGGCCCTGCGCGATACGTCCGGGCAGCAGAAGCAACCTGTGCGTACGCTCCTACGTGACCAGTGGAGGGACGTAGCACTGGCCGCCGCGGTGATCGCACCCGGCGGAATCCTGTTCTATCTCGTTTCGGCGTACACGGTTTCCTACGGAACCTCGATCCTGGGAACGAGTCGAACCAGCATGCTCGATGCGCTGCTGTACGGCTCGCTGGTCTATCTGGCGACGTTGCCCGTCGCCGGCTTCCTCAGTGACCGATTCTCCCGCGCGGCAGTGCTTTTGGTGGGTTGTGTGTGCGCGGGATTCGGCGGCTTCGCGATGTTCGCCTTGCTCGACACGCGGTCGGGATGGAGTGCTTTCCTGGCCATCGCAATGATGCTCGGACTCGCGCACGCCGCTCTGCAAGCCCCACAGCCTGCATTTCTGGCGGAGCGGTTTCGTGTCGACGTGCGCCTCAGCGGTGTCGCGCTGAGTCAGGCACTGTCGGTCAGTGTCATCGGTGGAACGGCGCCGTTCGCGGCCACCCTGTTCTTCGACTGGACCGGCGCGACCTGGCCCATCTGCTCCTGGTTGGCGCTGTGGTGTGTTGCCGGCGCGGTGGCGACCGTCCTGCTGAACCGTCGTCCTTCGCAGTTCGCTGACGACGCCGATGACGATGTCCGTCCTGCCGACGGACGTCCAAACCGATCCCGCCGTACGGTCGCCGATCCCGAGAAGATCCACTGACCGGCAGCCCGCTTGGCACGCGCCGCTTCAGAACCCGTCGTCAGCCAGCACCCCGTCTGCTTTGAGCTTGGCGATCACGTACTCCCCTTCGGCTTGCACGTGGCGGCGGGAGGCCTCGTCGGCGGCATCACCGTCGCCTGCGCGCAGCGCGTCCAGAATCCGCTGATGACCGCGAACGGCCTCCGGACCAGCCGCCGGCGGCGCCTCGTACACCTCGCGGGGCAGGTTGCGGGCCATCTGCCGCAACACGGACAGCAGCCGCCGGCTACCGCCGGTCTGATTGACCAACGAGTGGAACTCCCAGTTCAAGGTATGTGCCAGGGCAGAATCCTCGGTGGCCTGCATCTGCTGGTGCAGCTCCTCGAGCCGGGCCAGCGTCGGAGCGGTGACCCGTGAAGCGGCCCGCCTGGTCGCGAGCCCCTGCACCATTCCGTAGATCCGGTAGTGATCGTCGATGTCCTCACGGTGAATCGGGACCACGAATGCGCCGCGGTGAGGTTCGGACTCGATCAATCCCTCACTCTCCAGCGCAATGAGAGCCTCGCGCACCGGGAGCCGACTCACTCCCAGTTCATCGGCGATGTCGTTCTGAGGTACCCGTTGGCCACGCGAGAGCGTCCCGTTGAAGATGAGCGTTCGGATGCGATCGATGACCTCGCCGCTCATGTTGCGACGAGGCACGCGGGTGTTGACGAGGCCGGATACAGCGGCCGGCCGTACAGGCGTGGCTCGACGAGGCGACGCGCTCTCTGACGATCGTGGCATCGATCCACTCCTTTGATCAATATCCGGCATCTTAGACGCTCCCCATCCTAGGCGTGTCGCGAATGCGCCATTGGTACCGGCGGCCCCCGCGTCTTGTGCTGACGTGAAAAATCGTTGCAAGACAACGTGTTGCGGCAACATAGCGCTGTAAACCCCTCGACTGCAGGCTCGACTGGGTGTAGCCTCGATCACATCCTGATGTATCAAATATCAATAGGAGAAGCCATGACACAGATGCTTGCCTCACCTCATTCGGCGGCAGTACAACGCCGGTTGGACGCCGAGCCCCATCTGTTCATTGATGGCCGTCGCGTCGACGCGTCGAGTGCACAGACCATCGCGGTCTGCGATCCCGCCACGGGTGCGCGCATCGCCACCGCCGCCTGTGCCGGCACCGAGGACGTCGACGCCGCCGTCGACGCCGCCACCCGTGCCTTCCATCCGACCTCGCCGTGGCGGCAGATGAGCCCGCTGGACCGGGGACGCATCCTGCATCGCATCGGAGATGCGATCTACCGCCATGCCGACGAGTTCGCGGAACTGGAAGTCCTTGATGCAGGCAAGGTCCGCAGCGCGGCGCGGGCCATCGATGTCGACTTCGCGGCGCGGGCGTTTCACTATTTCGCTGGCTGGCCTACCAAGATCGTGGGGTCCACGGTCCCCGTCTCACACCCCGACATCCACATCCGCACGGAACGTGAGCCTGTCGGTGCGGTCGCCGCGGTCACCGCATGGAACTTCCCCCTGCTGCTGTGTGGTTGGAAGCTGGCTCCTGCCCTGGCTGCCGGCTGCACCGTGGTGCTCAAACCGTCCGAGGAAACCCCGTTGTCGGCCCTGTGGCTCGCCGAACTCGCTGTCGAGGCGGGGCTGCCGCCCGGGGTGCTGAACGTCGTGCCGGGCACCGGCGAGGTCGCCGGACAAGCCCTGGTCAACCACCCCGACATCGCCAAGATCACCTTCACCGGCTCGACGATGGTGGGAAAACAGATCGCCGCACAGGCCGCCGCGCAGGTGAAGCGGGTGACGCTGGAGCTGGGCGGCAAGAGCGCGAACATCATCTTCGCCGATGCCGACCTCGACCAGGCCATCGCCGGCTCCGCCGGGGGAATCTTCTGGCACTCCGGCCAGACCTGCAGCGCGCCATCACGACTGTTCGTGCAACGCGACGTCCACGAACGTGTGGTCGAACGCCTGCGGCGCCAAGCAGCCGACCTGACGATCGGACATGGCCTGGACCCCGCCGTCGATTTCGGCCCGCTGGTGACCGCCGGCCAACTCGACCGCGTCCGCGGGTATGTCGACCGCGCCGAAGCCGCCGGCGCCACAGTCCATCGGGCGGCGCCGGTTCCCGACGAGCTCACCGGCCACTTCTTCCCACCCACCATCATCGATCACGCCGGCGACGACATGGAGTGCGTCCGCGAGGAGATCTTCGGCCCGGTTGTCACGGTCCTGCCCTTCGACGACCTCGACGAGGTGATCGAACGAGCCAACAGCGGCGACTACGGTCTGGCCGCCGGCATCTGGACCACCAACGTCAACACCGCACAGAAGGCCACCAGCCGATTGCGTGCCGGCACTGTCTATGTCAACGGATGGGGCCTCACCGACCCGGCCGCACCGTTCGGTGGTTTCAAACAATCGGGATACGGGCGCGACCTCGGCCCGGACAGCCTCGACGGCTTCCTCGAGACCAAATCCGTCTGGACATTCGTCCACTGAACGACCAACTGCACACCGAACCAATCGAGAGGACCACGATGAAAACACGCGCAGCAGTTCTGACAGCACCACACGCTCCGTTCGAGATCATGGAGCTCGACATCGACGATCCCGGCCCGGGCGAGGTGACGCTCAAGGTCACGGCAGCCGGCCTGTGTCATTCCGACCTGCACATGCTCGAAGGCGATCTCGACGTCCGCTATCCGATGGTCGGTGGTCATGAGGCGGCCGGCGTCGTCGAGAAGGTAGGCCCCGGCGTGACCAAGGTCGACGTCGGCGATCATGTGGTGTGCAGCTTCATTCCGAGCTGCGGGGTGTGCCGCTACTGCTCTACCGGTCGCCAGAATCTGTGTGACGCGGGGATGACCATCCTCGAGGGGTGCATGCCTGACGGCACCTTCCGACTGCACAGGGACGGCACGGACTACAGCGCATTCTGCATGCTCGGCGCCTTCTCCGAATACGCGACCGTCTCGCAACTTTCGGTGGTGAAGGTCGACAACTGGCTACCACTGCAGAGCGCGGTGCTCGTCGGTTGCGGCGTACCCACCGGTTGGGGCACGGCCGTAAACGCCGGCAACGTCCGTCCCGGTGACACCACGGTGATCTACGGGGTCGGCGGCCTCGGGATCAATGCGGTGCAGGGTGCCGTCGCAGCTGGGGCCAAATACGTCGTCTGCGTGGACCCTGTGGCATTCAAACGGGAAACGGCAAGCAAATTCGGCGCCACACACACCTTCGCGACCGCCGCGGAGGCTCAGGAGAAGGTCAGCGAACTCACCTGGGGCCAAGGCGCTGATCAGGCGCTGGTGCTCATCGGCCGGATGGACGAAGAGACCATCTCGGCGGCGTTCAGCATCATCGGAAAGGGTTCGACCGTGGTCGTCACTGGTGTGTCGAATGCCGCCAACCTCACCGTGCACGTCTCCGGCCAGGAGATGGTGTTCATGGAGAAGACGATCAAAGGGACCTTGTTCGGCTCCTCCAACCCGCAGTACGACATCGTGAAGATGCTCCGGATGTATGACTCCGGGACACTCAAGCTCGACGAGTTGATCACCACCCGCTACCGGCTCGAGGACATCAACCAGGGATACCGGGACCTCGAGGACGGCAAGAACATCCGCGGCATAATCGATTTCGAGCTCTGACAGGCGCGGCGGCGGCGCGTTCACCGGGAGTGGCGAGGGTAGGAGTTTCCCACCCTGTTTCTGGTCCTTCGACTGACCAATAGTGGTTCCCGGGAGCAGGAGTTCCCAGGCACCGGACCGGCACAACGGTTCTCGTCACGTTGAAGGAGCAGATCATGAGCACACTCATCGAAGGCACTCCCCTGGCCGGCCGGGTCGCGGTCGTGACCGGAGCGTCCAGCGGCATCGGCGAAGCCACCGCGGAGAGGTTCGCCGAGCTCGGCGCCAAGGTCGCACTCGTCGCGCGCCGGAAAGATCTGCTCGACGGGATCGCCGAGCGGATCACCACGAAGGGCGGCACTGCGTTGGTGGTGCCCACCGACGTGACCGACCGCGCCGCTGTCCTTGCCGCCGCGGAGCACATTGCCGTCGAATTGGGCGCGGTGGACCTCGTTTTCGCCAACGCCGGGGTTCAGCTGATCTCCGAGATCGGCGACCTCAAGGTGCAGGACTGGGACGCCCAGATCGATCTGAACATCAAGGGCGTGATGAACACCATTCAGGCGTTTGTCGGATCCCTCGAGTCCGCGGGCAGCGAAGGCCGACCGGCCGACCTCATCACCACCTCGTCGATCGCGGCCACCAGGGTGCTCGAGAAGTTCCAGGTGTACTCCGGCACCAAGGCGTTCATCAGCCACCTCACCCGACTGCTGCGCACCGAACTGGGGCGCAAGAACGTCCGGGTCGCCACGGTCGAACCCGGCATGGTGGACACCGAACTGCCCGACCACGTCACCGACCCGGACGCCACCAAGCTGATGGCCGATCTGATCGAGCAGATCGATGTCCTGCAGTCTGCGGACGTGGCCGAGACGGTGGCGTTCGTCGCCGCGCTGCCCAAGCATGTGAACCTCACCGAGATCACGATTCTCCCGACGGCGCAGGCCATCTGACCGGACCCGGCCCACCACGAGGAAGGAGGAACAGGTGTCGACCACCCGGCCCGGACGTACCAACGTGGCCCTGGCGACCGCCAAGCCCGGCATGTCGGAAACCCTGGGCGCCCAGTTGCTGAAACTGGTCACCCCGACCCGCGCTGAACCGGGCTGCCTGCGGTACGAGATCCACCGCGCCGTGCAGGACCGTCAATCGTGGATGATTCTCGAATCATGGCGTGCACCATCTGATTTCGACGCTCACATGCAGGCCCCGTACGTGCGTGAATTCCTGGCGCAGGTACCTGCCCTGTGCGTCCGCGATATCGAAATCGGCGAATATCAAGACGTTTCCGCCACCACCGATGACACAGGAGGGAACCTATGACTGCCCCACAATCACAGGTCTGGATGGTCACCGGATGCTCGACCGGCTTCGGCCGCAGTCTTGCCGAGCATCTCCTGGACCACGGACAGAAGGTCGTCGCCACGGCACGCGACATCTCCACCGTGTCCGACCTGGCCGACCGGGGCGACGCGCTGCTCCTGCCACTCGACGTCGTGAATCGTGAGCAGTGCACCGAGGTGGTCACAGCCGCGGTGGACCATTTCGGTACCGTCGATGTGCTGGTCAACAACGCGGGCATCGGCTACTTCGGCGCCGTCGAAGAAACCGACGACAAGGTCGCCCGACTCCTGTTCGACGTCAACTTCTTCGGTACTGCCAACACCATCCACGCGGTCCTGCCTATCATGCGATCTCGTCGCCGCGGCACGATCATCAACCTCACCTCGATCGGCGGCCTCAGCGGATTCGCTGCCGTGGGCTACTACTCGGCCAGCAAGTTCGCCGTGGAAGGCCTGTCCGAGTCGTTGCGGATCGAAGTGGCGCCGCTGGGGCTCGACGTCATGGTGGTGGAGCCCAGTGGATTCCGAACCAACTGGGCGGCCTCCTCCAACGAGGTCGAGTCCACGATCGAGGACTACGACCAGACCGCCGGGCAGGCCCGGCGCGCCTACCACCAGTCCGTCGGCAATCAGGCCGGGGACCCGGCGCGGGCTGCCGCGGCCATCTACGAGGCAGCCACCAGCGCCCAGCCACCACAACGTCTGCTGCTGGGCAACGAGGCCGTCGATGTCGCCCTTGCCAAAGCAGCGGCACTGCAGGCCGATATCGCGGCCTGGGAACACGTGTCACGGGGAGCCGACTTTCCCGGCGGGAATTACAGCGACGAAGGAGAGAACCGACAATGACACAGGTGACCAACATCGCGTTCATCAGGGCCAGGAGCGGGCTCGGCGATGAGCTCGGCCGTGGACTTCTGGAGCTTGTCGAACCGTCCCGCGAGGAACCGGGCTGCATCAACTACGACGTGCACCGGTCCGAGGCCGACCCCGACCTGTGGTTCGTGTACGAGAACTGGAGCTCCGCAGAGGATCTCGCGCAGCACTTCACCTTGCCGCACATGCAGGCCTTTGCCGCGGCGATTCCGCGGCTGGTCGACGGTGACCTGGACCTGCGACGGTTCGGCATGGTGTCGACCCCACGGGACCGAGGTCACCGGTCCTCGGGCACCCCGGACCGCGGTGACGTTGCCGGAGCAGAGATCTGATCGGCCACAAGCCGGCGCAGCTGGTCGAGCGCGTCCGTGCGGCTGATGCGGTTCATCAGGATCTGAACCCCGAGACCCTCGACGTAACGCAGGATGAACAATGCGGTGGCGTCGGGGGCACTCGCGGGCGTCGAACGGCCGTCAGTGGCGCGGACGATCGCCTCGGTCAGCAGGGCCAGCCACGCGTCGAAAATATCGGGAGCACCGGCGAAGCGTTCCGGGGAACGGGATTGCAGCGCCCACAGTTCCGACCACAGCGCCCAGTCGTCGGCGGTCCCGATCAGCGCCTCGGTCACCACCTCGAGGCCTCTATCCGGATCGCTCTCGTGTGCGGCGAGTTCACGGCAGCGCGCCAGCTCGGTGGAACTGACCCAGTGGAATGTCGCATCGATGAGGCCCTCGCGGGAGCCGAAGTAGTGCTGCAGCGTGCCTGTCGACACACCGGCGTCTCGCGCGACGTCGACCAAGCGGAGGTTGTCGCTCCGTTTGACGGCGATCACCGCCGCGGAAGCTCGCAAAATGTGCGCGAGTTGATCAGGATCCAGCCGGGGTCTGGGCACAGCCCCAGCTTAGTAATACCTCCGCGTGACTAACGCGCTCGCAACCCGTCCGACACCGAATTTCATTCCGTTGTAATAAGTGCATGTGATTATTATTAAGTGCTCACTATACGAGAGAAATTCATGAACCCTTGGCGCACCTGCATACGGCTGGGTAGCTGCGCTGCGGCGATCGCAGTGATGGCCGGCTGCTCGGCCGACACCGACGGCGCCGACGCCCAGCCCGCCATCGGCTTCCTGCAGCTGGCCTCCGCGGCGTACACGAACGCGATCCGCGCCGGCGTGGAGCAGGCCGCCACTGCGGGCGGGTATCAGGTGACGACGTTCGACGCAGGCAGCGATCCCCAGAAGCAGGTCGCCCAATGCCAGGATGCGATCAGTAGTGGTCGATTCGACGGGCTGGTCATCGAACCCGTTGACGGAGCGACCCTGGCCGGCTGTATCGCCAATGCCGCTGCAGCCGGCATCCAGGTGTCCGTCATCGAGTCGGCGATCGGGCCCGACCCCTCGTCGCCGGAGATCCAGGTCGACGGGATCGCTGCTCAACTCGTTCTGAGTCCAGGCGATCTCGCAGAGGCGAGCGCCGAGATGGCCGCGATGGCGTGCCGTGACCTCAACCCCTGTGAAGTGGTGTACTCGATCGCCGATCCCGCCGCGCAGATCCTGGTCGAACAGAAAGACGCAACCATCGCTGCGCTGGCCGCACATCCCAACATCTCGGTAGTGGGCGAAATCATCGGCGGATACGACAACCCGGCGCAGGGTCGTGCAGCGGCGCAGGACGCCTACCAGGCCCACGGTGGCATCGACGTGGTCATCGGCGACGACGACGTCACCCTCCAGGGGATCAACCGATGGGTGATCGACGAGGGGCTGCAGGGCCGGGTGGCGACCATCGGCAACGGCGCCACCGAAGCCAGTGTCGCCGCGATCAGGTCAGGCGACCAGTTCGGGACGATCGTGCTGTACCCACGCACCGCAGGCGTCCGGGCCACCGAATTCCTGCTGGCGGCCATCGGCGGCCGATCCCGCGCCCCGGTCGTCGAGACCTGGGCTGAATTCAGTCCTCTTGGTCCGGGTGAACTGGTCCTCACCCGTGCGAATGTCGACAAGTTCGTGCCGGAGTTCTGACATGACGCACAACGTGATCAACCCGTGGAACACCGGTCTCGCCTACGGCGTCTCCGAAGCAATCGAGATCACCGCGTTCTCCCGGATGCTGGTCATCGGCGGCCAGGTCGCGACCGACGACGACGGTGCTGCGCTCTTCGTCGACGACATGGTGGGCCAGCTGAACCTGGTTCTCGACAAGATCGAACGGCTGCTGGACGTCGCAGGCTACCTACCCCACCATCTCGTTCAGCTGAATTGGTATGTACCGCAGCCTGAGCAGTACTTCGCACACATGGACATCTACCTGGCCCGCACCGAGAGGTGGGGTGTTCGCCCCACCGGGATCTTCTGCGTCCCAGAGGTTCTCGGTCGACCGGAATGGATGTTGGAGCTGACCGGCATGGCGATCGCATGATCTCGTCTGCAGATCTGGCCGCCCGGTTGTTCACCCGGCAGCCCGGCGAGCAGGCGGGTGGAGTTCGGGTGCTGGCCGTCGACGGCCGGTCCGGCTCCGGTAAATCGACGATCGGCGAGCGGCTCGCCATCGCGGCGGACGCACCGCTGATCCACTTCGACGACCTGTTGCCCGGGTGGGACGCCATGGAGCCGGGCCCCGAGCTGATCGTCGAGTGTGTGCTCGGGAAGTTGGCGCGGGGACTCGACGGGCGGTATCCGGTGATGAACTGGGAGACACTCGAGTACGAGGCTGTCCGCGACGTCCCATGGACTGACCGCCTTGTCATCGAAGGTGTCGGGGCAAGTTCCCGCCACGTTCGTCCCTACCTCGCCTCCACGGTGTGGGTGGAGGTGCCGCTGGCAACCTGCCAGCACAGGGTGGAACGACGCCGGGACTGGCCCACCTACGCGCCCTACCGCCAGCAGTGCATCAGGCACGAGTCGGACTACATCGCACGCGAAGAACCCGGTTCACATGCAGACATCGTGCTCGACGGCACGTTCGAGGACGCGGAGATGTTGGCCATCACCCATGACCGGCTGAGCCGATGACCGGTGACCGGGCGGCCGGCGTTCATGTCGCGATCCGCGGACTGACCAAGACATTCGGCACCACGAAGGTTCTCGACGCCGTGGATCTCGACATCATGCCCGCCACCATCCACGCCCTTGTCGGGGAGAACGGTGCCGGAAAGTCCACGCTCGCAAAGATCCTTGCGGGTACCACCACTCGGGACCTGGGCCGCATCGCCGTCAACGGCAGCGAGGTCCACTACAAGACCCCGAGAGGCGGTCTGGACCACGGCATCGCCTATGTGCACCAGGAGATCTCCCTGGTGCCGTCCATGACGGCGATCGAGAACGTCATGCTGGGGCAGGAAGTCCACTTTCTGGGAGCTGTCCGTCGAGCGGCGTTGCACACACGCTTTGGTCAGCTCGTCTCCGAGGCCGGCCTCCACGTCCCGGAACGGGTACGGGTGGGTGAGATGACGCTGGCCGATCAACAGAAGGTGGAAGTGCTGCGAGCACTGGCCCGGGGATCTAAGTTCATCATCTTCGACGAGCCGACCGCCGCCCTCGGCTTGGAGGAGACCGCCCGGTTCCACCGGTTGCTCGGCACGCTGCGCGAGCGCGGGGTGACCATCCTGTTCATCTCGCACTTCCTCGATGAGGTTCTGCAAGTGGCGGATACGGTGACGATCCTGCGCGACGGACGGCATGTGCGGACCTCCGCCACCTCCGCCGAGTCTGCGGAGTCGCTGATCACCGGCATGCTGGGACGTCCACTCGACCATGCATTCCCCGAACGCGTGCCCCCCTCGCCGCAGGCGCCCGTGGTTCTCGAGGTGGCCGGCCTGTCGCGCGCGAACGCTGTCCTCGACTGCACATTTCGGGTGCACAGCGGCGAAATCGTAGGTGTGGCAGGCCTTGCCGGCAGTGGCCGCACCGAACTCGCCCGTGCCGTCTTCGGCGCCGATCGCCCCGACCGTGGCACCGTCCGGGTGGATGGCCGGGTCCTCCGGCCGGGATCGATCCGAACGTCCGTCACCGCCGGGGTGGCGTTCGTCTCCGAGAACCGGCGTGACGAAGGAATCCTGCCGATGTGGAGCACCGCCGACAATATCTCGTTGGGATCGTTGGGCAACCTCAGTCACTGGGGGGTCATCAACCACAAACGGGCCCGCGCGTTGGTCGAGCTCTCGATGACCCAGTGTGCCGTTCAGCCGCCGGATCCCACCCGATCCATCCGTCATCTGTCCGGCGGCAACCAGCAGAAAGCGATCATCGGTCGCTGGGTCGCTCGCCGACCCACGGTTCTCATCGTCGACGAGCCGACACGCGGAGTGGACGTAGGATCACGGCGCGCGCTCTACGACATCCTCTGCGAACTGGCCCGAAATGGCTGCGCAATCCTGTTGATCTCCAGCGATCTCGATGAAGTCATCGGGATCTCACACCGGGTCCTGGTGATGAACCGCGGCCGCATCGCCGCCGAACTGAGCTCGCCGACCCACGAACAGATACTCACCGCCGCATTCGGCCAACAGTCAAGGGAGAACTCCGATGACCAGTGATGCGCTGCGACACAGCCGCGCGGAACCGGCCCTGAACCCCGGGAAACGCCTCTCGCGCTTGAACTTCGGACGCGTCCGGGACCTCGGTGTGCTGGGCGCCGTGGTCGTGCTGTTCCTGGCGTTGGCGCTCTCGTCGCCGGCATTTCTGTCCCTGTCGAACCTGATGAACGTCGCGACCCAGTGGGCTCCGGTCGGCATCATGGCGCTCGGTGCGTCCGCGATCCTGCTGACCGCCGGATTCGATCTGTCCACCGGCGCCATGTACGTCGTGGCCGGTGTCGCCGCAGTCACCGTCGCCGAGGCGGTCTCGGTGCCGATGGGAGTGGTCGCCGGCATTGTCAGTGGCACGGTTCTGGGGGCGGTCAACGGCGTCCTGGGAACATACGGGCGCATGAACGTCTTCGTCGCCACCCTGGCCACCTCCATTGTGTTCAGCGGTGCCGCCGTCGCCGTGACCGGCGGAACGGTACAGATCGCCACCGACCCCGGCTACGCCTTCGCGCTGGCGAGACCCCTGGGTCTCACCGTTCCGGTGTGGTGTTTCCTGCTGACCGTGGTGGCAACATGGTTCCTGTTCACCAGGACGACCATCGGTCGGTATCTCTACGCCACCGGCGGCAACGAGGAGGCGACACGCCTCACCGGGATCAGAACCCGACCGGTTCGCCTGTTCGCCTTCGTGTTCGCCGGGCTCACCGCAGGAGTAGGCGCGGTGCTCGTCAGCAGTGGCAGCATGAGCGCCGGGACGTCGTCGGGCGCCGCCATGGCCTACAACGTCTGGACCGCGATGCTCATCGGCGGCAACTCCATGTCCGGCGGTGAAGGTGCGGTCTGGCGCACGGTGGCCGGCGTGGCGCTGCTGGCCCTGCTGCAGAACGGCTTCAACCTGCTCGGTGTCGAACCGCTCTATCAGCAGATCGCCACTGGCGTGGTGCTGCTGTTGGCCATCGGTGTCGATGCGTGGACCCGCCGGGCGGCACGCTGATGACCACCGATCGTCTTGCCGATTTCGCCCCGGTTCCACCCGATGCCGAACTGGTCGGTTCCTGCGCCGAGGGGCACACGGCCACCGAGACCTCCTATCTCGGTTTCTGCGTTCCCGAGGCCGGCCTGGACTGCCTGATCTACCACTGGATGCACCCGCGCCTCGGCTTGCTCAGTGGCGGTGTAGCGATCTGGTCGACGTTCGCACGCTGGATGGGCGAGGCGGACCACCTCGACTACCGCAACTACCTCCCGTCTCCTCCGACGAATCTGGACGACGTCCGCTACCCGACCGGAGTCCACGTCAGAGTCATCGAGCCGTTCCGCCGGATCACTGCCGAATACCGCTCGCCAACAACAGATGTCGAGTTCAGCATCCAGTGGGATTCGGTTGCGCCGCCGGCGGGCAAGCCCGGGGGCGGGAACTTCACCCAGCCGATGCGCACATCCGGCTCACTTCGGCTGAACGGACGTGACCACACCGTCTCCGGCCACTTCACCCGGAACCGCTCTTTCGGCGTCACCCGCGCCGAAGAGGCGCCATTTCCCCGGCATTCGTGGTCGGCCCCGATCTTCGGTGACGACCTGGCTTTCCTCGTCATCGCGGGGGACACCGCCGAGATGTCCGCGCGGGCACTGCACTGGGGCTACGTCGCCGTCGGCGGCCGGCTGCGGACGATTCGGGCCGTGCGCCAGCACACGCGCCACGCCGAGGGCTTCCCCGACCACCCGCTGGCGATCAGCGTCGAGCTGCGCGATGACCACGACGAAATCTGGCAACTGCAGGGCACCGCGGTGAACAACCTACCTGTGCCGTACTGGCCGATGCTGCACGCCAACCTCACCTTCATGCGCTGGACACTGCCCGACGGCCGAGTAGGCTACGGGGATTGCCAAGACATGTTGCACGAAAGCAGCATCGGGTGAACCTCTTTCGCTCGGTCCCCTCCCCCGCCGGTGATGCCGGTGCACGCCACGGGTTCCCCACAGAGAGGAATGGTCAATGAGAGTGACGGTGATCGGCCGAGGCAACGTCGGCAGCGGACTCGGTAGACTGTGGAGCAGCAGTGGTCACCAGGTGAGCCTGCTCGGACGTGACGGCGGTGACGCCACAGGTGCCGACGTGATCGTCGTGGCGGTCGCGGCCGCCCACCTCCGGGAGGCACTCGATGGCATCGTCGGGCTGGCCGGCCAACCGACCATCGACGCCTGCAACATCTACACCGACCGTGACGACGCCGATCGCTCACTGTCGCATCAGATCCAGTCGGTCATCGGCGGGCCGACCGCAAAAGCGTTCTCCACCAACTTCGCTCGCAACTATGCCGAGATCAGCACGCAGCGGGTCCCGCCCGGTAACCTTTACGCCGCCGATGACGATGCCCGTCCCTTCGCCGAACAGCTCAGCGCCGATGCCGGCTTCGCCCCGGTGTACGTCGGTCCGCTGGACCCGGGCGCTCGGCTGCTGGAGGACAGTGCCGGGCTGACACGGGCGTTGGCCGCCCAGCTCGGGCCGTTCTTCTACCGCTACGCACAGCCCGGGCAACTCTGAATGAAAGCAGTCAGATTCAACCACTACGGTGGCCCCGAGGTGCTCGAGGTGACCGAAGTCCCCCGCCCGGCACCCTCCGCCGGGGAGGTACTGGTCGCGGTGGTGGCCGCGGCCACCAACCCCGGTGAGATCGGCATCCGCGAAGGACGCTACGCCACCTTCTGGCCTGCACACTTCCCGGAGGGACAGGGCAACGACTTCGCCGGTAGGATCGTCGAAAAAAGTCATGGCGCAACGGAATTCGAGATCGGTGACGAGGTGATCGGGTTCGCTCCCCGCCGGGCGCAGTCACAGTATGTAGCCATTGGCACACAACGGATCGCGCCCAAGCCCGCGGATCTGCCGTGGGAGGCCGCCGCCACCATCGCGGGCGCCGGCGCCACTGCATGGGCGTCGGTGGCCGCTGTCGATCCCCGACCGGGGGAAACCATCGTGGTGTCGGCCGCAGCCGGCGGTGTCGGTGTCTACGCCGCCCAACTGGCCCGGTTACGCGGCGCCGAGGTGATCGGAACCTGCAGCGTCGCCAACTTCGAGCGGCTGGCCGGGCTGGGCATCCGCCCCGTCCAGTACGGACCGGAACTGGCACAGCGTTTACGCGACCTCGCGCCCGACGGCATCGACGGCTTCATCGACACCTTCGGCGCCGGCAACGTCGCCATGGCAGTCGATCTCGGAGTTCTCCCCCACCGGATCAACACCCTGATCGACCATGAAGCGGTACGCCGCTTCGGAGTCCACTCCGAAGCCCAGGAACAGGCCGACACACCACAGGTGTGGTCCGCCCTGGCCGCCCTGGTCGCACGCGGTGACGTCACAGTGCCGATCTCGGAGGTGTACCGGTTCACCACCGACGAGGTCCGGCGGGCCTACCGCGAGGTCGGGACCCGGCGCGTAACGGGCAAACGTGTCCTGCGGATCATGTCGTCGTCCGAGCTCACCTCGGCAACTCACTCCACATCACAGAAGGTGAACACACCAATGTCACACTACGAAAACAGCGAAGAAGCAGGCTTGCCGGACTCTGCGGCGGAGGCCGCCAAGGCCGTGGTCCGCCGCAACACCGAGCAGGTCCAGGGACAAGGCGATTTCGCCCTTTTCGAAGAGCTCTTCGCCGAGGACTTCGTCGACCACACACCCCAGCCCGGCACCACTGCGGACAAGGCCGGGGTACTGGTCCTCTACAAACGACTGCGGGCGGCCTTCCCTGACTTTCGACCCGAGATCGGTTGGCAGACAGTGGACGGAGACATCGTCACCACCTACAAGGTGTATCACGGCACCCACCAGGGTGATTTTCTCGGCATCGCAGGCACCGGCAGGTCCATTGCATTCGAAACGGTGGACGCGATGCGCGTCCGCGACGGAAAGATCACCGACCACTGGGGCGTCGCCAACCTCTACTCGGTGCTCCAGCAGCTCGACCAACTGCCCACCGAACCGAATGGTGGTGTCTGACACGATGGCAAGCCCATCAGCCCGATGGGGCATCGCCACACACCTCACCGACTGGTCCCCCACCCCCGTCAGGACAACCGACGTCATTTCCCGGCACCAGGTGCAGCAGTTGGCGGCCACCTTAAACATCCAGGAGCAGTTCGGCGACGGTGACCCGCTCCCCCTGTTGTGGCACTGGGTGTTCTTCCTCGACTGGCCGCCCACCGCAGAGCTGGGAGCCGACGGCCACCCCCGGGAGGGTCACTTTCTGCCGCCGATCCCGCACCGCCGCAGGATGTTCGCCGGCGGCCGTGTCACCGTCGACGAACCGCTGCGAATCGGCGACACGGTGGAGCGGGAATCGACGGTGGTGTCGACCGAGATCAAACACGGGCGCAGCGGCGAGATGCTCTTCGTCACCGTCCGGCACCTCTACCGGCACGACGGTGCCGTGCGCGTGGTCGAGGAACAGGACCTGGTGTACCGCTCCGACCCCGGAGCGAGCACGAGGTTCAACCGCGCCGACGAGCCCATGGAGCCCCCGACGGCACCCTGGTGGTCCGCTCCTGCGCCGGACCCCGTGCTTCTGTTCCGCTTCAGCGCCCTGACGGGAAACGCCCACCGCATCCACTACGACGAGGCCTACACCACGGGCACCGAGGGTTACCCCGGGCTGGTCGTACACGGACCGCTCCTGGCGATCTACCTGTCCGAACTGGTGCGTGCCCGCGCCGCAGTCGGCGAATTCGCGTTCACGTTGCGCCGCCCTATCTTCGTCGGCGACCACTTCAGGGTCGAGGGCCGACCGGAGGGCCGCACCGTCAGCCTCGCGGTGGTGTCGGGCACCGACGACGTGCACGTCACGGCACAGGCGGTACTGGCATGACCGGCTACACCCCCGACCGGATCATGTCCGCCCGAACGTTTCTCTTCGTTCCGGGTGATCGTCCGGACCGCTTCGACAAGGCAGCCGCGGCCGGCCCCGACATCGTCGTCATCGACCTCGAGGATGCGGTCGCACCCTCGGCGAAAGCCACTGCCCGCGAACACACCCGGCAATGGTTGGGCCGCGGCAACCCCGCCATGGTGAGGATCAACGGTACCGACACCGAGTGGCATCCCGGCGACGCGGACCTGATGGCCGAATTCCCTTCGGCGGGAGTGATGCTCCCGAAAACGGAACGCCCCGAACAGATCACGGGCCTCTCCGCGAACATGGTGGTCGCGCTCGTGGAAACAGCCGCTGGGGTCGCCGCTGCCGCCGCGGTGGGGTCACTGTCTTCCGTGCACCGCCTGGCATTCGGCAGCATCGACCTCGCCGCCCAACTCGGTGTCGACTCTGCCGACCGCGACGCCTTGCTGGTCGCCCGGTCCACAATGGTGCTGGCCTCGGCACAAGCGTGCCTGCCGCCGCCGATCGACGGCGTCACCACTGACGTGACCGACCCTAACCGCACCACCGCCGACACTCGGTATGCACGATCGATGGGAATGACGGCCAAGCTGTGCATCCACCCCACCCAGGTAGCGGCCGTCCATCAGGCGCTGACACCCACCGCCGACGAAATCAACTGGGCGCAGGCCGTTGTCAACGCCTCGGACCCGGCGGCCGGCGCCACGACCGTGGACGGACACATGGTGGATCGACCCGTCCTGGTCCGGGCCCAGAACATCCTTGCGACGGCGGGTCGAGGCGCTCGGCTCTAGCCGGTCGAGGTGCCCGCAACCAACCAGCGGCCCGACAGAGTGCGCCAGCCGACGAACACCAGCCGCAGCACCATGAACAGGCTCAGGCCCGACCAGATGCCGAACAGTCCCCAACCAAACGCCATCGACAGCCAGATCAGAGGCAGGAATCCGACCAGCGCGCTGGCCACCGTCGCGTTGCGCATGAACTTCGCATCACCGGCACCGAGCAACACCCCGTCCAGCGCGAAAACGATTCCGGCGACCGGCAGTTGGGCCACCAGGAACCACCACGGCACATTGATCTCGTCAAGCACCGCGCGGTCATGGGTGAACAGTGCCGGCACCACCGTCGCCCCCAGCGCGAACAGCCCGGCCAACACCGCGGCCGCCACGGTGGAGAACACCGTCACCCGCCACGCCACCGTCTTCGCGTGCGGCAGATGCCCGGCCCCGAGGGCGGCGCCCACCAGGGACTGCGCGGCGATGGCCAGCGAATCCAGCACCAGCGCAAGAAAACTCCACAGCTGCAGCACCACCTGGTGCGCAGCCACCGCGGCGGCGCCGAAGCGTGCGGCCACCGCGGCCGCCGACACGAAACACGCCTGGAAAGCCAGGCTGCGGATCAGGAGATCGCGGCCCATCGCCAGCTGAGCCGGCAGCACCGCGACGTCGAGCCGCAATGACACCCGTTCGACCAGCAGCGCGCGGCAGAACAGCAGCGCCGCCAGCCACTGCCCCACCAGGTTGG
Organism: Mycobacterium sp. Soil_C_30; assembly: GCF_057656995.1. Classification (NCBI taxonomy): domain Bacteria; kingdom Bacillati; phylum Actinomycetota; class Actinomycetes; order Mycobacteriales; family Mycobacteriaceae; genus Mycobacterium; species Mycobacterium sp. Soil_C_30. The sequence continues at coordinate 4,272 of NZ_JBDGJH010000007.1, read as the reverse complement.
CCACCGCCGAGCCGGCCAACTCGAGCCGCGGCAACCCAAGCCAGCCGTACACCAGCAGCGGGCACAGGATCGCCGACACCACAAAACCCGCGATCACATACCGCAACGGTTTGGCGGTGTCCTGCACGCCACGCATCCAGCCGTTGCCCGCCAACGAGATCAGGATCGCCGGCGCGCCGAGGATGGCGATCCGCAGCCAGGGCAGCGCCGCATCCGCGATACCGGCGTCACCCGCGATCGCCGCCACCATCGGCACCGCCGCCGCCTCCACGACCGCGATGATCAGCAGCCCCAGACCCATCGCCAGCCACGTCGCCTGCACACCCTCACGGACGGCGGCGGCGCGGTCACCGGCACCGTAGAAGCGGGCGGCGCGGGCAGTGGTTCCATACGACAGGAACGTGCCCTGCGAGGCCACCAGCCCGAGCACCAAGCCACCGATGGCCAGGCCGGCCAGGCTGAGTGCGCCCAGCCGTCCGACGACCGCGATGTCGAACAGCAGATACAGCGGTTCCGCCGCCAGCACGCCGAGGGCCGGCAGAGCCAGCCCCGCGATGGTGCGGCTGGTCGGCGGTTTGTCGAGTTCAGCCAACAGCGGCGCGTAGTTCGGCGATCACGTGCTCGACGGACCCGGACGCGGAGTATCCCGCGGCCTGCCGGTGCCCGCCTCCACCGAACCCGGTGGCCACCGGTGTCAGATCGTAGGTCTTGGCCCGCATGGACACCGACCAGCTCTGCGGCGCGATCTCCTTGAACACCGCGGCCACTTCGGCCTGCTGCGTGGTGCGCACGATGTCGACGATGCTCTCGACCTCCTCGGGCCGGGCCGCAGCCCACTCCCGATGGTTGACGACGGCGAACACCAGGCCACGGCCGTCGAGCGCGTCCGGAAACATCTGCGCCGAGCCGAGAACCCGCGACAGCATCGGCAGCCACGCAAAGGGATGGGTGTCCAGCAGCGCACGGCTGATGCCGGCATTGTCCACGCCGAGGTCCACCAACCGGGCCGCCAGTCGGTGTGCCCGCGCACTGGCCCACCGGAAGGAGCCGGTGTCGGTGATCAACCCGGCATAAAGGCAGTGCGCCACCGGGCCGTCGATCGGTCGGCCCCAGGCGTCGAGCAGGTCGGCCACCAGCATCGTGGTGGAGTCGGCCGAGGGATCGACGTAGTTGGCCGTGCCGAACAATTCGTTGGAGGCGTGGTGGTCGATCACCAGCACGGGTGTGTCGCCGCTGTCCAGGAGATGCTGCAGGTCTCCGAGCCGGTTCGGGCTCGGGATGTCGACCGTCACCACCAGGTCGGGTTTCGGGTCGACGTCCTGCGGCCTCACCAGCAGCCGGCCACCCGGCAGGGTGCGCAACGAGTCCGGCAACGTGGCGGGCGCGGCGAAGCTGACGGACACGTCCTTGCCGAGGTCGTCGAGCACCTGTGCGATGGCCAAGCCGGCGCCGATGGTGTCGGCATCAGGAAACACGTGACAGACGATGACAACCGTATGAGCGTGGGACAGCACCTCGATGGCGCCGTCGGCGTCCACGCGCCGACCTACCAGAGCTTGTTCAGTCTTCGGGTCGATAGCGGTCACTGGCGTCCTCAGTATCTTCTGAGCCCCCGCTCTGGTCCTCCACCCCAGGTACACGGTACGGGTCGGCGTCCCCCGCCGGCGTCGCACCCTCCCGTACCCGCGCGAGGTCGGCATCAGCCGCCCGCGCCCGAGCCAGGAGTTCCTCCATGTGTGCCGCCGCCTCGGGCACGGTGTCCAGTACGAACGACAGGGTCGGGGTGTACCGAACACCGGTCCCGGCACCGACTTTCGTGCGCAGCACACCTTTGGCACTTTCCAGCGCCGCGGCGGCGCCGGCGAGATCGGGCTCGTCGTCGAGACTCGGCCCGCGCACCGTGTAGTACACCGTGGCGTCGTGCAGGTCTCCGGTGACCTTCGTGTCCGTGACGGTCACGAAGGCCAACCGGGGATCCTTGATCTCGTACTCGATCGTCGAGGCGACGATGGTGGAGATGCGCTTGGCGAGTCGCCTTGCCCGTGCAGGGTCAGCCACTTAAGTACGCGCCTTTTCCACGAGTTCGTACGTCTCGATGATGTCGCCTTCCTTGATGTCGCTGTAGGTCAGCGTGAGACCGCACTCGTAGCCTTCGCGCACCTCGGTGGCATCGTCCTTCTCGCGCTTGAGCGAGGACACCGTGAGGTTCTCGGCGACAACGATGTTGTCGCGGAGCAGGCGGGCCTTGGCGTTGCGGCGCATGATGCCCGACTGCACGAGGCAACCGGCGATGTTGCCGACCTTGGACGACCGGAAGATGGCGCGGATCTCGGCGCGGCCGAGTTCCTTCTCCTCGTAGACCGGCTTGAGCATGCCCTTGAGCGCACTCTGGATCTCGTCGATGGCCTGGTAGATCACCGAGTAGTACCGGATGTCCACACCTTCGCGGTTGGCCAGCTCGGTGGCCTTGCCCTCGGCGCGGACGTTGAAGCCGATGATGATCGCGTCCGAGGCCGACGCCAGGTTGACGTTGGTCTCGGTGACACCACCGACGCCGCGGTCGATGACGCGCAGCTCCACCTCGTCGTCGATCTCGATCCCCAGGAGGGCTTCTTCCAGCGCCTCCACGGTGCCCGAGTTGTCGCCCTTGAGGATCAGGTTCAGCTGACTGGTTTCCTTCAGCGCGGCATCCAGGTCGTCCAGGCTGATGCGCTTGCGGCTGCGTGCGGCCAGCGCGTTGCGCTTGCGCGCGCTGCGCCGATCGGCGATCTGGCGGGCGATGCGGTCTTCGTCGACAACCAGGAGGTTGTCACCGGCACCTGGCACCGACGTGAAGCCGATGACCTGCACCGGACGGGACGGCAGCGCCTCTTCGACGTCCTCGCCGTGCTCGTCGACCATGCGCCGGACACGTCCGTACGCGTCGCCGGCCACCACCGAGTCACCCACCCGCAGCGTGCCGCGCTGGATGAGCACGGTCGCCACCGGGCCGCGGCCACGGTCGAGGTGCGCCTCGATGGCCACACCCTGAGCTTCCATGTCCGGGTTGGCGCGCAGATCGAGTGCGGCGTCGGCGGTCAGGATGACCGCTTCCAGCAGCGCGTCGATGTTGGTGCCCTGCTTGGCCGAGATGTCGACGAACATGGTGTCGCCGCCGAAGTCCTCGGCCACCAGCCCGTATTCGGTGAGCTGGCCGCGGATCTTCGCCGGGTCGGCACCTTCCTTGTCGATCTTGTTGACCGCCACCACGATCGGCACATCGGCCGCCTGCGCGTGGTTGATGGCCTCGACCGTCTGCGGCATCACACCGTCATCGGCGGCCACCACAAGGATCGCGATGTCGGTGGCCTTCGCACCGCGGGCACGCATGGCGGTGAACGCCTCGTGACCGGGGGTGTCGATGAAGGTGATCAGCCGCTCGTTGCCGTCCAGGTCGACCTCGACCTGGTAAGCGCCGATGTGCTGGGTGATGCCGCCGGCCTCGCCCTCGCGGACGTTGGCCTGACGGATGCTGTCCAGCAGTCGCGTCTTGCCGTGGTCGACGTGACCCATGACGGTGACGACGGGCGGGCGGATCTGAAGGTCTTCCTCGCCGCCCTCGTCCTCGCCGTAGGTGAGGTCGAACGACTCGAGCAGTTCGCGGTCCTCGTCCTCCGGGGACACGACCTGCACCTTGAAGTTCATCTCGCTGCCGAGCAGTTCGAGGGTGTCATCGCCCACCGACTGGGTGGCGGTGACCATCTCGCCGAGGTTGAACAGTGCCTGCACCAGCGCGGCCGGGTTGGCATCGATCTTCTCGGCGAAATCGCTCAGCGACGCGCCACGGGCGAGCCGGATGGTCTCACCGTTGCCGTGCGGCAACCGCACGCCACCGACGACCGGGGCCTGCATGTTCTCGTATTCGGCCCTTTTCGCGCGCTTCGACTTGCGACCGCGCCGTGGGGCGCCACCGGGACGACCGAACGCACCGGCAGCGCCACCGCGCTGACCGGGACGACCGCCGCCGCCACCGCCACCGGGACGACCGCGGAAACCGCCTGCGGCGCCACCACCGGCACCTGCACCGGCACCGGCACCTGCGCCGCCACCGCGGTAGTTACCGCCGCCACCGGCACCGCCGGGACGACCGCCACCACCGGCACCGGGGCGGGGACCGCCACCGGGACGGGGACCAGGACGGGGACCGCGCGCACCGGGTGCACCGGTGGCGGGACGCGGCGGCATGTTGCCCGGGGTGGCACGGGTCCCACCCGGACGCGGACCACCGGGGCC